>JBAYJY010000009.1:0-54645 GCA_041664945.1 bacterium | reverse complement strand
CTCCCGGTTCCATCGGGGTGAGCCACAGGCTCTGCGGCATCTGCCGCTCGTGATATTTGCGCACGTTCGCAGCTGCTTTTTCGATCGCGGCCCGCACAGGCGCCGAAAGCTGTTTCTTCGCCGAGGCGAACTCAGCCGGCGTGGCCTTGAACTTTTCGCTCTTAAGCAAAACGCCGTCGAATTTCTCCGTCCACCGGATAACTGCGGCGTCTCCGTTCTTCCGGACGTCTTCGACTATCGGTTTAACCTGTTCGACGAATTGCATAATATCCGTCTCGCTCCGGCGGAGCAGGCGCTCTTTCTCGGCGCGTTTCATCTCGTTCCATCGATACACGTTCATTACACAAGCCTCCAAAGCCCATAATTCCACAACATTATAACATAATATCCATTCTGAGACACTTAGAGTTGCCTGTCGGGGCCAACTTGAGGCAAAAACTATTCTGGCCGTCATTGCGAGGAACGAAGTGACGAAGCAATCCCAGACTAAATTTCTATCTCTTTCACGGAAGCAAAACAATCCCGAACTTAATTCCCAACTCCATGCTTCCGTCTTTTCTTTTTCGGAAAAGTAGGGGCATGCCATGTCATGCCCTTGCGGCGGCGAAAACAGGGCGTACAGCGAAAATCGCGCTCACGAAGAATAACTGGTATAATAGCTTTGAAAGACGCTAGGCGGCGAGGATAAAGCGTTGGAACAGGGCCGTTTGATAAATTTTTACAGGCGGATGGCGCGGCTGAGCGTGCCGGTTAAGGTGCGGCTCGAACTGACGCGGCTTTGCAATTTGCGCTGCGTCCACTGCAAGGTGGCGTGCGACGAGAAGCCCTGCGGCGAGCTGACGGTTGCCGACCTGCGCAAAATCCTGCCGCAGCTTCAGGCGGCGGGCGCCTCGCATCTGAATGTCACCGGCGGCGAAATCTTCGCGCGGCCCGACGCCTATGAACTTCTTGAAGCTATATTCGAGCTCGATTTTCTCGTCAACGTTCAAACGAACGCCACGCTTCTCCGGCCGGACCACGTCGAGTTGCTGAAACGAAATGTCGATAAGCTGATCAGCGTCAACGTCAGCGGCTACGGCGGCCGGGCGGAAGTCCACGAGGCCGTCACTCAGGTTCCCGGCTCATTCCGCAAAACGACAGAAACGCTTTTTGCGCTCCGCGACGCCGGAATCCCGATCGCCGTCTTCTGCATGCTCATGGCTGAAAATGCGGCTTTCCATAAGGAAACGCAGGAGTTCTTCGCGAGAGAAGGGATCCACTTCCAGTTCGGCGCGCTGATGATATCCCGCGAGGACGGTTGCGCGATGCCGCTCGACCACCGCGTCGGCGACTCGCTGCTCGGCGAACTCCCCATCCCGTGGGACAGGTATCTTAACCCGGACCCCGAGAGCGTTCCCGAGCGCTATACGCCGGAAACGCCGATCACCGAATGGTGTGTCGTCGGCAGGTTCCCGACGGTGTTGCCGAACGGCGACCTCGTGCCATGCTCGGTCATCCGCGAACCCGTCGGCAATCTCAGGGAAAAGACCTTCGAGGAAATCTGGAACAACTCCCCGGCGCTCGATTATTTCCGCAGCCTCACCGTTAAGGACCTCGAATGCCGCGACTGCGAGTATTTCCCGCGCTGCAAGCCATGCCTCGGCATCGCATTCAGCGAACAGGGCAGCTACACCGCCCGCCCCCTCGAATACTGCCGGCTTACAAAAAAATATCTGAAAATATAAATGCGGCCTTCGGCATTGGGCGGAAGCGCGCGAGCCGTCATTGCGAGCCCCAGCATTTAGGGGGCGCGGCAATCCCGGTCATGGAGATGGAAATTGAGTTCGGGGTTGCTTCGTTGGCCTAAAAACGGCCTCCTCACAATGACGCTTTTGTGTTATTCTCCAACTAATGTTGAAAACGCGGATAATTTTTAGCCTAACGTCCAACGCCCAACGCCGTCTTTATATTTCTATCTGTTGATGCTGTCGAGGTATGAGCGGAGGATGATGGTGGCGGCGGCCATGTCGTTTTTCGATTTATCTTTGCCGCTGCCGGACTTGCGGGCCGCGCCTGACGCCTGCATTGATGTGTAGCGCTCGTCCCAAAGCACGCACTCGACGCCGAACCAGCCGGTTACCCGCTCTGCAAACTCGCGGACTTCGTCGCCCATCGGGCCGGAATTTCCGTTGCGGTCAAGCGGGAGGCCGATCACAATTCGCTCGACGTTCCGGTCGCGCACCAAGTCGCCGAGGTTCTGCTTGAGGTCCTTGCGCGCGTTGAGGGCCACAAGCGGCATCGCGATTATCCCGCTCTCGTCGCTGAGCGCGATTCCGAGCCGCGCGCGTCCGTAGTCGATTCCCATTATTCGCATGAGCAGACCTTAACACAACTTTGCGGGCAGGGCAACAATCCAATTGCCACAGAGACACATAGGCATGGAGAAAAACAGAATGCATTTTCCATTTGTTCCGGTTGACGGGGCTTATCCGCGGGCGCCGTTTATGCTACAATTCCAATGTAAATAATGTAACTAAAACCATTGCGGCGGGTGTGAAATGCGCGGATACTGCGGAAAATTGCTGTATGTCGATTTAACGGCGGGAACGACGGAAGTCCGGGAACTCAGCGAAGACATGGCGCGACTCTATATGGGCGGCGTGGCGTTCGCCGCGCGGCTGCTCTTCGACCTGAAGGCGTACGAGGCCGATCCGCTCGGGCCGGACAACGCGCTTGTCGTTATGACGGGCCCGCTTGTCGGAACGACGCTGCCCGGATCGAGCCGATTCGAGATCGCCGCGCGCTCGCCGCTCACCAACGGTTTCGGCATAGCCAGCGCCGGCGGCCACTTCGGGCCCGAACTGAAATTCGCGGGCTTCGACGGCATCGTGTTCACGGGCGCCGCGCCGGAACCGGTTTATTTATGGATTAAGGACGGCGAGGCGAAATTGTGTCCGGCAGGCTCGCTCTGGGGAAAGACGACTTCCGAGACGAGAAAAGCGATCGCCGCCGAGCAGAGCGAAAAAGGCTGCCGCGCGATCAGCATCGGACCCGCAGGGGAAAACAAAGTTCTGTTCGCATGCGTGGCCGCCGGGGACCACAACTTCGCGGGCCGCACAGGGATGGGCGCCGTGATGGGCTCGAAGAATCTCAAAGCGGTCGCTGTTCGAGGAAAGAAGAAACCGGAACTGTTCGATGAAGACGAGTTCAAGGCCGTTCGCGAAAAAATCATGAAAATCATAAAGGACGACGTCACCTGCTCGTCGTACACGTCATACGGAACGGACGGCACGATGCAGCTTGGCATGCTCGTCTCCGACGTGCCGACGAAGAACTGGAGCGTCGCCAACTGGGAAGAGGGCTCGGACAAGCTGAACGGGATAGCGATGGCGGACACGATACTTTCGGGCAAGCGGGCGTGTTACGCCTGCCCGGTGGCCTGCAAGCGGTCGGTCACAATCCCGGACGGTCTGCACAAGATGGAGAATGCCGCCGGCCCGGAGTATGAAACCGCCGCCGCCATGGGCACAATGCAGTTGATCGACGACCTCGAAGCGGTCTGCGCGGCGAACGTGATATGCAATGAAATGGGAATGGACACGATATCGGCGGGAAGCGCGATCGCTTTTCTGACCGAATGTTTCGAACGCGGGCTGATAGGGGAGGGCGACACCGGCGGCATGACGCTTAAATGGGGCGATTCGGAGCAACTTCTCCGGCTGCTCGAATTGACCGCGCGGCGCGAGGGCGTCGGCGGCTTCATAGCGGACGGCGTGAAGCGGATGAGCGACAAGATCGGACGCGGGTCCGAAAAATTCGCCGTCCACTCGAAGGGCCTCGAAGCCCCGATGCACGACCCGCGCGCCTACCACGGCCTCGCGCTCGCCTTCACAACATCGCCGCGCGGCGCCTGCCACATCACGCACCTCGACATGGTTCTCGAAATGGGTGTCTACACCTACCCCGAAATGGGGCTGACAGGCGGCTACCAGCCGCTCTCGAAAAAGGGCAAGGCGGAAATGGTCGCGCTGTCAGAAAATCTCGGCGCCATACTCGGCTCGGCCGTCATGTGCATGTTCGTCGCATGGCCTCTTTCGTTCAAGCGGCACATTCTGCCAGCGCTGAACGCGGCGACCGGCATGGGCTGGACTCTGGCCGAACTCTCCGCTCTCGGCGAGCGCGGCTGGCAGATGCAGCGCGCCTTCGCGAACTTGTGCGGACTCGGCATCGAGCAGGACACGCTTCCCGAACGGGCGCTCACGCCGCATCCGGAAGGCGTTCCGTCCGGACTCGACAAGATCGTCCACAGGATGACGACGTTCAGCCCGCCGGGGTTGCCGTTTGTCAAAGACATCGCGATCGGCGCCGTCAAGCGGATTATTCCGGTTCAGAAACAGGTCGTTCAGAATCTCGGGCGCGTAATGTTCACGAGCAAGCTGAACGCTGAAGAAATGCGACGGAAGGGAACTCCCGAACTCGAATACATGCTTAAGGAATACTATACGATCCGGGAACTGGACCACGAAGGCCGCCCGCGCGAACAGAAGCTGCTGTCGTTGCAGATGGCCGACGTTTCCGCCGCGCTGCACGGCCCGGCTTCGGTTGCGAAATAGAAAAAGAATATCGCGAAGAATTAGAATATCAAGATGGATTTTTGCATATAAAGCGGCGCTGCCGCTTTGAAGCGCTGTGAGCGATCGCCGCCTTCGCTAATGCGCGACATGACAAAGCGGTGTCGAGACCACCGCAATCCAAAGCGCTTCGCGCGAAAAACAGTAGAGGGCAGAAAGTAGAAGGTAGAAAGGGAAAAGCTGAAAGATTAAAACAGAACTCAGAATCCAGAATCCAGAACTCAGCAAAAAGCGCGAAAAACAGCAAACAGCAAAAAACAGAACCAAGAACACGGCAAAAGCTAAAAAACATACAGAAATCAGCGGGATTCAGAGAACAGAACTATTGTATACAGATTGAGTTTTAAAAACTCACCAAAAAGCATGAAAATGATCAATAAAAAGCTGTTTGAGGGCTCCAAAACGCATAAACTGCACACTTTTTACACACCTTTTACGCATGAATTACGTATCTTTTACGTATCATTTACGCATTAAATTTGCGCGCACCTATGAAATTAAACGGCAATACTGCCGTTTGATGATATTTGACATTGGGCTAATAACTATACGGAATCCATTTAATGAAGGGCGCGGCATGCTGCGCCCCTACGAACGCGAATAGCGTCGCTTGCGTTAACAACAGCATGCTCGCCCCTCGGCCGAGAGCCGGCGATAGCGGTTGCGTAATGGCGACACAATATTAAAAAATAACAATTGGAATTGGCATGAAGGTAGCGATGAGGAGTAAGAGCCCGGCGACCGCCGCCGCGCGCGAAAGCGGGGTAAGCGGTTCTTCTTCGTTCATGGTTTTCGGGTAACCGCGGCGCGTCAGCAGGTAGCCGATCACCGCCCAGAGCAGCCATCCCGGCCAGAAATAGCTCATGCAAGCAAGTATACCTATTAGAACGAGGCAAAGAATACGGAAGCGTTTCCCGCCAAGAATTGCATGCGCGATGTGGCCGCCGTCGAGTTGTCCAATTGGTATCAGGTTCAGGCTGGTCACGAACATTCCGATCCACGACGCTATCAGGGCCGGGTGGAAATTTAACGTATATCCCTCGGGAACGTGGACCAGCAGTCGTTGAAGCAGAAAGAGAATCAGCGGCTGGCCCACCATTATGGTGTCCTTTTCAATGTGTAAAGGGATAGGCGTCACTTTTGACATAAGAAGACCGGCGATCATGATCGGCAGAGAGACGAGGAAGCCGGCGAGAGGGCCGCTGATGCCGAGCCCGACAGCCGCGTTGCGGTTCGGCATGGGCGATTTCACGCGTATGACAGCGCCCATTGTTCCGAAAGAAATGAATAAGAGCTCGTGGGCGGTCGGGAAGATTGCTGGAACAGGAATGAAGAAAGGCGGCGAAGAGTCTATCCCATTGCGGCGCGAAGCCCATTTATGCGCCAGCTCGTGCGAGCCGAGGATAAGCAGCAGGCAGACGGAATAGCTTAAAGCCATCGGCCATATTTTCCCGATGTCGCTGGTTTTCGCCATATCCGAAGCGAAGTACCAGCCGGCCATGGATGTTGTTATTAGCGTTGTGACAAACAGCGCCCACGCGATGCGCTTTTCCTTGATGCGCGACTTCGCGGCCGCGCCGCGCGTCGGCACGAGCACGCAGGTTTTCCGTCCGCCGGCGGCGCTGAAATGCGGCTTGTAGCCCGCCGCCGCGAACGCGCGCTGAATCTCGCCGCGATCCGCGTTCTCTTTCTCGTAAATAACGCGCGCCATGTCTCCGAGCAGTCCAACAGTTTCGATTTCAAAATATTTAACTATCAGTTCCTGAAGAACGTAAAAGTTGTCGAAGTCGAAAGTCGGGAATTGCTTTTTGTCTCTCATCGGTCCTTTATCCGTCCGCATTCCAAGGGCGGATTTGAAATCCGCCCCTACATCGCATCTCATCAGTTTTGAATCAGCGCTCCCAAACCCAATATATGGCGGATTCAGGCTGAAATCATTTTATATTGTAATGCGCGGGGCGCGGGATTTCACTTGCGGAAAGAAAAACGGAATATGGCTAAGTTCAAATTCGCTTATTAGTCCGGGATTGCTTCGTCGCTTCGTTCCTCGCAACGACGCGGTTTTGCGCATTCAAAAACAACAAAAATACGTCATTGCGAGAAGGCGGTTTTTGACGACGTAGCAATACTGAACGCCAAGCTCGTCATTGCGAGGCGTTTTTGCCGAAGCAATCCCGAACTCGAAGCGATATATATGCATGAGAATATGGAATCTGAATGTTGACTAATAGAAACGATTTCAGGAAGAGATGTCTTTCAGGAGACCGGCGATATCCAGTTTCGTGGTGGCGCCGACGTTTTTTGTGAAGACGGTGAGGTTGAACATCGGCGCGTATAGAACTTTCTCGATGCCGAAGATTGTTTTCGAGGCGATTCCGTTTGCGCCGCCGAAGATTTCTTTAACGTCCTCGATTCCGGTTCGGACCTGGCTTTCGAGTTTGCTGCGGTCGACTTGGAAACCGTTGCCGTTGTTTTCGATTCCGAGCGAGGACAGCGTCGCGAGATTCGAACTCATAACGCCTGTGAGGAAGCTGCGCGCTTCGCTGAATCCATAGGCGCCGGCGTTTCCGAGCGATTCGTTCAACTGATTGAACGCGTCGAAGAATTTGCTGACTGCCTGCGAAATCTGTTTTTCGTCCGGCCGGACGCTGATGTTGGAATCGTTCGAGTTTGCGCCGCTGATCTGCAACTGACCTTGATAGTCGCCCATAATTGCGACGTTATTGTTCGCGGACTGGGACGCCATGTCCATCAGCTCTTTGCCGTTGGCGATCCAAGCGTCGTAAATTTCCGCCGGGGTATCCATAGCGTTTATCTGCTTGGTCGGGTAGATGCCGGTGTTTTCGTATATCGCGGCGGAGTTCGACACGCCGTACATCATTTTTCCGTTGATGGAGAATTTCGAGAAGCTGACGGCGTTTTCGAGGCCGCCTTGCGCGGCGCCGTCCGAGTACTGGGTGGTGGAACTGCCGAGCCGTTCCATCAGGTCGCCGCTTGTGTCCATGATAGTTACGGAACTCATGGCCGAGCGCGGGATTCCCTGAAGTTCGATGTAGGATGAAGGCGCGGCGTAGTTGTCGACGATTTTCGCGGAGAGGCCGACGTCTGCGTTGTTGATCGAGTCCGCGACTTTTTGCATCACTTCGCGGTAGGTGTCGGTCTGGTTTGTTTCGACGCGGAACTTAAAAGTTTCGAGCCCGGTATCGATAGCGAATTCGTAATAAGAGCGCGGCAGTTTCATCGATTTATTGGCTGTCAGGGAGTCGGTGCGAACGGGTTGGGAGCCGGCCGGCTGGCTGACTTGGACATTGAAGTTCGTCGGGTTGGCGCTGTTTGCGGGCGAGTATTCAGCGGCGCGAGGAATGCTGTCGCTTGCGGCGCGCGCGTTGAATACGGTGTTCCAGCTTGTGGGGAGCAGAGTGTTTGCGCGGCTGAAAAGCTGACGGGCGTCGAGGTAGAGGCGGGCGGTTGAATTCTGCTTTAGCGCAGTTTCCTTATTCTGAATCGTCTGTTGAGCGCCAAGCTGATAAATAGCGGCATTGTTTCCGCCATTGAAAGAAGTTCCGCCCAGAAATGGAAAAAAATGCTGTGGCAAAATACTGCCGATTTCCATATCGTACAACCTCCTGTGCATAGGATACCATAGAACACAGGTATTTACAATAGAAAATATTTTATATAACACGTCCGATCAGTTGCAAACGCCGTTTGAAACAAATATACTATAGGCCGTTCTAAAAAACGCAGTCCATAGCGTGTCGACGGAAGTTGAAGGGGCGGAGGTTTACGAAAAATGGCGGAATTATCACGGCTACTCGCGGAGCTTTATGAGCTTCAGATAATAGACAACGAAATCATTGATAAGGTCCGGTCGATCAGGCAGATCGAGCGAGACGAGGACCCGATTCAAAAGAAATACAGGGAACTCACATCGCGGCTTGAGAGTTTCAGCGGCGAGCAGACTCCGTTCAAGGATAAGGCGAAAGAGCTTCAAGATCAGATCGCCCTTCTTAAGGACAAGAAAAAAGCGGTCGAGGATAAACTTTTCTCCCCGAACACGGACCCGAAGGATTTGCAGTACCTCCAAAAAGAGCGTGAACAGCACAATAACCTCATAAAAAGTAACGAAGACGACATAATCAAGTTGATGATCAACGTGGACGGCGTCGAAATCAAGAAAAACAGCGTCCTCGACCAGATCAAAGAGATCGAGCCGGAGTATAAGAGCGTCACGGAAGGACGGCTCAAGAGCAAGGAAGAATTCACAAAACGTATAGAAGAACTGAAGGCCGAGCGCAAGAGGTTCAAGAATTTCGAGAACAAATCGCTGCTCGGGACATACCAGAGACTGCAGAGGGAACGCGAGGGAGTCGCCATAGCGAAGATCGAAGAAGGGGTCTGCTCGGGCTGCAACGTGGAAGTCAGCCTTTCGACCCAGCAGAAACTCGATTACGGCGACGGACTTGTTTACTGCCAGCGCTGCGGCCGCATTCTATTCGTTCCGACAGGGAAATAATCCGCGCCGAAGCGCGGTTCGCGATGCCACTTTTCAACGATTTAAAACCGATTGAGATTGTCGCTTACACCGACGGCGCCTGCCGTGGCAATCCCGGGCCGGCCGCAGCCGCGACCGCACTCAGCGTCAACGGGCAGGTTGTCGCCGAACGCTCGAAATACCTCGGAAAATCCACAAACAACCGCGCCGAGTACGAAGCTGTCATCCTCGCTCTCAAAACCGCCGCCGAACTCAATGCGACAGCCGTCACCATCTGCACGGACAGCCAGCTCATCGCCCGCCAGATAACGGGCAGATACAAAATCAATAACGCCGATCTTCTGCCGTTGCGCGACAAGATAAAAGTCCTCGCCGCTGGCTTCAAAAGCTTCAAAGTCGTCGAAATTCCGCGCGAACAAAACAAGCTCGCCGACGGGCTCGCAA
The DNA here is from genome assembly GCA_041664945.1 of bacterium. GTDB lineage: Bacteria > UBP15 > UBA6099 > UBA6099 > UBA6099 > JBAYJY01. The sequence continues at coordinate 45,096 of JBAYJY010000009.1, read as the reverse complement.
ACAAGTGCCTCGATTCGCATAGATAAGTTTGAAATCCAAGATAACAACAGTTTTTCATTGCGGCGAATTTTGACTTTTTCATAATTTTTTATATACTTTAAATAGATTGAACTTTGACAGAGCCGGACGGACGGCCGCGGGTGGAAACGCCTGAGGAAAGTCGGGACACCGAAGGGCAGAGCGCCGGCTAACAGCCGGAGGGGGCGACCCCATGGAAAGTGCAACAGAAAGTAGACCGCCGATGGCCGCGCGAAAGCGCAGGCACAGGCAAGGGTGAAACGGTGTGGTAAGAGCGCACCAGCGCCGCGGCGACGCGGCGGCTCGGTAAACCCCGCTCGGTGCAAGGACAAACAGGACCTGAGAGGCAGCCCGCCAAGGCGGCGGTTTTGATCTCGACCGCCGCACGAGTGGTTAATTGATTGTGGTTTTCCGCCGTAGTTCCGGGTAGTCCGCAAGAGGCGCCCAGCAATGCGCGCCCCAGATAAATGGCCGTCACTAAGAGTCGGCGCACAATGGCCCTTTCATAGGGCCCCCGTCAAACGATCTCCGATAAGATCTTTGCGCCGCACGCTTTTGACAGAATCCCGCTTACAGTCCGGCTCTGCTCAATTCTAATCTGAGAGTCCCCGAGCAATCGGGGACTCTCTCCGTTTGGGACATATTCGTTTTTTCACTTTTTTCGTTTCCGTTACACACTTCGTCTTCCTTACTTGCTTTTTCAGAAAGCTAAATACACTCCCGTTTTTATGGTAAGATTTATATAAGATCGCTTTTCGCGTTTTATCAGGCTGCGCCGGCTAAGGCTATGTTTATTCACAGGCAGGACGCCAGCGCCGTCCCGGAAGTATTAACCGCCAGACGGAGGACGCTTTTTGGAGGCCCCTAAAATCAGCCTTATCTGCCCGGCTTATTACGATGAAGCGAACATCGGGCCGCTCGCCCGCAACTGCGTCGGCGTCCTGCGAGCGCTTTGTTCCGATTTCGAGATTATCATCGTCGAGGACGGCAGCCCGGACGCTACCGGCGCCGCCGCGGACGCGCTTGCCCGAGAGTTTCCGGAAATCACGGCGCTGCATCACCCGCGCAATCTCGGCCAAGGCGCCGCGCTCAAGACTGGCGTGAAAAACGCGCGCTTTCCGCTTATCGCTTTTATGGACGGCGACGGCCAGTACGACCCCGAAGACCTGCCGGCGATGCTCGCCTTGCTCGACGGCCGACACCTCATTCAGGGACGCCGCCCGGCCTACCCGAACGGCCGGTTTCGCTCTCTGCTCTCGAAATCATATAATATCGTTATCCGCTCTCTGTTCCGCGCGCCGTTCCGCGATCTCGGCTGCTCCATCAAGATATTCAGGCGCGAGATCCTCGACAAGGCATCTCCTAACAGCGACGGCATTTTCGCGCAGGGCGAAATCGTTCTGCGCGCGCATCTCGCCGGGTTCGGCGTCGGCGAGGCGGATGTGAAATGTTATCCGCGCCTCGGAGGGCGTTCGCACTCGCTCGCCCTGAAAAACGTTCTCAGGATGCTGGCTGAAGTAAGGAAATTAAAATCGGATTTGAAAGTGAATCGGGATGCTGCGAAGGCTGGCTGACATCGGGCGCGCCCGGCTGCGGCGCCGCGCGGGCAAACCGTCCGCTCCGGCTCTGATGACGTACAACGTCACTAACCGCTGCAACGCGCGCTGCGCCATGTGCGGGATTCACGGATGGGGCGCCTCTCAGGAGTCGGAACTGACGGCGGACGAGTTTGGCGCGTTCATCCGCGACCCGCTTCTCGCGCGGCTCGAAGTCATCCGCATCACCGGCGGCGAACCGTTCCTGAGAACCGACCTGCCGCTGATTTACGAGCATGCGGCCTCGTCGACCGCCTGCGAAATCTTCTATGTCACAACCAACGGCTCGTTTCCGGACCGCGTGGAGGCGTTCGTGAAATCCACGGCGGGCGGAAGCGCCGCTATCCACATTCAGGTCAGCCTCGACGCAATGACGGGCGAACACGACAGGCTCCGGGGCGTTCCCGGTATCGGCGAACGGGCCGCCGGGACTCTGCGCCGGCTGTCCGAACTGAAGAACAGATACGACTTTCACGCCGGAATAAATCAAACGGTTATGAAGACGACGCTCGACCAGATCGGACCGGTCCACGAGTTCGCGGAGAGCCTCGGGCTGGGGCACAGCCTTTTTCTCGGCGCGAGGTTTCACGAGGGGAAGGACCTTTCGGGCGAGCGGACGGGCGAGAAGGCTCTTGAGTTCGCGCCGCAGGACGGCATGACGCCGGAGGAGATGGCGCGTTTTTATCTCGAACATGAGATGCTGAAAAGCAATGAAGCTGCGGCGCGCGGCCGCCGCGAATCGCGCAGCGCCCTAATGCGCGACCTGTCCGAGGAATATCTGAACGAAGGCGGCAGAAACCGGGCGCTTGCCGGGCGGGCGAAGCCCGCGCCGCCGTGCATGGCGATGTTCTCGCACTTTCGCCTTCTGCCGGACGGCCAAGTCGCGCCATGCAGCGTTTTCCGGACCGAATCGGCAGGCAACGTCAGGGAACAACCGTTTTCCGAGATCTGGCGCGGGCCGCGCGCGGCGGAAATCCGGAAAAAAGTTCTCGCCTGCAAGGGCTGCTGGATCGAGTGCGACATCAATCCGTCCGTCTTCTATTCGGGCGACATCATAGGCTGGTGCATTCGCAAGGTTGTAACCGACTCCGGATTCAGGAAGAGATACTTATTTGCGCGGCGATGAGCGTTAAATGATGAAAGCGCTGAAAAGCAACTTGTGGCTGTTGGCCTGCTCTGCGGGCGGGTTTGTCATATTGATCGGCCGCGCGGTGGAGTTCTCGCTGCGGGGCGCGACTCTCAATTTCAATGATTTCCCGGTCATGGTTTATATGGCGGAGGCGGCGCGAAGATTCCATGCGGCGACCGGCCTGCTATGGGGCTACGACCCGCATTTCATGGCGGGCTATCCGCTTAGTTTCATCTGGAACAGCAACGTAGCCATTCAGTGGTTTGCGGTTCATTTTCCCGGCTCGCCGGCGCTCGGCGTGGTCCGCGCGTTTTTCGCCGCCGGCCTTTTTATGTTTCCGCTTATCTGGTGGTGGACTCTCCGGAATTTTGGTTTGTCGCGGCGCGAGGCGTCGGTCGCGTTTCTTCTGGGCGGTTTGTATTTTCTGATCGGCGTTCCGGTGATGTTTTTCGCGGCGGGGATGCTGACCGCGGGGATGGTGACGTATATGTCGCTTTTCGCGGCATCGTTCATATACCGGTATGCGCGGGACGGAGGAGCGTGGTGGATAGGAGCGGCGGCGGCGACTGCGATTGCGCTTTTTGTTCACAAAACAGCGTTTGTAATTCTCTTCATTCCCGCTGTGGCGGCGCTGGTCATGGCGGCGAAAGAGAAGCGTTATGCGCGAATAGCGGGGTTGGCGGCCGCTGGCGGCGTCGCGCTCGCGGTCAACTGGTTCTGGATTCGCCCGATGCTGATTTTTCTTAAGCATATCGAGAATGTGGCGGAAGCGCCGTTCTGGCAGAATAAGGATTTGCTCAGGCCGCTTAAGGATTATTTCGCCGGCTCTGTTGTGATGAATAATATAGCGTTCGAAGGTTTGTACGGGTGGCTGCATTCGGCGGCGCTGACGCTGTTGCTGATCGCCGGGATATGCGGCTGCGTTGTTCTGTTGCGTCGCGGCAACCGGAGGCTCGCCGCGTTTTTAGCGGTTTCGGCGGCCGGGCTATGGGCGTATTCGTATTATGGCGCTTATCTGCCGGGCGGCGCCTCGTTGAATCCGACGCGTTATTTCCCTTCGGCGCAGTTGCTGTTGGCGGCGGCGGGAGGCGCGGCGTTCGCGGGGCCGGGCAAGGCGGGAGATAAGAGAAACGTGTTCGCGTCCGCGGCCGTTATTATTGTTCCGCTGATTTGCCTGGCCGGCATGGTTTATGCGTCGAACCGGCTAAAACCGTTCGAGTATCTTCTTAACTGGCCGGCGTCGCAGGAGGTTGCGTCGCTCGTTGAAAGAATCAAGTCGCTGCCGCCGGGCGGGCGGATAATGATAGAGGATTCCGGCGTAATGGACACCGAGGGCGGCGGCCAGATTTACGGCAAGGCGCAGACTCTCGCCATGTTCGGCTTGATGACAGGGCGTGAATTCATAGGAGGCCCGTATCCTTATGTGTTTCTGGACTATCACCGCGTCTCGTTTCAGGATGGTCGCGTTTTCGGGCGTTCTTTGTCGGATTTCAATACTGAGGAATTGCGCCGGGAACTTGAACGGTACAATGTGAAATGGGTAATCTGCTGGTCGGGCGGCAGCAGGGAGTATTTCAGGAATTACGAAGGTTATTACGCTTATTTGGGTCGGCAGGACAAGTTCGAGATATTCGAGTTGAAGGGATACAACCCGACGTTTTTCCTCAAAGGAGCGGGAGCGGTAAAAGCGGATTACAGCCGAATAGAGGTGCGAGGCGCGCGCGCAGAAGGCGGCGAGATTGTGTTAAAGTATCATTGGATGGACGGCTGCCGGGCGAAACCGGCGGCAAGGCTTGAGCGCTTTCCGGCGGGCGGCGATCCGGCAGGATTCATCCGGGTGATCGATCCGCCGAAGGATTTCGACATAATTTTTCAATAATCATCCTCGATAACGAAAATAAACATATATATTCTGGAAATTATATATAGAGAGTAAAGGAATGGTAAAACGAATTTTCAGTTTTTTGCCGGAATTGGCGGCGCTTGCGCTTGCGGCGGCGCTGCGGGCGCCGGGATTGGGCGAAGCGACGCTGACGGCGTCTGAGACGCGCATCTGGATGTTCGCGGGCGATTCGTGGGGCCATCTGCTGCGGCTGTTCCGGTTGGCGGCGGACCCGAACACCGGCACATTTTTCCCCTATGTGTGGTTTTTGAAACTTTGGTTGCGGTGGGGAGATTCCGAGGCGTGGCTGCGGCTGCCGTCACTGTTGGCGGGGATGATCGCGGTAGTGATGGTGTATTTTTTCGCGCGCCGCGTTTTCGGGCGCTGGGCGGGCGTTATCGCCGCGATATTGTTCGCTGCGGCGCCCTATAATGTGGCCGCGAGCCGGACAGTGAGCGCGACATCGATCGGCGTTGCGCTTTTCGTTATCGGCCTTTATTTGTTCTATTTGATATTTGAAGGCGACCGCCGTCCCGTCATTATCGCATCTTTCGCGGCCGTGACGCTTGTCGGCGTGAATTTCGGGTTTCACGCCGCTTTGCTGATTCTGCCTATGAATGTTCTGTTCTTCGGGTTCGCTAAGGACCGCATGAAGAGCATTTGGTGGTGGATACCGCTGAACCTGGCTTTGATCGGCTGCGCGCTATACTGGGAACCGCGCTGGGCTGCGACGTTTTTTGTGAAGCCTCCCACATGGGAATCGGCGCGTAACCAGTCCATATACGGTTTTATTCCAAAGGAATCGATCGCCTATTTGCAGTTGCGGTTGCTGTTCATAGAAAAATATTTCAAGATATTATTTACGCTCGGCGGGTTTTATTTCAACTCGCTGCTCGTGAACGGGTGGAGCTTTTTAGGGGTTATTATTCTCGTGGTTTCTTACCACTATTTCCCGTTTCTCGGGTTCCGCGAGTACGAGGGCGGCTACAGGCCGCGCGTTTTCGCATTCATCACATTAGCGTTGACGCTCGCGCTCGCCGGCTTATTTTCGATGACGCAATTGCAACTGTGGGAAGTATTGCTGCCGGCTGCGGCGGTTCTGTATGCGGTTGCCGCGCACGGAGCGGTGAAGCACACGGGCTGGCGCGGCAAGACTCTGCTCGCGCTTATGATTCTAAGCATGGTTTTAGGCTTCGTTCCGATGCAGCGCGCGGAAGAGAAAAGCAGGCCGGACTGGCGCGAAGCGGCCGCGTTTCTCGAATCGGATCCGGAGCGGCTCAGTCCGATTGTCCTGATAGACGGCGGCGAAGACACGCTCCCGCTATTTTATTACGGCCGCCCGTTTCTAAGCCGGCTTGTCAGTCTTATGCCGGATATCGATCTGAAAATCATCGGCAAAGATAAATTCAGGCAGGACGAGTTTCTGCCTGTAATAAAGGGAACGGTGGACACGCGGCCGCCGGAAGGCATCATGAATTTGTTTAAATTGTATCCGCGTGTCTGGATCGTTAAAAAAGGAGCCGGCCTGCCGGAAAAGCCGCGCTGGGCGCGCGAGTATGCAATCTGGCTTCAGAAATTCGCGGTGGTGGTGAAGGAGAAAAAGATCGAAGGCGGTTTGCGGATAGAGAACAGGCGCGCTAAAGACAAGCCGGCGGACGACAAACAGATAGACGGCGATATTTATTTGCAGTTGTATGAGTTGAGGGGATTAAACCCGAATTAGGAATCGGAAGCGGCGACTAAACGATAGCGGCGGACGGAATAATTTGGAAACTATTACGAATTACATAGACGAATTTATGAACTATATGTCCGTGGAGAAGGGATATTCGCGGAACACGCTTGATTCGTACGGGCGCGACCTTGGGCAGTTCGCGGCGTTTCTTGAGGAGCGGGGTCCGGCGGCGCTGAGTCGTGTGGACGCGACGTCTGTGAGCCTGTTCAACCAACGTCTGCGCGCGCAGCGGATGTCGCAGAATTCCATCGCCCGGAAAGTCACGGCGATCAGGAGTTTTCTTAAGTATCTGCATCGTGAGGGCTATATCGGTCCGGAAACGGTTGAGGATATCGAAAGTTTGCGGAATGTGAGGCGGCTTCCGGAGACGCTTTCCGGCGATGAAGTGGCGCGACTGATTGATTCCATGCCGGCGGAAACGCCTAAGCAGATAAGGAACCGCGCGATCATCGAGCTTTTATACGCCACCGGGATGCGGGTGAGCGAACTGACGGGCCTGAAAGTGTCCGATCTCAACTGGAGCGAAGGCTTCATACGCTGTATGGGGAAAGGTTCGAAGATGAGGACTATCCCGCTTGGCGGCAAGGCGCAGGAGTGGCTGAAGCGGTATCTGGACGAGGCGCGCCCTGAATGGGACCGCGGGCTTTGCGCCAACCTGATCTTGACCGGCAAGGGGCGCCCGATGACGCGGGCGTCGGTGTGGCTGATAGTCAACAAGCTCGCCGCCGCGGCATCGAGCCATGCCTCGCCGCACACTTTCCGGCATTCGTTCGCGACGCACCTTATGGAAAACGGCGCCGACCTGCGCTCGGTTCAGGAAATGCTCGGCCACGCGGATATCGCCACGACTCAAATTTATACGCATGTCACTAAGGACAAGATGTTGCAGGTATATGAAAAGTGCCACCCGAGAGCGTAGGGAGACCGGCAGTGAGCAGTCGGCAAAAGGCAAAATATAAAATGACGGCAAATCCGAAAATGTTAAACTGGGAATATGAAGCCTAAAGCGTTGATAATAGTTCTTGACGGCGTTGGTGTTGGAGCGTTGCCCGATGCTGTGGAATACAGAGACGCCGGGAGCGATACGCTCGGCAATCTGGCGAGGGCGCTGGGCGGCCTCTCGCTTCCGAATCTGCAGTCTCTGGGGCTTGGAAACATATTGTCGCTGGAGGGTGTTCCGCCTGCAGAGCATCCACGCGCTTTTTACGGAAGGATGGCGGAACAGTCCGTGGGAAAGGATTCGACGAGCGGCCATTGGGAACTTGCGGGACGCGCGCGAGTGGAGCCGCCGGCGTTTTACCCCGACGGGTTCCCACCGCAGGTTATCGAGGCGTTCATCGAAAAAATCGGAATGGCTCCGCTCGGCAACAAGCCGGCGAGCGGGACGATGATCATTCAGGAACTCGGCCGCGAGCACATCGCAACAGGCCGGCCGATCATTTACACGTCAGCGGACAGCGTTTTACAGATCGCCGCCCATGTGAACGTGACGCCTGTAGAGGAGCTATACCGGATCTGCCGCGTCGTGCGCGATGAGATAATGAACGGGAATCCATGGCGGATCGACCGGGTGATAGCGCGTCCTTTCGCCGGCGAGCCGAATAAGTTCACGCGGCTGAAGGCTCGCAGGGATTTTTCGGCGCCGCCGCCGTTCCCGACGCTGCTCGATCTTGCCTCTGAGGCCGGGATAAAGACTTTCGGGGTCGGCAAGGTGGACGACCTTTTCGGACACCGGGGCATAAGCGACTGCTCGCATACGAAATCAAACGCCGAAGGACTGTCGCATATAAAACGGCTTCTATTGGAAAACAGGTGGAAAAATAATAAAATACTAATCTTTGCGAACCTGATTGATTTCGATCAGGAGTATGGGCACAGGAGGAACCCGGAAGGGTTCAGGGACGCGCTGGAGGAGTTCGACGCCGCGCTGCCCGGTTTGCTCGAACTTTTGGACCCGCAGGATTTTTTCGCGATAACCGCGGATCACGGCTGCGATCCGACGTTCATTAGGAGCACGGACCACACGCGGGAGTATGCGCCGGCGCTTGCGATGTGCGGCTCTGCCGGAGAGCCTTGCGGGCTCGGAACGCGCCGATCCTTTGCGGACCTCGGAGCCACGGTCGCGGAGTTTCTGGAACTTCCGCCGACGCCGGACGGAACGAGTTTTTGGCGGGAAATGCAAAAAAAGGCTAAGATATAAAAATGGTTCAAACGCGAGTTAAAACTTTTGCGGCGGTCATGGCAGGCTTCGCCTTTTTGTTTTTCGCCGCTTTAGCGAACGCTGCGAAGACGACGGAGAAAAAAATCGAAACGGATAATATGGAAATAATTTCCGAGCGGGCCGATGTGGACATGGAATCCGAGGAGTTCACGATTCCCGGCGCGGTTGAAATTAAGATCGGCGACATTCGAATCAAGGGCAAAAATCTGACATTCAGCAATAAAACTATGATAGCCGAGCTGTCCGGCAATCCGCTCACGGCGACGCTCGGGACCGAGATACAGGCGGAAGCCGGGAAAATATTTCTGGATATAAACAAGGAACAGGCGACGCTCTCCGGCGGTTGCCGGTTCACGCAGACGCGCGCCGGCGGGCGGGTTGAATTCGAGTCGGAAACGATCGATACGAATTATGGCGAAAAAGGCTGGGCGCGGAGCCGCGGGGAAGTAAAAATCCATTACATGAAAATTGAAGGAAAAGACAAGCAGAAGGCTGAAACGGACGGCGCCGCGAAGAAACCGGTTATAGATACGGATGAGGTTTTCGGAACCGCCGGAACCGTTTATTACACTTTTGACGACCGGCAATTGGAAGCCTCCCACACGGTGCGGATCGAGATAAAGGAAGGCGCGTTCACCGCGGCGGAACTGAAAGGGAATTTAGAAAAGGAAAAGCTTGCGTTGAGCGGCGGCATTCAGGGAAAAATAAAGGACGTGTCGTTCAGCGCAGCCCGGATGGACATTGATTACAAGGCGCAGGAGACGGATATCTGGGGCGGAGTCGACGTGACGCGCGACAGCGGAGACCATTTCAAGGCGGATCATGTCTGGCTGCGCTATAAGGAAGGCGCGCGGGCGCTGAAAACGAGCGGCGGAGTGCAGATGAATCTGAAAGTGGATAAAGAAAAATTGAGAAAAAAAATCGAAAATGAGAAGCCGGCTCCTGAAGGGGGTAAACCCTGATGGAATTGCAGCTCAGAGGCGAAGGGCTCGTTAAAAAATACCGCAGCCGGGTAGTGGTCAACTCGGTTTCGCTTGAGGTTAAGCCGGGCGAAATCGTCGGGCTGCTCGGGCCGAACGGCGCCGGGAAAACGACAACGTTTTACATGCTCACCGGCATCATTTCGCCAAACTCGGGAGAGATATACCTAAACGGCGGCAAGGTGACAAAGCTGCCAATGTACCAGCGCGCGAGGCGAGGCGTGGGCTATCTGCCGCAGGAGCCTTCGATTTTCAGGAAACTGACGGTCGAGGACAACCTGATGCTGATTCTCGAGAATCAGAAAATTCCGCGCAAAAAGAAAATCGAAAAGATGAATTCGCTTTTCGAGGAATTCAACATAGAAAGAATCCGGAAGTCGAAGGGGTACGTATTGTCGGGCGGCGAGAGACGCCGTGTGGAGATCGCCCGCGCGCTGGCGACCGAGCCGACTTTCATCCTGCTCGATGAGCCGTTCACCGGCATCGACCCGATCTCCGTGCAAGAGCTTCAGGAACTGATGAAGCGGCTCCGGGACCGCGGGATGGGCATTCTGATCACCGATCATAACGTGCGGGAAACGCTTGAGATAACCGACCACGCATATATCATGTACGATGGAAAGATTCTGATTTCCGGCACGTCGCGAGAGATAATCGAGGATGAGCACACGCGCGAAAAATACTTAGGCAAGATGGAGTTTGGGTTCAGCGAAAATGGGTTTTCGGCTCCACTCGGCGGCGGCTCAAAGAACGGCTCAAATACGGGCGAGAGCAAAAACGGCGAATAATGAAATTAGTTGACCGTCTCATATATATGGAGATCATCCCGATGTTTTTCGGCGGGGTGCTGGCGTTCACGGCGCTGATACTCGGCGTGGGCGCGCTTTACCAGATGATACGCGTTGCGCTGGACTATCACGCGGACATTTTTTGGGTGGTTCAGATATTTCTGTTGAAGCTTCCGGAAATAATATCTTATACGCTGCCGATGGCGGCGCTGTTCTGCGTGCTGCTGGGGTTCAACCGTTTTTCGAACGATCTCGAGATCTCTGCGTTTAGAGCGGGCGGCTTCAGCTTCGTCAGGCTGATGGTTCCGGTGCTGATATTCGGATTTGTGGTAAGCTCGGTCGCGGTGTTGCTGAACGACCGGATAGTGCCGATGTCGAACAACCGGTTTGAAGCGCTGCTGCAGGAGATCAAGACAAAAGGGCGCGAGAAGCTGGAGAAGGAAAACATAGAGCTGACGGACCGGAACGGGGGCGAGATCCGGAGTCAGATATACGCGTTGTCGATGAAAGGGAAGAATCTTGTTGGTTTGCGTTACACGGAGATGAAAAACGGGAAGATAGTGAGAGAAACGCTTGCCGACGAGGCGGTCTGGGAGAACAATTTCTGGGAGTTCCGGCACGGAACGCAACTGCTGTTCAGCGAGTCGGGCGAGCTGAAGAACATTGTTAAATTCGACAGGATGAATATAATATTTAAACAGAAGCTTGAAGACATGGCGAGAGAGAAAACGAAGGCCGGGGAATACACGTATAAGGAACTGAAAGACAGGATACAATTGCTCGAACAGCAAAAGGTGGACGACAAAGACCTGAAAAAACTGAAGTTTGATTTTTACAGTAAGTTGGCAATACCGTTCGCAAGCTTTACCTTTGTGCTGATCGGGGCGCCGCTGGGGCTAAAGCCGCAGAGGGCGAGTTCTTCGGTTGGGTTCGGCCTGAGCGTAATAATAATCTTCATATATTACATATCGCAGGCTTTATTCAGGGGTCTCGGGCAGGCGTTTCTGAATCCGGCGCTCGCCGCATGGCTCCCTAACATTTTGCTGGCTTCAATCGGAGGATGGCTGGTTTACAAAGCGTCAAAATAAATACCGCCGGAATGCAATATCGGACCGGACGGGATAAAGGAGGGGGACACACATGAAGAGCATGAAGATCACGATCAAGGGCAACAACATCAAGGTGACCGAGTCGCTCAGGGTTTACATCGAGGAAAAAATCGGCCGGCTTGTGAAATATTACGACCGCATCACTAAGGCGGAAGTTGAGTTGCTTTATCAGGACAATAAGGCCGCAGAGAAAACCCAGCGGGTTGAAGTCACGCTGAATGCGAACGGCGCTATTTTCCGCTGCGAAGAGGCGTCGATAAGCATGTACGCCTCGATTGACATAGTGTCCGAGAAGCTGGAGCGGCAACTGCGCCGGTTCAAACAGAAACAGACCACCAAGGGCCGCGGAACGAAGAAAGAATCCTCGCTGCCGCCGGAAGAGGCGTTCGATGTCACGGAAGCCGCAATCCCGGTTCGCGATTCCGAGATCGTCAAGTCGAAAAAGTTCGCCATCAAGCCTATGATGCCGAACGAAGCCTGCCTCCAGATGGAGATGCTGAACCACAACTTCTTCGTGTTCCTGAACGCGGAGACGGACCAGATCAACGTGGTTTACACCCGCACGGACGGCGACTTCGGGCTGATCGAGCCGGAATTCGAGTAACGCGCGGCCTGGGTTTCTTAAGAACCCGGAATTTCAAACAAACCGCTTTTCATGGCAAGTCTTTGTTTAGACATGCGTTTTTCAAGCATGCCAATATGATTTCCACTGGCGGGGAATGGGTGTATAATGCCGCGAGGCGCCGGAGGCGGCGCGGCAAGGAACGGTTATGAGCGACGACATTTACAGCAGAAAAATTCAGGATACGCCTATTGTTGTTTTCGACTTCGAAACGACGGGATTCACGCCGCGGGCGGGCGATGAGATAATTGAAATCGGGGCGCTGAAAAGCCTCGGCGGCAAGATCGTCGAAACTTACGAAACGCTTGTGAATCCGATACGGCCAATCTCGCAGGGCGCATCAGAGGTGAACGGCATTACGAGGGATATGGTGGCGAACGCTCCGCTGATCGAGGACGCGCTGCCGGAGCTTCTCAAATTCATCGGCGAGTGTCCGCTGACGGCGCACAACGCGGCGTTCGACCTGAGTTTTCTGGCGTGGAAGATGGCCGAGATGGGCCTGCCGGAGAAATCGAATCCGGTTTTCGACACGATGTTGCTTTCGCGGGCGCTGAACCCGACTTTTTACAATCATAAACTCGGCGGAATAATCGCGCAGCTCGGGATTGAGATGACTGTCGGCCACCGGGCGCTGAGCGACGCCGAAGCGACTCATGCGGTGTTACAGAAGATGCTCGCGCCATACGCGGCCGACGGCGAGCTGACTGTGGCGCGCGCGCTGTCGCTTCAGGGCGGTCCGGTGGCGTGGCCGGGGTTCAGGCATGCCGAGGTCACTCCCGGCCCGGAGACGGAGATTGAGGCCGCTATACGGCTCGCTATCGAGCGCGGCGGAACGGTTGTCATTGAATATCAGACGATGGGCTCGGACAAGCCGACCAAACGCGAGATCAGGCCGATCCATCTCTCACGGCGGCCGGTTCGCACCTATCTCATCGCCGATTGCCTGCTGAGGAACGCGCAACGCATTTTCAGGGTGGACCGAATCGCAAATATTATCGAACCTTAACCGCTCTTTTCCGCCACTATCAAAATTCGAGCCGGATTTTGTATCATTTCCGGGCATAAAAAAACGCCCGCATTAAACGGGCGTACTTGAAACGCTTATATTTCCGAAAGTAACCGTTATTAGATTTTAATATCCACGTTCATCGCTTTGCCAAGGCTCTGCATCATTTGCAGTTCCATTTCCTGCATTTTTTTAAGCATTTCCATGACGATCTGCGATTGAACGTTTTGTGTCTGCAAAGTCTGCGCCAAGGCAGCCGTTTGGGCCGATGCGTCCATTCCTGATATTTCCATGACAGACTCCTTTTTTACCCGGATTCGTCAATAGGACGCCGAATCCGGGGCAATGTTCATAGTGGCGACCTGCTTCGTTATTGGCGCATTTTTTTGTTCATGAACGTGGCCGCTCATTTGATGGGCACATCATGCTGTGCCCCTACGAAAAAAACGCCTGCTGCCTCGCATCTCATCCACTCTGAGCCATTGCGCCCAAATCCTAATGGCGATTTGGGTTAAATGCTAATATTGCATTCTTTATGATTATCGGCGGATTTTAGAAAAACTTTAGGCTATGTTGAAACTGGATTGTGAGGCGTCAGGTTTACTGTCCGGCTGCGGCGGCGTTGCGGCGCCGACTTGGAGCAGGTATTTCGCGGCGATAGGCGTGTTTATCTGTTCGAGCGCCCATTCGATCTGCCGTTTGAGTTGGGGAACTTTCTTTTTGTGGAGTTGGATGAGCGGCATGGCTGCGAGCCGCGCGCGGAGTTTTCCGAGCGCCATGACGGATTCCGAGACGACCCGGAGGTCGGCGTCCTCGAGCGCTTGAACGAGCGCCCAGACTCCCTCTTTGCCGCCGACGGCGCCGACAGCGCGCACCGCGTGAAGCCTGACGTAAACATTCTGCGAATGGCGCAGGCGCAGAACCAGTTCGTCGAGCGGGAGCGTTTTCGCGAAGGCGTCCGCGCTCGCCGCTTTCGGAGGCTTGTAGCTCGAAGGCGCGGCCTGCTTGATCGACGTCTCCTTCTTCGCGGGTTTTTTCTCCTCGCGCGCGAGCGACTTCAGATACTCGTATGACGCAGTGACTTTCTTGAACGCCTCGGCGGCTATCGGGTCGCCGGGATTGACGTCCGGATGCAACGCGGAGACCTTGCGCCGGAACGCGCGCTTCAAATCCTGCATCGAAGCGCCTTCCCTGACGCCGAGTATCGCGAGGCAGCTTTCTGTCTTTTCGCGCCCGTTCACTTTATGCCGTCACCATTTCGTTGAGATATACGTTCATCGATTCAACCGCCCGGCGAATCTGCTGGATGTCGTCGCCGCGCAGCACGTTCTCTATGTATTCGGCGAGCTCGCGCAGTTCGGACGAACTGTCCTCGATCGACGCCGGGTCGTGTTCCGCCTTGAGCCTGATGCGCGACAGCAACATCCGCGCCTGATTCACGAGCTGCTGCTTGCCGATGAAAAGCTCGTCCTCGTCGCGGTGCGTCGTCGCCTCCTGCAGGAGCCGCTCGATGTCCTCGTCGCTGATGTGGTCGCTCGCGTTGATCTCTATTTTATTGCAGACGCCTGTCCGTTCGTCGCGCGCGCCGACATGCACGATTCCGTTCACGTCTATATCGAACACCACCTCGATGCGCGGGATGCCGCGCGGCGCCGGCTCGATTCCGTCCAGCGTAAACCTGCCGAGCGAATAATTCTTGCTCGCCTGCGCGCGTTCGCCCTGAAGGATGTGCACCTCGACCGCCGACTGATTGTCGGTCACCGTCGTGAACACGCGGCTCTTAGCCGTCGGGATGCAACTGTTCCGTTCGATAACAGGCACGAAAACGTCGTCCTCAACCTCGATGCCGAGCGTCAACGGAGTCACGTCGACCAGCACCAAGCCCTTCACGCTCCCCTTCATGATTCCCGCCTGAATCGCGGCGCCCGCCGCAACGCATTCGTCCGGATTAGTGTTTCGCATCACCCGGTTCGGGAACCTGTCATCGAGCATCTTCTGCACCGCCGGAATGCGCGTCGAGCCGCCGACCAGCACAACCGTGTCGACCTGCTCCGCGTCCGCGCCGGCGTCCGTCAGCGTCGCGTCCACCAACTGCGATATCTCTTCTATAAATCCGTAAATCAGGTTTTCGAATTCCTGACGCGTGATCGTCATTTCGAGATGCTTCGGGCCGCTTGCGTCCGCCGAGATGAACGGCAGATTCACAGTCGCCGACATCGACTCCGAAAGCTCTTTTTTCACCTGCTCCGCGGCGTCTTTCACCTTCTGAAGCGCCATCCGGTCCTGCCGCAGGTCGACCCCGCTCCGCTCGTGATATTCCTTGCAGATGTGCTGCACGATCGCCGCGTCGAAATCGTCGCCGCCGAGCCGGTTGTTACCGCGCGTCGCGACAACTTCGTACACTTCGCCCGATATGTCGAGAATGGAGACGTCGAACGTTCCGCCGCCGAGGTCGAAAACCAGAATCTGGCCTTCCTTCTCGCGGGGCAGCCCGTAGGCCAGCGCCGCCGCCGTCGGCTCGTTGATGAGCCGCATCACTTCGAGGCCGGCGATCTCGCCCGCCCGCTTCACCGCCTGCCGCTGCCCGTCGTTGAAGTATGCCGGAACCGTTATGATCGCCTGCCGGACCGGTTCGTCCAGAAACTCCTCAGCGCATTCCTTCAGCTTGCCTATGATGATCGCCGCGAGCTGCACGGCGGTATATTCCTGACCGTCGATGTTGAGGCGGAAGTCGCCGCTCAGTTTACGCTTGACAGACGAAACGGTGCGCTCGTAATTCAGGATCGCCTGATTCTTCGCCGCGGAGCCGACAAGCAACTCGCCTTCCTTGCCGAACGCGACAATCGACGGCGTGAGCCGCTCGCCGCGCTGGTTGTGGATCACGACCGGCTCCCCGTTTTCGAGCACGCATATCACGGAGTTAGTTGTTCCGAAATCTATCCCGACAGCTCGGCTCATTTAGGCCTCCAGAAAAAATCGAATAACACCTAAAATCCAGTGTGAAACCCTTCGGCCCACACTTAACCATAGGCAAACCATTAAAAATCATAACGCATAATAAAGGGCTTAGCCCCTGCGTATAGTTAACTATACTACTTTTCAAGCCGCTTTTGTAAAGACCTGTGAAAAAATATAGTATTCAGAGAATAAATCCAAAAATATGCCGAAAATCATCTTGCCCGGATTTTACAACGCTTCTGTTTTCTGGATTTAGCTTAATTTGCGACCAACAGAGATCTGTTCCGCAATTGCTATTTTCAACTCTTCGACTCCATCGCCGCTTTTCGCGGATATCGCAGCCGAGTTCGGGTATTGTTTCAGCAACTGTTCGAGCCGGTCCGGTTTCTCAAGACGATCAGATTTATTGAAAACGAGGATGCACGGAATTTCCGCCGCGTCGAGTTCGAGTATGATCCGGAACACTTCTTCCATCTGTTCGAGATATTGCGGACTTGAAATGTCGATGACGTGGAGCAGCAGGCGCGCTTCGCGAACGCCTTCGAGCGTCGACTTGAACGACTCGACGAGCTTGACCGGCAGGTTCTTGATGAAGCCGACGGTGTCCGTTATGAGCGCGTTGCCGAGTCCCTGAAAGTAGACGCGGCGCATGAGCGGGTCGAGCGTCGCGAAGAGTTTGTCCTCGACGAACGCCGTTTCGTTGCTGAGCAAATTGAAGAGGGTTGTCTTGCCGGCGTTTGTATAGCCGACGAGCGAGATGACGGGAATGTTTGCTTTTTCGCGACGCTGTTTCTGGATGAGGCGGTTGGTCTCGACCGTCTTCAGTTTCTTTTTCAGAGTGGATATGTTGTCTCGTATGCGGCGGCGGTCGGTTTCGAGTTTCGTTTCGCCGGGACCGCGCGTGCCGATGCCGCCGCCGAGTCTCGAAAGCTCGACTCCCTTGCCCGAGATGCGGGGCAGAAGATATTCCAACTGCGCGAGCTCGACCTGTATCTTGCCCTCGTTGCTGTTCGCGCGCATCGCGAATATATCCAGAATCAACTGTGTGCGATCGATTACTTTTATTTCCAGCTTTTCTTCAAGGCTCTTGAACTGAAGCGGCGAAAGTTCGTTGTTGAAGACAACCAAGTCCGCTTCGTGCTCCTCTATCGCCGCCGCGATCTCTTCGACTTTGCCGGGGCCGACGTAAAACTGAGCCGTGGGTTTCGTTTCTCTTTGAGTGACGGCGGCGACAACCTGCGCGCCGGAGGTTTCTATCAGCCGTTCGAGCTCGATGTACGGATCGTCTATATCTCCGGCCACCGCTCTTACCGTCCTGAATCCCGCGACTATTGCTTTCTCTATCTTGTTATCATTTAAATTCAAAAGCGCCTCCACAATCCATTTACCGTAAGTATATCAGTATAACGCCTGTTTTGCTTAATGACACGATTTGCCCGATGAATAATTCGAGCATAGTTGGATTCGCATATATTTATTCGCGTATATTCTTAATTCGATTAATTAAAGCGTCGCTAATATCTTATTAAACGCGGCGATATCATAGGCAGGCGGTTTGCATGAACGGTTGGAGCAGACGAACGCAGCGGATTTTCCGCCGTCCGTTTTTTTCGACGCGGCGATCGGGATATAGGATGTCTCTGGATTTTTTGCGGCGCTGGCGGGAGCAAATGCGAGAACAGCGTTTGGAAGAAATGCGGAGTTCGCAGATTTCAGAAATTCTTTTGTTTCGGGGTTTTCAGGGTCGCCGGAGACGACGATCTCCGCGGAAGGGCCTATAGCGAAATCAAGCGCGTTGAGCATCTGCGTGAAAGCCGGCGGATACTTTTCGATCTGAGCGGCGAAAGCGGAGAACACGCCGTCGGCTAAATGTTCGTATTTTATATTTTCCGTGAATTTCGCGAGTTTAAGAAGGGCGAGCGCGGCGATCGAATTCCCGGATGGTTCCGCGCCGTCGTATGCTTCCTTTATCTCGGAAATAAGAGTTTCGTTGTCGATTGAACTGAAAAAGAAACCGCCGGATTTCGGGTCGTGGAATTTTGCGATCATGGAGTCGGCGATATCGTTCGCCTGCTGAATTCTCAGAGGGTCGAAAGTCGCTTCATACAGATCGAGCAGGGCGAGAGCGAGAAAAGCGTAGTCGTCGAGAAAGCCGTTTACGGCGGTGTCGCCGGCGCGGCGGCGGCGGAAGATACGGCCGTTCGCGCGCATATTTGTAAGAACAAAATCCGCTGCTTTTCCGGCTGCTTGCGCATAGCGTGCTTCTCCAAGAACCCGTGCGCCGAATGCGAACGACGAAATCATCAGCCCGTTCCACGAAGCGATGATCTTGTCGTCGAGATGCGGACGCTGGCGTCGGTTGCGCGCCACAAATAGTTTTGCGCGGCCTTCTGCCAGAATTGAAGCGAGTTTATCAATGTCGTAGTCGCGCGACTTGGCGAAATCATCAAGAGGTTGGGAAACATGAAGAATGTTAGCGCTGTCCTCGAAGTTGCCGTTCGGAACGACGCCGTAGAAATCGGCGAACAAGGCGGCATGATTGCCCAGCAGGGAATTGAGTTCTGTTTTTGTCCATACGTAAAACTTGCCTTCCGCGCCTTCGCTGTCGGCGTCTTCTGCGGAATAGAATCCGCCCTCGGGCGATGTCATGTCGCGAAGAATGTAATCGAAAATATCGCGCGCCGCGTCCGCGAATTCGCGTTTGAGGGTCGCCTGATAGGCTTCGAGAAAAGCGCGTGCGAGAAGCGCCTGATCATAAAGCATTTTTTCGAAATGCGGGACGAACCATTCCCGGTCGGTGGAGTATCTGTGGAATCCGCCGCCGACATGGTCGTGGATTCCGCCGCGGTTGATGCGGTCGAGCGTATTCACGGCCATGTTGAGCGCTGCCGGGTCGCCGGTTTTTTTCCAATGGCGGAGAAGGAAAGTAAGATTGTGAGGAGTCGGGAATTTAGGACCCGATTCGCGAAACCCGCCGAAACGCTTGTCGTATTCTGAGTTGAAGTAGAGAAAAGCGCGCTTGAGCGTTTCGGCGCCGGGAGTCGCGATAGATGTTTTTGAGTCGCCGGATACGCGGGTTCTGAGATGCGCTGCTATCTCTTTCGCGGAGGCGTCAATACGGCTGCGATTATTTTTCCACATATCCGAGATCTCGGAGAGTATCGTGTTGAAAGCAGGCATGTTGTAACGCGCGACAGGCGGGAAATAGGTTCCCGCGAAGAAAGGTAGTTTTTCCGGCGTCATGAAAATCGAGAGCGGCCAGCCGCCGGCGCCGGTCATCGCCTGACAAACGGACATATAAACCGAATCGATGTCGGGCCGTTCTTCGCGGTCAACTTTTATCGAAATGAATCCATCGTTCAGCGCTTGCGCTGTTTCCGGATTCTCGAACGATTCGTGCGCCATCACATGGCACCAGTGGCAGGTGGAATAGCCGATGGAAAGAAAAACCGGTTTGTTTTCCGCTTTCGCTTTGGCAAACGCATCTTCGCCCCATGGCCGCCACTCCACCGGATTCAGCGCATGCTGAAGCAGATAGGGACTGTTTTCGTTAATTAAAAGATTATGATTTTCTGGCATTATGTTCACCGAACTCTCTCCGGGTCGTTCGTGGCGCATTCATTATTTAAAAGCCAACACGAGCAATACAACTATCAATGTTAAAAACGAATTAACTGCAATTGCCGCTTTCAACTCAGCAGCTCTGAATGCGTCAATTGAATCCTTCGACGCGAAGCCCCGGTAGCCTTTATGCAAAATATCCGTGAATATAAGATGATTATTATGTTTGTAGAAGATGAACCTCCAGTTTGTGTCTGTAATATATAAAATCAATTATTCGTCACTAATGTTCCTTAATGAAATATTATTAATTAAAAAGCAATTCACTTAAAAAATGTTTGCTATAATGAAAACCAAACGGCCACAAAAAAAATAGAAATGGGATCGAAGGAATTTGAGCGAACAAGCTGCGGCAGGCATTGAGGCGGAAGTTCCAAGATCGTACAGGATGACGGCGGCGCAGGCGGTCGGCGTTTCATTTTTCATGTCGTTCGGCTCCGCGTTGTTTTTGTGCGGCTTGCTGTTTTATATGGCACGGCGGCGGGCGCAGGCGGCGCTGCTGATAATCGGCGGCTTCGCGGGCATGGCGGCGTACACGGTTATTTATGCGCTTGCGCCGGTTCCGGTGGAATGGGCCGTGGGCGCGCACTTGATAATTAATTTGGTCGCGGGCATCGCCATATACAGATATCAGGCGCGGCTGCTCAAGGATTATCCGAAATATGACTTTTGGGCGCCCACGCGGCCGAAAACGGAGATTTCTCAAAATCTTCGCGATGGCCTCTCAATAGGAATCATCGTTTATCTAATCGCATTGCCGATAATATTCTCGCTCTATATATCGGGCGACTTCGACAGGGCGATGAAAATGCGAGGCATGTTCGGAGCGCTATACAAAGCGCTGTGGGGGTTCCCTTTCGGCTTCGTCGCGGGCGCGTTTTGGAGCCGTCGCAAGGGAGGCCTCAAGGCGGCGAATGTTTTCTATTTCTTTTCAGGCATTTTCGCGATATTGATAGTGGGCGCGTTTGATCTGACATGGAACTCTTTGTTTCCGAGCGGAGAGATTCTGTCTTGCACGGATCTGGATTGGGCGAGCTATATAGTCGCCAGCGTCGCCGCGCTGGCGGTATGTTTATTTCTTTCGAACGAGGAAACAGCGAAATCGTTCTTCAAGCGATGTCTCGTATTGATAATACCGCTGTTTTTCGTGTTTTGGCATGATGCGCTGATAGCGCAAAACCATCTGGGAGCTGCGGAAAAAGCCGCGCAAAAATATGGCGCGCGCGAAGATGCGCGAAGTTTGAAACGCGCCGTGTTTTTCAATTCAATGATGATTTGGCGCGCGCCGGAGAGTCCGCAAGCCGCGGATTGGCTGGCGGCGCGGGCGTCGCAGCGGTATCGGTCCGGAGCGCCGGAGAAAGCGGCTGCCGATTACAGGCAGATTATCAATCGTTATGGCAAAGACCTGAGTCGATACAATGAAGTCCGCGACGCAAAGTTCATTCTGAAACGGTTGTCCGCGGGGAACGCTGGATCGAAGGCGAAGAAAGTCGCCGGCCTGCAACCTCTTCTGCGCGAGGACTACCTGACTCCGAACTGGCTTTCTCTGCTCACCGCGGCCCAGTATCTGGAAAAGGGAGTTGACGAAAAGAAGCTCAAGGAACGTCTGCTGCGCATATCAATGGAGCGCAAGATAATCAAGCTCGGCCCGATCCGGAATGCGGCCGACGCTCGAGCGAACATGGAATTTCTCGGATATAAATTCTATCTTGCGCGCGGTGACATGAAGCTCGTGAAGAAGCTCGTAGGTTTGAATGTTCCGGTAGTGGCGCATCTGCCAGGAAAAAGAGAATCGGATAGAGTGACGCCATGTCCTGACTGTGGACGAATTCACGACGACTCGGGATTCAATCGTTACAACGATGACGAAGATATGACGGAAAAAAGCCTGTATGTTTTAGTCACGGGTTACGATGACAAACGCGGTGTGTTGACTGCGTTCGATTTCTCGCAGAAGGATAAAGCGCAGAAAAAAGCGCTGACCGAGGGTGAGATAAAGGATATCGTATATCAGAAAAAGGGACGTGACGGCGCTGATATAAAGAAAGATCTCACGCGGCGTCTGCGGGAACTGCGCGGAGAAATATATTCCGAATACGCCTATCCGGCTTTCGAGGATAAATGGAGAGATGAGGATCGCGAAATAGCGATTATACTGCCGGCGAATAAGGCGGCGGCCATTTTGAGGCAGGCGGGGATGTCGGAGGCGAAGCTTAACGCGGAGACCCAACAACTTACATACACGGCGCTTGGCGATTACTTTTTTGACAACGATGATTATACGCAGGCTCTGAAATATTATCTTAAAGCATCAGGCATTTTTGATTCGGACAACAATACAACAGGCAGGCTCGAAACGCGACGGTTTGCGCTCGCGGCGTTCGCGGCGGAGCGCGATAAGCTCCAGCGGTCATGGCAGTCTGATCTCGAACGTTACAGCGGGGCGGATGAGTACGACGCGTTGCTGAAAGCTCCGGGAGTCGATGAGTCGGTTCGCCGGGCTGAGCGCGATTTTATCTCCGACTTCAATGCAGGGCGTTTGGAATTAGCGACGCTGAAGAAATTCGAGTCGCTGCTCGTCGAGGGAGTCGATACGGATCGCGTGATGATGGAAACGGCGTATCTGCAAATGGAGCGGCTGGACCCGGAGGATTTGTATCCGGCCGATATGCTCGCGCAAAGGTATACGGAGGAGAGAAACTACAAAGCTGCCATGGGGCAGTGGAGACGGCTCGTAGATCTCACAAAAAATGATAGAGACCCATCGGGCGAGAAAGATTTAAAGGAAGCGAGAATAAACTACGCGATGTGCGCCGTGGAAGCGGGCCACAGCTCAGTAGCTGACAAGCAATTGGACGAAGCGTCCGATTTGTTCAACGACAGCGAATCAGACATATATTATTATACGCGCGGAAGAATCGAATTGGCGGATGGAGACGCGAAGGCTGCGCGCCGCGATTTTGAGCGCGCTATATCCCGCGAATACTATGACGCCCGCTATCATATGTATCTTGCGAAAGCGCTTAAGAAACTGGGCGACAGGCGCGGAATGAAGCGCGAACTTGAATGGGTTCGAAAGATCGAGATAGACGGGCCGCTTGCGCGCGCCGCGAAAACTGTCGGAACGGAGGCGAAACATAAATGAGAATCAAGCCGCCGCCGAATCCGATATTACTGATCCTCGCGTCGTTTGTGTTTTCAGCGACGGGCGGAGGCGCCGTTTGCGCGCTGAGCCTGTCGAGATGCGGAATGAAAAGGAAAGCGGCGATAACCGCCGCCGCGTCCGCCGCGCTTCTGCCTGTAATGGCGGCGGCGCTGTGGTTCGTAAGAGCGCGCTGGTATTACATAGCGCTCGCGTTTTGCGCGTTCAATCTGGCAATGGGGTTTCTTTACTTTTTCGCGGCGCGGAAAAGCTGGCGGGAATGGAAAAACAGGAACGAGGGCGAGGGAGCGAACCGATTCCGGGGCGGCGGGCGCCGCGTGATATTCGGCATAATCACAGGTCTCTACGCAGGGTTGGCGGCGGGTATTTTCTTCGGACTTTTCTACGGATGGCTTTCGGACGCGGCGCTCAGCACGTTGCTCCCGATAAATCCGGACATCATAGCGGCAGATGAATTTGTTTTCATGATGGGAGCGATTTTCATGGCGCTCGGCGGCGTTATCGGCGGCATCGCCGGCGGCCTTGTACGCGAGGACGATATAGGCGCCGTTGTGAAACTTGTAGCCGGATTAGTCGTCACAGGAACGATCCTCATGTTCATGTGGCACTTATTCGTGGACGTGATTGTATTTCATTCCTACGGCGTATCGGAAAGAGCAGAACTTCCGTTCGCCGCCGGACTCATGTTTCCGTTCGTATTCGCAATGTTTTCAGTTATAGGCGCGTTCATTCTGTATGCCGCTCACGGAGCGAGGGAGTTCATTTATAAAACGGCGCTCGTCGGCTATTTATGCCTGATGCTTGCGCTGACAACAGTTGTTTATTCGGGAATCGTCAGTTACGATTTTCTGATACTCGGCAAGATCGCGGAGAAGCGCGCCGACATTCGGCCGGCTCTCCTTCTGTATGAAAAAAGCCTGACGCTATATCCGAGCCATTACAGCGCCTCTTATCTCCAGTTCCGCATCGGCCTGCTGCTCCACAAAATCGGCTACGATGCGGACGCTGAATCCGCCTTCAAGAACGTGCTCACGAAATACACGGCGAACGAGGATTTCGTTAAGCAGGCAAAAGTGTACATCGACAGGCTGGAGTCCGCCGGCGCGGGAAAGAAGCGAATAGTCATCCCCGGCGTCGAAACGCGCACTGAGTACCGTTCGTCATACTGCGCGCCGAATTCTCTCGCGCTCGTATTCAACTATTGGCGGAAGAACAAAACTGCAAAACAGATCGGGACCGAAATCACTTATTCGCTTTCAGGCACCGAAATGATCGACATGTTATTCTACGCGGAAAACAACGGGTTCGACTACAACATATACCCTGATTCGAAGATAAGCGACATACGCAGTTTTGTGCGCCGCAATGTTCCCGTGCTTGTCTTCATACCGCACCATGTGTTCGTCGTTTTCGGTTTCGATGAAGCCCTCGATACGCTTATCGCTTACGATGTCGCGACGTACGACGTCTGGGTGGACCATCCGGCAGAGGACTTTAAAAAGGAATGGCAGAAAACGGGCAACGTGATGGCGGTGATGTTGCCGTCAGAAGAATCGCGGAAATATCTCTCTGCGGCAAAGAGAGCTGAAGCGCGGCGCGTCACGCTCGGGAATCTTCAGGCGATGCTCGCCGAAAGAATAGACGGCCCGACGCCCGAAAAGAAAAAACGGATCGGCGATGCGATCCGGCTCGCGCCGGAGCAGCCTGAATTCTATCTCGATCTTTTCAACAGCTTCGAAGGCGTCCGGCCCGATTTTGGCAGGAAGCATTCCATCGGAAAGATAGAGGCGGAGTCGGACAGACAGATACGAAAATACGCCGAAACCGCAAATGAGGAATGGGGCGGAATCGGGACTTATCTCGAACTCGAAGCATATTACGGAAAATATGAAAAGATGCGCGATACGCTTGAATATCTGACTGGCCGCATCGCCGAATCAGAAGATTACAGAGGCTATCAGAAATCCGGTTTTCAAAGCGAGATGCGCGGCGGCATAGATTATATTTTGGGGGACTACGACGGAGCGGTTTCGCAGTTCGGCCAGTCAAAGAGCGGCTCCTACAATCTCGGACTCGCATACGAAAAAGCAGGATCTCCGAGAGCGGCGTATGAAGCATATCTGAAAACAATATTCGACGGCGCCGCTTATGATCTTTCCTCAGCGCGACACACTTTCGACAAGATAGAGCGGCTTGCCGGACAACCTTTTGCGCGGCCCGAACAAATAGAGAAAGCGACGATGAAATATGTGAAACAGAATCCATATGACCCGCGCGCGTATGACAGACTTGCGGCATATATATTCGGCAGGGAAGACAGTAATAAGGACGACCGCGCAGCCGCCAATTTCTATCTAAAAAAGGCTAAGATATTTGAGGCTGTCCACGGGTCGTTCTTGAATTTAGAAAACGCATATGAAAAATCGGATGAGGCTCCCCGAATTATTCAGAGATAATAGACGGTTTACTGGCGGATTCATTTCAACTGTAGCTCGATTCGTGAGCGCTGTGAGCGGAAACGGCAGCCTGACTGGCAAAAGAGTTAGTAGAGCAATATAAAGGATGGAATAAAATCCATTACTAAGGCGTACAACGATACCATTAGTAAAGAATATAATTATGCAAAAAGCGAACGATATGCCGAAAGAAGCGAAGCGTCAGAATTTTTTCCCCATGGCGATGGTTTTAACTACGCCGGCGCCGTACGTTTGATAGAATTTTGTTTCCTTCGACGCGAGCTCCGCGAAACCGTGCTTTTTGAAAAATCCGACTGACTTCTCATTCGCGGAATGCGTCTGCAGTTGAACTCCGGAGCAGCTTTTGCTTTTCAAACCCGCGAACATCGATTCAAAAAGCCGGCTTCCGATTCCAAGGCCCTGATAACCGTCCGAAATATTTATGTGCAGCAGCGCCGGGTACTCGTAGAATTCAGGAAGCGTGAAATCGCCTTTCAAGTAATACAAAAGCAAACGCGTGTAATATAGGAATTCTTTTTTTCTGAACAACCGGAAGCGGACAACGTCGAGAAAGACCCTGTAAATATAATACTTCGTCGAGGAAATTTTATATTCCTTCACATCATCAATGATGACGCCGTAGCCTATAACCCTGCCGGAATCTTTCGCTACGAAGATACAGGATTTTCTTGCGTCAAGAAAATAATGTGTGGCGAGGTCGACGAAAAGATCTTTGTAATCGATTATTCCGGCAAGCGATTTGCCTAAAAATCCGGTCCGAAAGCAAATTTCTCTAACCGCTTCGCGATCGCTTTGTGAATATTCAACAATTTCAGCCATTTGTCTGCCCCGAAAATTGACGAGCATTGCTTTCGCTAAAAGAATTCTCCGGAAATAAGTCCGGAACAACTTTTCTAAATGGTAAATAAAATTGGTGGTTTTTGCCACATTCCCGAAAATTACGTCCAATTCAAAACGACAGCGCCATTAATCCGAATCCAGATTCTATCGTTGAATTCTATTTTATAATCTCTACAATTAAACTAAATCTGAAATCTTTCGTTTACTCAACCCGGAAATGACAATATGGACTGTGTTTGTACTTAGACTCTAAAAATGGCGGAGCGGGAATGAGCAAAAAATTGCACTATTCGGGAAATAAATAAGTGCAACAGAATGCGCTGAATTTTTGTTGAAACAAAAAATCGTGTTTTGAGAGTTATTTCAGGAGACGTATTCAGAAATTTCAGACTGGCGCCTATTTTGATATATATATTCTCAGTAAATGCAAATTGTAACATGAGTAAAACTTGAAGCCAACGCGTCAAATGAAAAAAACGCCAAAATGGACAGCCGAGAGTAACAAAGAATAAATTGAATTCAACATAAGATATTCGACTTAATTATAAACAGGTGGCTGAAAATGAACATCCAAAAATTATTAAGAGGACATAAAATGAAAAATTCAGGCCGGGTAGAAGCATCGCCGGGAATAATTTCAATAGAAAAAGCCAAGTGTCGAAGCGCGAGAAACCGAAACGTTGTGGCGTTTATCGCGACGCTAATCCTGACGGCTCTCGTTTTTTCGCCGTCAGCGTTTGCGACAACGGCGGCATACTACCCGTCGACGGCGGGAAGCTCGGTACTGGCGTATGACGTTGACACATTCCCGTTCGCCGGGGATACAAACACCAGAAACGCTGTGGATACGCCGAGCGCAGCGGAAAGAACAAATATGAGCGCTTCCAACAATACCCGATGGACAACTGTTGATCCGGGGAACGGAGACGAGGTATTTCTCTGGATTGCTATGACAATCAATCTTGTGACGTCGCCTGTTGCGAAGATTTATCAAATAGATTTCACTTTCGAGGGGCATCTAAACAACTCGAACGCCAATTTTTCAACCTATGTCATGGGGACCGGGCTGGATTGGTGGCAGACCGCCTCGTGGCCCCAAATCGGCGCCGATGAAACGATTTTTAGCAA
Organism: bacterium; assembly: GCA_041664945.1. GTDB lineage: Bacteria > UBP15 > UBA6099 > UBA6099 > UBA6099 > JBAYJY01. The sequence goes on along the minus strand of JBAYJY010000009.1, from coordinate 17,824 downwards.
CACAGACTCACAATACACTCGAACGATTTCCTTGCCGACTGATACTATTTCCGACTATATAGATGCCGGCTCCGGCCTTATCACATGGGGCATTTACGAAGATGTTTCAAACGAATCCATGGACGTAGATTATCTCAACATGCTTGTATATTACGACATCACGGCGCCAACGACCACAATAAACAGCCCGGCCGCGGGCTCGTGGCAGGGGCCGAATTTCACGGTTGATGTAACTAATGCGGATACCGAATCCGGCCTCAATGTCTGTTACTATCGGGTATTCAGTAGCGCCGTTCAGACGCTTGCATGGACGGCATACGGATGCGCTACTAATCCGACAATAACAGTCGGCGCCGGGATGAACTGCCGCAATCAGGGCGTGAATTTGTGTCAGGTCGAATTATACAGCACTGACATGGTCGCCAACGCCGGCTTGACAGTGACAAGGCAATTCTCAATTGATTATACGGCGCCGGCTTTTGTAGTGACGGACGGCGCAAACGGCGCATGGAATGTTTCCGACACGATAACCGTGACGGTTAGCGATGCCGGCGGGTCTTTGGTGGGGGCGACAACCAACTGGGGTTACTCCGCCGACGCGACATGCGACGCCGCCGATGACGCGAATCTCACAAACTCAGGTTTAACAACAACTGTTAATACCACACACACTGATTACATCTGTTTCACGAATACGGACGGCGCCGGGAACAAAGGCTACAGCGCCGCGATCGGACCTTTGAAAGTAGATGTTGCCGGGCCGACGGCGACTATCACGGCGCCTGCCGACGGAGCATGGGAAACCGCCGCTTTTACAGTGAGCGTTACAAATGCTGACGTCGGCTCAGGTCTGAATTTATGTTACTATCGCGTTCTGAGCAACACTGTGCAGACTAAAATATGGGCCTCATATGGCTGCGCGACGAACCCAAGCATAACAGTTGGCGCGGGGCTGAACTGCCGGGATCAGGGCACGAATATGTGTCAGGTCGAGTTCTACAACACAGATATCGCGGGCAACACCGGCACAATTTCTTCGAGACAGTTTTCAATCGACTGGACGATTCCGACAACAACATTAGTCGGACCGGCGGCGGGTTCGTGGCAGACCGCCGATTTCGTCGTTGATGTGACGAACGCCGACACCGGAGGCTCGGGGTTGAATCAGTGTTTCTACCGAATTCTCAGCAACGCCGTGGAGACTCTGGGATGGACTTCCTATGCCTGCGGGACCGATCAGACGCTGACTGTCGGAGCTGCAGCGAACTGCCTCGATCAAGGTGCCAACATGTGTGAGGTTCAATTTTACAATACGGACACAGCAGGCAATACCGGCACAACGCAGACGCGCCTGTACTCGATTGACTGGACTCTTCCGACCGTCACGATTAACAACCCCGCGGCAAGCTCATGCCAGAACGGAAATTTTTCATTCGATGTGACAAATGCAGACACGGGCTCCGGCCTTAACGTTTGCTATTACCGCGCGCTCAGCAACGCTGTTCAGACGCTCGGATGGACTTCATACGCTTGCGGCACGGATCCTTCAATCACTGTCTGGGGCGGCCAAAACTGCCGGGATCAGGGCGCTGATATGTGTCAAATCGAAGCTTACGACACAGACACGGCGGGCAACACGGGGACGACTCAATCCCGACTGTTCTCAATCGATTGGACGGCGCCGACGCAGTCGGGATGGTCCCCTGCAAACGGCGACGATGTGAATTCAGCGCCGACGGTTTCTCTGACGCTCAACGAGCAAGGCGATTGCCGTTGGTCGCTGGACGGCGACGAATCATACGACAACATGGCCGACGACGGCGATTGCACGGGCGACGGCACAGTAAACGCGTCCTGCGCCGTCTCAGGGCTGCCTGAAGGTTCCGTCACGGTATGGATCGCCTGCCAAGACAGCTGCGCCAATAAAAACAGCGCGGCGAACAACGCTGCGCTCACATATTCGGTCGATACCCAGCCGCCGGCCCAACTCACTTGGAATCCGGCAAAAAGCGATGTTGTATGCGACACCAACCAGTCGATAGTCGCCACGACTGACGAGAATGCCTATTGCCGGTGGTCGCTGTCCGACATCGACTACAACAGCATGTCAAACGACTGTTCGGGGAGCGGGACTGCGAGCCAGACATGTTCCGCGTCCGGCCTATCACACGGCGCGGATTTCGTTTACATATCGTGCAAGGACAGCCAGAACAACAAGGACACCGCTGCGACCAACGAGGACATCGATTACACCGTGGACATAATCGCTCCGTCGGGATACGCGAACAGTTCGCCTGCAAACGGGGCGACCGATGTCTCGCTAACGCCGACTCTCACATCGGCAGTCGCAACTGATGTTTCAACAATATCCTATTATTTCCAGATCGACGACAACGCCGGGTTCACCAATGCGGGCGGCAGACTCCAACAGAGCGGATGGCTTAGCGCGGACAACGACTGGGTTCCGGCGGCGCTCGATTCGAATAGGCTATATTACTGGCGGGTAAAAGCCAAAGACGTATGCGATTTCGAGGGAACCTATTCGTCCACATTCTCTTTCACGACACTTCAGAATACGCCCAATATTACTTTTGTAAGTTTCTCGCAAGCGACAGACGGTTCAGGCAAATTGACGGTAACGTATAATCTGTCGGATCCCCAGAGCGATGCGGCGAGGTTTCTGATCGATTATTCTTTTGACAACATCACATGGTATCAGGCGTACATCGACAGCGCGTCCGCGGGAACGGTGAGCAACACAGGAGTGAGCGGCGGAACTTCCACGGGGCAGCTAACGGCGATCCCAACGCCGCAGGCGAACGCCACTTTTATATGGGACACAAAGAACGCGGGCAACCAAGGCGGGGCATACGCGAGCGAGGATGACTCGGTTTACATCCGGGTGACAACTTATGACGCCGCGCAGGGCGAGACGCAAACATCCACTGCATTCGAGGTTGACGACAAGGCGCCCGCCAACTATAGCTGCTCCACGCCGACAAACGGCACCAACGGGGTTTCTATCACGCCGACACTCACTGCCGCCGCCGGAACAGACCAAAACACAATTCAGTATTTAATTGAAATAGCGAAAGACGAAGCGTTCTCCATTGCGGCGCAGCAGAGCGGCTGGCAGGCCGGACTGACGTGGAACCCCGCCGCGCTGGATCAAGGCATTATGTACTACTGGCGGGTTAAGGCCATTGACAGCTTTGGAAACGAAGGAGCGTTCGACACCCCGACATTCAGCTTCACGACATCCGCCAACGAGCCGGATGTCAACATAGACAGCGTATCGCAGACTTCCACTGCCGGAGAAGGCTACGTCAGGACGCAATACGACCTGACCGACCCGAACGCGGGTGACACATGCGGAATATATATTGAATATTCTTATGATAACACAAACTGGTACAAAGCTTGGATTCTCGACGCGAGCGTGGGGACGGTGAACAACGGCGCGGCGCGGCAGGTGTCCGCGCTGTCATGCGGCGCGGGAGTAAGCAACGCGTGGTTCCGCTGGGCGACACAGAACGCGGGCAACGGAAACGGCGCATTCGCCGGCGAGGACTCATCGGTGTATTTGCGCATTACCCCGAATGATGGAACATACACCGGGCAGATTAGAAACTCAGCGTTCTCCTCGGTGGACAATCAGGCGCCGACCGCCTACAACCTCCAATACCCGGCAAACGGAGAATCGGGCGTTGACACCGGCGTGACCCTTATGGCGGCTACCGCCACCGACATCAGCACGGTTTACTATATGTTCCGGATTGACAAGGCGGCCGCGGACTGGGCTCCGCCGGATTTTCAGGAAAGCGCTTGGCAAGGCGGCAACTCGTGGACTGTGGGAACAAGTCTCGCCGTTGTCACTAACTACGAATATGCGGTAAAGGCGAAAGACCAGTACGGCAATTCGGGATCGTATGTCACGTCTTGGCAATTCACAACGGAGGCGGCGCCGACCGCCGCAGCGTGGCCGTTCGACTTGGATACCGATTACACTTACGACACCAACAAAATCTCAGTGACGAGCGACATGGCGCTGCTTAGAGCGAACGTGGATCCTGCGTGGTTCGACACCCGCTGGACGTACAGAAAGAAGATAACGGTGGACAACACCGCCTCGTCTAACGCTCTGTACGACTACCAGATTCTGGTAACTTTGAATGCCGGCAATTTCGATTTTTCGAAGGCGCGGGCGGACGGCGGCGACCTGAGATTTTACGGCAACACAGGACAGGGAACGCCGCTAAAATACTGGCTTCAAAACTACAACTCGGTAGGACAAACAGCGAGGATATGGGTCAAAGTGACCGAAATCCCCGCCGGCGCGGAATATTCTGTTTACATGTATTACGGGTACGCGAGCGCGACCACGACGGACAGCATCACGGACACTCTCGACGCGGCGCAGTGGACGGACGGGAATCCGACATGGACAAAAATAGACACTAAAACGAACGTGACCGAAGACACAGAAGTTGTGCTCGGCGAGGAACTGATCCTCAACGGAGAAACGCAGAATCTGGGCGGCACGGTAAGAAAATCAAGAATTGAACTGCTCAACAATTCCACTATTAACGTGATCGCCGGCCAGATACTCAGACTTTATGCGAACGAAATACGCATAGAAGCGGGATCGCAAATAAACGGATACAAGAAAGGCTACGATGGCGGCGCCGGAAGCGTGTTGTGCATAGATACGGGCGTCAGCACGACAGCTCCGTGGTACGGCGGCCAGCAGATCGGGAATAACGGGCTTTATGATACGACAGGCTGCCCCGCGGCGACTTGCTACGGAGGCGGTGGCGTGTCGTACGCGGACGGCACCGACGGGCGCGATGGGCGCGGCGGCGGCGGCGGCGGTTACGGAGGCGCGGGAGGCAGGGGAGAAAACGGCTGGCAGGGCTACGATCCCGATGATCCGGGCTGCACAGGGAATTATTATTTGAACACAACAACATGCGCCAACACATATGGAACGACTTTTGGAAGCCAGACCGACACATCGTTATATATGGGATCGGGCGGCGGAGCGGGCAGCGCGAGCTGCTATTGGAATTCCAATCCCAACCCCATGGTCTTCTCGACGCTCGCGATCGGCGGAAGCGGTGGAGTCGGCGGCGGCGCGGTTCTTCTCGACGCCGGGACGATCACCATCGAGAACGACGCGACGGTGGACGAAATAAGAATGGACGGCGGGCTCGCCGAATCGGGCGGCAGCGATCCCACTCACGATGCTGGCGGCGGAGCTGGCGGCGGCGGAAGCGGCGGCACTATCGTTGTAAGAGGCCAGAACGTCAATATTACCGGAAATCTTACGGCCCGCGGCGGCATGGGCGGAGGATTCACCAACTATGGCGCGTCGGGCGGCGGCGGCGGCGGCGGAAGAACTAAAATCTTCGCCGAGAATCTGATCAGCGGCGGCACGCAGACTGTTACCGGCGGCGCCGTCGGCGGTAACAATCCCTACACTCCCAATGCGGTGGCCGGAGCAGCCGGATCCACATATACAAACAATCCTGTGTATTCGTACGACTCAGGGATAGTGGACACCGGAAATTTCACTTCGGACGTGATCACGCCGTTCTTTCTCGGAAAAACATTTACCTCCTCGCACACTCTGCCGGGAGTGGCTTCTCTGAGCTACGAAATAAGGCGCGCATCGGACAACGCGGTGCTCTGCACGATAAACACGTTCCCGACAGATATTCTCTCCTGCACTCTTGAGGATACCCCCGTTTACATATATGCATTGCTCGATACGACCGATTTTCCCGGCTCGCCGGTCATCGCCGACATAACACTTGATTATTATACAAGACAGATTGTAGGAACGCCGCCTTCGGTCTCCGTCGGCGCGGAACAGACACACTCATACTACTCTGACAACCCGACGATCCGGCCGATAACCTCTCGGGGTATAGTATTCGCGGAACTGGTCAGCTTCACTGAAACGGTGATTCTCCCGGACACGACCGGACAGGTGAGATACCAGATATCGAACGATGGAACGAGCTGGTATTGGTGGAACGGAGCGAACTGGGCAATCGCAACGACCTTCGGACAGACGAACACTGCCGCGGATATTAACTCGCACTGCGGCACGTTCGACAACGAGATTGGCGGCGGCACGCTGTATTTCAACGCATACTTGAACTCGGACGGCTCGCAGAAGATATTGCTCGACGCCGTGGATGTCGAATACGTCTCGCCGCCGACGCCTGACATAACGCTCCTGTCGCCCAATAATGGCGTGACGGACACACAGGTCGTCATTACGGGAACAGATTTCGGAACCTCGCAGGGCGCGTCGACGGTAACTTTTAACGGCATAGCAGCCGGAAGCGCGATTTCCTGGTCTAACACCTCGATCACAATCAACGCGCCGTTGAACGTTTCGACCGGATATGTGATAGTAACCGTACGCAATGTTCAGTCGCCGCAGGAGGCGGACTCGGTCTTCACGGTTAATCCCCCTGCAATATCCTCGCTTACGCCGGGCACGGCTTACTGGTCGGACACAATAGTCATCGGCGGAAGCAACTTCGGTTCGGCGCAGGGCGGTTCGTACGTGACTTTTTTCAGCGGGAAAATCGCTAGCTGCTCGGCGTGGACGAACACCTCTATCACATGCGCCGTGCCCTCCGGCGCGCAGACGGGCAATATAACCGTCACCACCGGCGGCGGCGTATCCGCCGGGTCAATGTTCACTCTCTCAAGCGACAATTCGACATGGCCCTTCGATACGGCAGGCGACTACACGCCGACAGCCGACGCTAATGTAAGCGGCGGACTTGCCTATGTGAAATCGAGCAACAGCCCCTCATGGGCTCAACAGAACTATAGTTACCGGAGAGCGATAACCATCGACAATACCGGAGGAGCGCTTCTCAACAATTTCCAAGTCAGGATTCAACTTAACAATACGAATTTTTCGTTCGGAAGCGTTCAGGCCGACGGAAAGGATATCCGGTTCATTGACTCGGATGGAACCACCGCTATAAACAATTTCTGGATAGAAAGCTACAGCGCGACCACACTCACCGGAACGATCTGGGTGAAAGTTCCGGTAATACCGGCAGGCACAACCAAAACAATATATATGTACTACGGTTATCCGGGTGAAACCACCGTTTTGACCAGCAAGAGCAACACGCTCATCTTCCCGACAACGTGGACGGACGGAAATCCGACTTATACCAAGGTCGGTTCGTCTACAAACATAAATCCAACAGCATTAACGGCAGGAGACGCCCGACTCGCCTACCAGACGAATACGCAGCCTCGAACCTGTGATGACACATGGGGTTCATCGTGCGGCGCGGACAGCGACGCGGCAAACACGTGCACTACATGCGGCGCCGCCTGTTCCAACCATGGCGGCACCGTGACCTATGAAAAAGTCGTTCAGGTTACAGTGAATGCGACAAAAGCCGGCATAGGGGACACGATCAACGCCACGTGCACGTTCAAGTCGGCCAACGGAAGCGAATGGTATATGTATTATTATAATGGGACGGGGTGGGCGCTGGTGCCGGGGATGTCCGGCGCTTACGCGGACAATGCTTATCACACGCAATCCGGCAATATAACGGTAAGCGGCAACATGGGCACGCAATATGTCAGGTGCATAATCGACCGGGACGGCGAGGCTGACAGTTGCGCGAGCGGAGGAACTTATTACGACAACGACGACGCCAACTTCTACGTACATTACAAGACGTCGGGAGAACTTACGAGCGACGAAATCACTGGATTCATGGGCGGCTCGCAGCTCAGCGCGGCTTACACTGATCCTGACGGCGCCGGCTTGGCTCAGCAATTGAGCTACAAGATACTCCGCGCTTCCGACAATACGACGCTTTGCACATGCGCCACGGTTCCATGTGACATTTCAGTTTGCGCCTCCTCGAATGAGAACGTAAAGGTCTGGGGGTCGCTTACAACCACCAGCGTTACGGCGACGCCGAATATCGCGGACTGGACGGCGACATATTACAGCCGGCTGTCCGCGACGCCTGAACCCACGTCGTCGATATCGCTATCCGAAGAGTCGCGACAGTATTATGCCACCGACCCGACCGTGCAGCCGGCGCCCACAAAGGGAAAAGACTTTGTGGAGGTGCTTTCGTTCTCGGATATTTTAGGCCCGGACAATGCCGGCACAGTCAAATACCAGATATCGAACAACGGGACCAACTGGTACTACTGGAACGGAGCGAACTGGGCGGCGGCCGGAGGCGGATATGCCACATCCAACACTGCAACCGAGATAAACAGCAACGTCCAGACATTCGACGACGCCGTAGGCCCGGGCACATTCTTTTTCAGGGCTTACCTGCATTCGAACGGCGCGCAGGCCGTCGAACTTGACGGAGTGACGATCAACGTTGCGCAGATCACGATCACCGAAGTGCATAACGACGGCACGCAAGCGAGCGAGGGCGACGACTTCATCCAAATCTACAACCCGTTCAGCGCGGATTATTCTCTGACAGGCCACATAATAGGCGACGACAAGACGACGCCGGGCGGCGGAGAGAACGAATACGCCATCCCTGCCGGCGAAGTGATTCCGGCACGGGGCTACTATTTGATAGCGAAAAGCTCCGCGGCGTTCATATCCCGGTTTGCATGTGACGCAGCCAGCGTCCACGAATGGGGCGCCACGCTCGACCTGAACAGCGCGGGAGATGAAATATACATAAAGAAAGCCTCAGACCCGACAAATTCTCTTGACCTCGTTCTTTGGGGCGCATACCAAGGCGCCGACCTGCCGGAAGGATCATTCAACGGGGCATCGGCTGCGCCGATTTCCGGCAACGGAAACAGCATTAAGCGCATAACAGACGGCTACGAGGACGGAGAGCGCGACGGAGGCGATGCCGGCACCTCGCCGGAGAACGATGAAAACCTCGGAGCCACTTTCATAGTGGTTTCGCCGCCGACGCCTTTCTGCACGCCGCCGACAACCGGAACCATCACAATAAGCGACAACAGCGGTTACACCAATGATTCAACGCCGCCGATAACGCTGACCTGCGAGGACCCGGCCGGAACGAATTGCGACTCAAGCGACTTCATGAGAATAGCCTGCACCGAAGCCGGTCTCGCCTCGGCTGCATGGACGACCTTTGAAACAAAATGCAATGAAACGGGTTACACATGCGCTTTCAACGTCACCAGTGGAACAGGCTGCTCATCCGGAGAAGGAACAAAAACAGTGTGGGTGGAATACAAAAACCATCGCGGAAACATCCAGACCACGCACACGTCCGACAGCACTGTATACGACATAACAGCGCCGACGATTTCAGCGGTGAAAACATATTCGGACAGAGAGCAGTATATTTGCGGCACGGCGGACAGTTGCGTGTCGCTTAGCGCGACGGCCGGCGGAACGACTTATTTTAACAACCTCGGCGGTGAAGGAAGCGGACAGAAGATGACGGTCGAGGTGGAGTGGAGCGACAACAACGGAGCGGGCGCACTGGATCAGTTCGTCGGGCCGTACGCTTTCGCGGAGTCGCCGACTTATAACGGAACGAATGTCGGTCCGGACACAAGCAGCGTAGACGGCTGGAAGCAGATTTACACAATCAGTTCGGGCGAAAGCGATGAAGCCGGAATAATCTACAGGGTCTACGACAAGGCTGGAAACAGCTCAAGCGTTACTTTAAACTTCGCGCATGACAACGCCGACCCGACGATCACCTACAACAGCCCTTCAGCGGGCGGAGTGACCAACTGGTACAAGACCGATCCCGGAACGGTTGTCAACATCGACTTCGGATGGGGAGGCTCTGGCTGTCCGCTCTCTTACGCCCAGTATAAAATCGGGGCTGGCTCTTGGACGGACATCTTCAATGCTTTCCAGTACTCCAACTACACCTCGAATTGGAATATCGCTTGGGCGACCATTTCGGAAGGCATGAATCAGATAAGCGTTCAGGTGATGGACGGTTGCGGCAACATGCTCTCGCATAGCTACGTCGAGACCACCACCGGATTCATATTCCGCAAGGACACGACACCGCCTACAGTCACAGGGCTGACGATAACGTCGAATACAGAGAACTATTTCGATGGGACCACAGACGGAGTCGACTGTTCGAGTCTCAATGTTTATCCAGCTGTCACCTGCACGATTTGGTTCAATAGTCTTGCTGGAGAAGGCGGCGGGCAGATAATGACCGGAACCCTGACGTGGACGGATGCTGCTTCATACGACCGCCTGCAGGGCCCGAGCATGTTTGGACAAACACCCGATCCGGATACGACTTCGACGCCGTGGTCGCTTGTTTACAACATACCAAACGGCTCGACCGACCAGACCGGCGAAGACTTCTCGGTATACGACTTAGCGGGTAACGGGAAATCCGTGAAAATCGATTACAAAGTGGACAACACGGATCCGACAACGACAATAAACAGTCCGGCGGCAAGCTCGTGGCACTGGGCTGACTTCGTTGTGGATGTCACCAATGCCGATGTCGGCTCGGGGCTTGTGAATTGCTATTACCGGGTGTTGAGCAACGCGGTTCAGACTGTTGCTTGGACTTCGTACACCTGCGGCAACGATCCGACACTGACGATAGGCGCAGCAGCGAACTGCCGCGATCAAGGCGCAGACATCTGCCAAGTCGAATTCTATACCACTGACCGCGCAGGAAATGTAGGGACGACTGTTACAAGACAGTTCGGAATAGACTGGGAGGATCCGACTATAGCTTTCGTCAGCCCGGCCGCAAGTTCGTGGCAAGGGCCGGACTTTGTTGTGGACGTAACGGAAGCCGACACCGGCTCCGGGTTGAGCGCATGCGAGTGGCGTGTTGTCAGCAACAGCATACAGACTCTCGCTTGGACGACTTACGTATGCGGAAACGATCCGACGGCGACTGTAGGCGCGGCTAAATACTGCAATAATGAGGGAGTGGACAAGTGCGAGGTGTTCTTCCGCGCGACAGACGCGGCGGGAAGAACGTGCGCCGACTACTCGCGGAAATTCTCGATTGACTGGACCCTGCCTACGACTACGATCGTTTCCCCGGCGGCAAGCGCATGGAAAAACGCGGACTTTGTGGTCGATGTCACAAATGCGGACTCAGGCTCAGGCCTGAATGTATGCAGTTACCGCGTATTGAGCAACGCTGTTGAAACGCTCGCATGGACATCTTACGTTTGCGGCAACGATCCGACTCTAACGGTCGGCGCGGCCGCCAATTGCCGTGATGAAGGGTCGGACAAATGCCAGGTCGAATTCTACAACACTGACGTTGCGGGCAATACCGGAACAACGGTGACGCGCACATTCTCAATCGACTGGACGCCGCCGACAGACACGATCGTTTCTCCTGCGGCAAGCGCGTGGAAAGGCGCCGATTTCGTTGTCGACGTCACAAATGCCGACCCCGGAACAGGTTCCGGACTGAACACGTGCAATTACCGGGTTTTGAGCAATGCCGTTCAGACTCTCGGATGGACGTCGTACACATGCGGCAATGATCCGACGCTTACAGTGGGAGCGGCAGCAAACTGCCGCAATCAAGGCTTAGACAAGTGCCGGATTGAACTCTACAACACAGATGTCGCCGGCAACACCGGCGTGACGGTTCAGCGCGATTTCTCCATAGACTGGGACGCGCCTACGCTCACAAGCATCACTATCGGTTCAAATAATGAGACGTATTTTTACGGTAACGCCGTGGATGGCCTTGACTGCACGCTGGCCGTGTATCCGACCGTTACCTGCGTGGCGTGGTTCAACAGCGTCGCCGGCGAGGGCGGCGGACAGAATGTCACCGCCTCCGTTGTATGGAGCGACACCGGCGCGCAGGACCAGCTCGTGGGCGCAGCAGCTTTCGCCGACACGCCGGCGCCCGACACGATCGCTCCTTGGACTGTCACATATTCTGTCGATAACGGCTCGGCTGATCAGAACGGAGTCGACTTCACTGTCTATGACAAGGCGGGTAATTCAGCCGCAATAAAAATTGACTTCCTGGTTGATAATACCGATCCGACAACAACAATTGTCGGCCCGGCAGCCTCCTCTTGGCATGGCGCTGATTTCGTCGTCGATGTGACTAATGCCGACGTGGGCTCCGGCCTCAACGTTTGCTATTACCGCGTTTTCAGCAACGCGGTTCAGACGCTCGCGTGGACGACGTATGCCTGCGGAACCGACCCGACAGTCACGGTTGGCGCGGCGACGAACTGCCGCGACGAAGGCGCGAACATGTGTCAGGTCGATTTCTACAACACAGATGTCGTTGGCAACACGGGCGCGACTGTTTCGCGGCAATACTCAATTGACTGGGCGCTGCCGACGACGGCTATAACCGCGCCTGCCGCCGCAACATGGGAAGGCGTCAATTTCGCTGTCAGCGTAACGAACGCGGACAGCGGCTCAGGGCTCGATGTTTGTTATTACCGAGTGTTAAGCAACGCTGTTCAGACGCTCGGATGGACGGCTTACGGCTGCGCTACGAACCCGACAATCACAGTGGGAGCTGGGTTGGACTGCAGCGACGAAGGCGCGAATAAATGTCAGGTGGAAGTCTACAATACTGACATAGCAGGCAATACAAGCGCCACTGATTCGCGGCAATTCTCAATAGACTGGACATTGCCGACGGCGACGATCACCGCGCCTGCCGCCGGAACATGGGAGAATGCTGATTTCACAGTCAGCGTAACGAATGCCGACTCCGGTTCGGGGCTGAATGTTTGTTACTACCGCGTGTTCAGCAACGCGGCTGCAACGCTCGCGTGGACGGCTTACGGATGCGCGACAAATCCGTCTATAACGGTCGGCGCGGCGGCGAACTGCCGCGACGAAGGCGCGAACTTGTGCCAGGTCGAATTCTACGACACCGACATCGCGGGCAACACGGGCAACACAACAACGCGCCAGTTCTCGATAGACTGGGCCTTGCCGACAGCAACGATCACAGCGCCGGCCGCGGGAACGTGGGAAGGCTCCGATTTCACTGTTAGCGTCACTAACGCGGACACCGGCTCCGGGCTGAATGTTTGTTACTACCGTGTATTCAGCAACGCGGTTCAAACGCTCGCGTGGACATCATACGGATGCGCGACAAATCCGTCTATAACGGTCGGCGCGGCGGCGAACTGCCGCGATGAAGGCGCGAACTTGTGTCAGGTCGAATTCTACAACACCGACAATGCGGGCAACACGGGCAACACGACAACGCGCCAGTTCTCGATAGACTGGGCCTTGCCGACAGCAACGATCACAGCGCCGGCCGCGGGAACGTGGGAAGGCGCTAATTTCACAGTCAGCGTCACTAACGCGGACACCGGCTCCGGGCTGAATGTTTGTTACTATCGCGTGCTAAGCAACGCTGTTCAGACGCTTGCGTGGACGGCTTATGGATGCGCGACAAATCCGACAATCAATGTAGGCGCGGGGTTGGACTGCATCGACGAAGGCGCGAACAAATGTCAGGTCGAATTCTATGACACTGATATCGCGGGCAATACGGGCGCGACGGTTTCGAGGCAATTCTCTATAGACTGGACATTGCCGACTACTGCTATCACGGCGCCTGCCGCCGGAACATGGGAGAACGCTGATTTCACAGTCAGCGTAACAAATGCGGACACCGGCTCCGGGTTGAATGTTTGTTACTACCGCGTATTCAGCAACGCGGTTCAGACGCTCGCGTGGACATCATACGGATGCGCGACGAACCCGACAATCACGGTCGGCGCGGGATTTGATTGCGTCGACGAAGGCGCGAACAAATGTCAGGTCGAATTCTACAACACAGACATCGCGGGCAACACAGGCGCGACGGTTTCGAGACAATTCTCTATAGACTGGACATTGCCGACGTCGACGATCACAGCGCCGGCAGCCGGAACATGGGAAAACGCTAATTTTACTGTCAGCGTAACGAATGCTGACACAGGCGGTTCAGGTTTGAATGTTTGTTACTACCGCGTGTTGAGCAACGCGGTTCAGACGCTCGCGTGGACTGCTTACGGATGCGCGACGAATCCGACAATCAACGTTGGCGCGGGGTTGGACTGCGTCGACGAAGGCGCGAACATGTGTCAGGTCGAATTCTATGACACCGACATCGCGGGAAACACGGGCGCGACTGTTTCGAGACAATTCTCTATAGACTGGACATTGCCGACGTCGACGATCACAGCGCCGGCAGCCGGAACGTGGGAGAGCGCCAATTTCACAGTCAGCGTGACGAACGCGGATACGGGCGGCTCGGGACTAAATGTTTGCTATTACCGCGTATTGAGCAACGCTGTTCAGACGCTCGCGTGGACGGCATACGGATGCGCTACTAACCCGACAATCAACGTTGGCGCCGGATTGGACTGCGTCGACGAAGGCGCGAACTTATGCCAGGTCGAATTCTATAACACTGACATCGCGGGAAACACAGGCGCAACGGCGTCGCGTCAATTTTCAATAGACTGGTCGCTGCCGACGGCGACTATCACAGCGCCCGCGGCGGGAACATGGGAAAACGCCGATTTCGCTGTCAGTGTAACGAACGCGGATGTCGGCTCCGGTTTGAATGTTTGTTACTACCGCGTGTTCAGCAACGCGGTTCAGACGCTCGCATGGACTGCATACGGCTGCGCGACGAATCCGACTCTTACGGTCGGCGCGGCGGCTAACTGTAGAGATGAGGGCGCGAATATGTGTCAGGTGGAGCTCTACAACACCGACATCGCGGGCAACACGGGCGCGACTGTGTCGAGACAGTTCTCGATAGACAGGACGGCCCCGACGGCTACGATCACCGCGCCGGCAGCAGGAACATGGGAGAACGCTAATTTCACTGTCAGCGTGACGAACGCCGACACGGGCGGCTCAGGTCTCAATGTTTGTTATTATCGTGTGTACAGCAACGCGGTTCAGACGCTTGCATGGACGTCATACGGATGCGCGACGAATCCAACAATCAACGTTGGCGCGGGGTTGGACTGCGTCGACGAAGGCGCGAACATGTGTCAGGTCGAATTCTACGACACTGACATCGCGGGGAATACGGGCGCGACGGTTTCGCGCCAATTCTCCATTGACTGGTCGCTGCCGACGGCGACGATCACAGCGCCTGCGGCGGGAACATGGGAAGGCTCCAATTTCTCTGTCAGTGTAACTAACGCGGACGCCGGTTCCGGGTTGAACGTTTGTTACTATCGCGTGTTCAGCAACGCGGTCCAGACACTTGCGTGGACATCATACGGATGCGCGACGAATCCGACAATCAATGTAGGCGTGGGGTTGGACTGTGTCGACGAAGGCGCGAACATGTGCCAGATCGAATTTTACAACACTGACATCGCCGGCAACACAGGGACGACGGTTTCGCGTCAGTTCTCGATTGACTGGCAGGCGCCGACTGTGACAATAACCGCGCCTGCGGCGGGAACGTGGGAAGGAGCCGATTTCGCCGTCAGCGTAACGAACGCCGACGCCGGCTCCGGTTTGAATGTTTGTTACTATCGCGTGTTCAGCAACGCTGTTCAAACGCTCGCATGGACATCCTACGGATGCGCGACTAACCCGACGATAACGGTGGGGGCGGCGGCTGACTGTCTCGATGAAGGCGCGAACATGTGTCAGGTCGAGTTCTACAACACCGACATCGCGGGCAATACAAGCGCCACGGTTTCGCGCCTGTTCTCTATTGACTGGCAGGCGCCGACTACAACAATCAACAATCCGCCTGCGGGCACATGGGAGACGGCAAACTTTGCCGTTAATGTCACAAATTTCGACGCGGGTTCAGGATTCGGAACTTGCCGCTATCGCGTTCTTAGCAACGGGGCGCAGACTCTCGCATGGACTGGTTACGGATGCGCGACAAACCCGACGATAACCGTCGGCCTGTTGAACGATTGCCGCGATGAAGGCGCGAATATGTGTCAGGTCGAGTTCTATGCTGTTGACTTAGTCGGCAACACAGGCGCGACCGCCACAAGGCAGTATTCTATAGATAGGACGGCCCCGACTGCCACGATCACGGCGCCTGCGGCCGGAACGTGGGAAAAAGCAAATTTCACCGTCAGCGTGACGAACGCCGACACCGGCGGTTCAGGCCTCGATCTTTGTTAC
This sequence comes from bacterium, assembly GCA_041664945.1. Classification (GTDB taxonomy): domain Bacteria; phylum UBP15; class UBA6099; order UBA6099; family UBA6099; genus JBAYJY01. The sequence goes on along the minus strand of JBAYJY010000009.1, from coordinate 1,701 downwards.
TATCGTGTGTTGAGCAATACAATACAGACGCTCGGTTGGACATCTTACGGCTGCGCGACGAATCCAACGATCAACGTAGGCGCGGGATTGGACTGCCGAGACGAAGGCGCGAACATGTGTCAGGTTGAGTTCTACAACACTGACGCCGCGACTAATACAGGAGCGACTGTTACGCGTCAATTTTCTATAGACTGGACGGCCCCGACAGCCGCGATCACAGCTCCCGCAGCCGGAACATGGGAGAACGCTGATTTCGCCGTAAGCGTTACGAATGCGGACACTGGCGGTTCGGGTTTGAATGTTTGTTACTATCGCGTGCTGAGCAACGCGGTTCAAACGCTCGCATGGACGTCATACGGATGCGCCACGAATCCGACTCTTACGGTCGGCGCGGGGATGGATTGCCGAGATCAGGGCGCGAACGCATGTCAGGTCGAGCTCTACAACACGGATGTGGCGACAAACACTGGCGCGACTGTTTCGCGCCAATTCTCAATTGACTGGACGGCGCCGAGCGTGACGATCAATACGCCGGCCGCCGGAACTTGGGAAAGCTCCGCGTTCACTGTCAATGTCACTAACTCGGATGCTGACTCAGGCCTTAATCTTTGTTACTATCGCGTATTGAGCAATGCGGTTCAAACGCTCGCATGGACGTCATACGGATGCGCGACGAATCCTTCGATCTCCGTTGGCGCCGTGGCTAACTGCCGCGATCAGGGCGCGAACATGTGCCAGGTCGAGTTCTACAACACTGATGTGGCTACAAACACAAGCGCGACCGCGTCAAGACAATTCTCGATAGACTGGCAGGGGCCGACAGCGACGATCACAGCGCCCGCCGCCGGAACATGGGAAAATGCCGCCTTCACGGTCAGCGTGACTAACGCGGATGTAGGCTCCGGCTTGAATGTTTGTTACTATCGCGTTCTGAGCAACGCTGTGCAAACGAAGGTTTGGACCGCATATGGCTGCGCGACTAACCCAAGCATAACCGTGGGCGCCGGGGCTAATTGCCGCGATGAAGGCGCGAATATTTGTCAGGTCGAATTTTATGATAATGACTTAGCGGGCAACACCGGAGGCACGACTTCGAGACAGTTCTCAATTGACTGGACTCTCCCGACGACTGCGATCACAGCGCCGGCCGCCGGAACATGGGAAAAAGCAGACTTCGCGGTAAGCGTAACGAATTTTGATGCCCTTTCGGGACTCGATGTTTGTTACTATCGCGTGCTGAGCAACGCGGTTGAAACTCTTGCATGGACTGCATACGGCTGCGCCACAAATCCGACGATCACAGTAGGCGCCGCGGCTGACTGCCGTGACGATGGCGCTAACATGTGCCGGGTCGAGTTCTATGCGGCCGACGTCGCCACCAACATCGGCGCGACTGTGTCGAGATTGTTCTCGATCGACATGACGGCCCCGACCACGACGATCACCGCGCCCGCCGCCGGAACATGGGAAAGCGCCGCTTTCACTGTCAGCGTGACGAACGCTGACACCGGCGGTTCCGGCCTCAACGTTTGCTATTATCGTGTGTTCAGCAACGCAGTTCAGACGCTTGCGTGGACTGCTTATGGTTGCGCGACGAATCCGAGCATTACGGTCGGCGCCGCCGCCAACTGTAGCGACGAAGGCGCCAACTTGTGTCAGGTGGAGTTCTACAACACCGACGTTGTGGGCAACACCGGCGCG
>JBAYJY010000008.1:0-57568 GCA_041664945.1 bacterium | reverse complement strand
AAGCCCTTTTTCATTCATTTTTTTGAGATTCGGAAATTATGTCTGTTTTACCTATATGTACACACGGCTCAAGCGTTCAAAAGCTTTTTTCAGCTTTGTTAAAATCTAATTGAACGGAAATGAATGCGAATGAAAAAGTAAATGCCGGCCGCAAGGCGGTTTCAAAACAGTTATTCGAGAAGGATATTCCGGAGAATACTGTTAAAGCAAAAGAATACAGCGCTGTCAAATTGACATGCGTGAATGGCAATGCGCGGCGCTGGCTGCAGCGGCTCTATTCAAAACACAAAAAACGAAGGTGGAAATCGCTGGCTTTTATACTGGCGGACTGAGGCAAATAAATTGTGGGCAGGGCCGCGCTTCCGTCAAAATGGACTATCTTTTTTTGGACAGCGATTATTTCAGCGATTATGAATATATTCTTAAGGGGGATCGCCCCAAGGCAAGTGATTTGAAAAATTGCGGAAATTACTTTCAGTGTCACGAATTTATTTATGACTTTGATTTGAATAATGATATTGATAAAAGCAAACTATTTTATGTTATCTATGTCGCGTGTGATTTTTAACCGATGTATATTTATATAAGTATAGATCATGAGAAAATACAAAATCATTGATTTGGTTGTCTCGGATGTGTGACGGTTATTTACTGTTGCGGCGATTGTCGTCAGATTTTTTGAATACGCGCTTTTGCAACAACATAAAGCGCTGAACGCATACGGCAATTACTTATACTGCTTATAGAATAATTGTATTTCGAAACCGATTCATCAATTCTTTCGTGTATAAAACTCTTCAGCAATACGAAACAGGATATTGGCCGAGAAACGTCCGGGGCAGCGTTACAACGCGAAGCATTGTAACGGGGAAAGAATAGCTTAACCACGGAGGCGCAGATGGTTGTAACGAAATGCTACTCTAGATTGGGAGCGGGCGCGTTCAGGGCTGGCTCGGTTCGTGGAGTCTGAAGGTGCCGACTTTTTTGATTGTGCGCACGGAGTTGAGCACGTTCGGGCATGCGTTCGTGACGTGGACTTCCTGTTTCTGCATGACGCAGGCCTGAGAGGCGTAAAGGACGGCGCCGAGTCCGGACGAGTCGATGAATTTGAGTTTTTCGAGGTTGAAGATGACGACTTTGCCTTTGTCGCGGACGCGTTCGGGGATTTTCTCCATGAATTCCCGGGAGTCGGCGAACAGCAATTCGCCGATGAGGCAGAGTTCCACGCCTTCTTTTGTCGGTCTCGATTCAATGCGAATATCTTTCATTTCCCACCTCTCGGAAATTCTGGTTACTGATTCTCTGGCCATAATTATAAATCCGAATTCTTTATTTTAATCATTTTATTCAAAGTTTGTTAGTAAGTAAAGGGGGCGCTTCCGCGGCATTCGGCGCGGCTACGGCCGAATGCTTATGATTTGTTTGGGCGATTTTCATTGTTTTTTAAATTCCGTGATGAGCGCGCGAATTTCGTCGATTGTTTTGCGTGTTTGTTTGAAGCGTTCGCTATCGTCGATGGCTTGAAAGATATAGGCGGCTTCTTCGAGGTCGTGGAGGGCGAGATGAAGGAGTCCGCGCTCGGTATAGGCTTTCGCGGAGAGGTTGAGGAGGGGGCCGAGATGGTGGAACTGTTCGGAGGCGTGTATGTGGTTTTGAACGGACTGGAGTTCGGTGAAGAAATCGCCCCAGCGGCCGGAGGATTTGCAGATATCAAAGAGTGGATACAGGAGCGTGATCAGGGCGGCGAGGCCGTCGGGGCCGACGTCTGCGCGGAGAGTGTCGGAGATATGCGCGGCGGCCTGTTCGGGGCGGCCGAGTTTGAAGAGGGCGCGCGCGATGCTGTGGGCGGCTTCGACTCGGACGGGAGTGTCGCCGACGCCGACGGCGTTTTCGGCGGCGATATTGAGGTGTGGTATGGCTTCTTCGTCGCGGCCGAGGTCGGTGAGCGAGGCGCCGATGACGGCTTCCGCGTGGGCGAGGACGCGCGGGTCCTGTTTTTCCCAAGCCCAGTCGGCGGCCTGAAAGAGCGGGTGCAGGGATTCCTCGAGATTGCCCTGAGCGCGGCGCGCGCGGCCGATCATGATGCGGACCCAGGCGAGCGCGTCTTCTTTTTTCTCGGCTGCGGCGAGTTCCTCGCAGATGAGGTAGAACTCGATGGCGCCCTCGAGGTCGCCGCGGCGGGCGAGCAGGTTGCCGAGTTCGAACATGACGAGGCGCTGCATTTCAGGGATCGCGGAGCCGGTTTCCATCGCGCGCTCGTCGAGCCGGAGCCAAAGTTGTTCGGCGGTCATCCAGTCGCCGGCGAAGACGGCGAGATGGACTGCCGCCCGGATTTTCTTGACCGCTGCGGGCCAGTCGCCGCCGGCGAAGTTGTCGAACGCGTCGCGGCGGATGCGCTCGACGCCGAGGTGGGCGAGCGCCTGAAGGAGATCTTTCGCGGGGCTGTCGAATCCGTGGTCGCCTTCGAGCGCCCGGATCAGGTCGAGGCTGGCGTCGGGCTGCTGCATGAACGCTTCGAAAAGCGGTTTGATGTCCGGCGCGTTAAGAACCTTGCGTAGCGGGTCGAGCAGCGGCGAGCGCGCTCCGCGCGAGGATGTCCCGTGCTCGGCGATGATGCTCCGCCGAGCCTCAAGAAAGTCAATTACTTTCCCCTGCCGTTTGTTGGTTCCGTTTTCGCCGTCCGCCATAAACGCTTTCCTTCCCGCCATGCACCCTATCAGCAACACCGTTAATTTTTCGCGCTCTTCATGCCGGCCCTTTTGATGAATGGTTTCATATTAGAGCGCCCCGCGCCGCGTTTGTCCACAACGGCGAAAAGGTTTTAAAAGAGAATTGCGACGCCTTCAGGGAAGCGCGAGAGATGTTTTGTGAATGTCCGGCGCTGTCTGATGTCGCGCGAGCGGTTCGGAAATCCGCATTAACGCGCAGCGGCGGTTTCGCGGTCCTGCGGCGCGCGGCGAAAACGTGGAAATAGATATTTGTTCAGTCGCTTTTTTCATGCAGTCGCGGACAGCGAAATATTTTTTCAGTTATTCCGACTCAAAACAGCGCGTTTAAGCGCTCTTTAAAGTGAAAAGCTTTTCGCGGAAAAGGCGGCTGAAACGAAAGCGGCATTAGACCTTGGACTTTAGACCTCAAGCTTAGAATCAAATATTTATAGTTTCAAATCATTAAGTCTAAAGCCAAAGGTCAAACGCCTATAGCCGCAATTTGAAATGAAACATATAAGGGGGAAAGCGGACATGATGGATAAACAGGTTGAGCAGGGAAATGAGGCTGCGCGGGTGAAAGATATAACGGATGTGGAAATATTTCGCGCCGGGACGTGGACGGACAGCGCGGGGCGGACGGTGACGTACGGCAACACAAATGATGTCGGCAACAGTCCGGCATGGAATGAGCCGGTGATCTATAGGAACCACGAATCGAATAAAACAGCGACGATATATTTCGAGTGCGCGCCTTACAATCTCGCGCGCTTCGCCGCGGCGGGAGTGACAAGAAACGGGACAAATCTCGATGTCGCCGCGGGCGGTTCGATAACTTCGCCGGAGATCAAGCCGTGGGACGTATCTCAGTGGAGCTCGATTACATTCACGGCATCCGGCGGCGAGGCGACAATGTATACGCGGACGTCGGGCGATAACGGCGCGTCCTGGACCTCTTGGGTGGCGCGGGCGTCCGGCGCTGATCTTACAGGCATCTCGTGCGGCCTCAACGGAAATGACATTATTCAGTGGAAGCTTGAAAACGCGGCCGGAACCTGCTTGTTGTCAAACGTCACTATCAATTTCACTTATAACCGGGAAACGCTGCCCGAATATACGGAGGAATGGCAGGGAGGGACGCGAATACCGACATTCGCGAAGAGCGGCGAGTATTTCACGCTTCAGAGAAAGATGCCGGCTGACAGCGAGAACGTGACGGTGTCGCTGTTAAGGGACGACGGAACCGCCGAGCCGCTGGCGTCCGCGTCGGCTGAGAGAACGGATATCGGCTTGTGGCGGTGGTCGACGCAGAACATTGCGGCGCAGCCGGAAACGGCTGCGCATTTTGTCGCCAGGTTCACCGATCAGAACATGAACAAGGCGCTTTTCGATCTATACATAGGAGGCGCGGAGGACTTAACGATCGCAACGGACAGGAATGTGAAATCGATGTTGTGAGGTTGCGCCGAAGCGGCGCGCGCTGAAAGGAAGGTGAAGCCATGAGTGAAGTCAGCGGAATTAGCAAGGACATAGAGTGGATACGCGAGAGTCTCGAACGGATCGAGGGGCGTCTCGACGGGCTAAACATCGGCTGCCGGGAGCGGCACCACGACATCGACCGCGATCTTGCCGCGCTGCGCGTGAAGGCGGGGTTGTACGGCGCTCTTGCCGGGGCGGTGCCGGCGGCGGTTTCCGTTCTCGTTATTCTGCTCAGGCATTTATAAGAAAAAACGGAGGTGAGGGTCATGGCGCATTTGGCGTTGAGCGACTATGTGTTGCTCGGGATCATAGTAATGATGGTCATAGGGAAGGCGATGAAGCTTTGCGGCTGGGACCGCGGGGCGCTGATAGCGGACGAACTCGAGGACGCGCTGCAGCGTTCGAGGGAACTCATAGCGGGCGCGCGAGCGGGCGAGGGCGCGTTTAATATCGACAAAGCGAGCGAGGCGGCGGCTGCGCGGATCAAAGGCGCTTCGGCGGCTGATGTGAGGCCGATAGTCGAGTCGCTTGTCAGCGACGCCGCTGACAACCGGTACGGAGTGAGCGTCACGCTCGACAGCGACGGAAACGTGAAAGTTGACCCGTCCGGGCTTGCGGCGAAGGCGGCGCGCAAGGCGGGCAAGTGGCTGAAAAAAGTGTTTTGACATCGGTTTGGCGGATATTCATTTCGTGTAGGGGCGCAGCAATGCTGCGCCCCTTTTTTTTGCGACATTTCACCTATCAAAGGAGACTGATATGGAAACAAATAAAAAGCTCAGCGAACATTTTACGAGGAAGGAATTCGAATGCCCCTGCTGCGGGCAGGCGGAAATTGATCCGGAACTGATTGCGCTGCTGGAAAAAATCCGCGCAAGTCTCGGCGGCAAGGTTGTCGTGACATCAGGATACAGGTGCAGGAAACACAACAGGAAGGTAGGAGGGGCCGAGGGCAGCTATCACTGTCGCGGAATGGCGGCGGACATCAAGGTGGAGGGAGCGGCGCCGGAGCGCGTGGCGAAGTGCGCGGAGAGTATATTGGGCGGCGGCGGCGGGGTAGGGCGATACGGGAGTTGGACGCACGTTGACTCGCGGGTGGCGAAAGCGCGGTGGCGCGGGTGAGTTGTTGCGCGCGTGATTTGTTTGCGATATATTGTCGCTATAAAGCGTAATCGGGGATAAAGCGATGGATATAATAACGGGAGGCTCCGGGTTGCTGGGTCGCAATCTTGCGCGCGCTCTGCGTGACCGGGGGCGAGAGGTCCGGATTTACGATTTCCTGGCTCCCGAGCCAGCGGTGGAAGGCGTTGAGTTCGTGCGCGGCGACATTCGGGATGCCGGGTCGGTTGCGCTGGCATGCGGCGGGGCGGAGCGCATATATCATCTCGCGGCGCTGATGCATGTGGGCCGGATCGAGCCGAAGACTGTGCGCGAGGTGAATATCGGCGGGCTGGAAAACGTGATGGCGGCGGCGGAGAGACGCGGCGCGCGCCGCATAGTGTTCACGTCGACGATCGAGCTGTACGGGGTGAAGCCGGAAGTTCCATGCCGCGAGGACTCGCGGAAGGAGCCGCCGGAGGGTTATCCGGCGCACAAGTGGGCGTCGGAGCAGAAGCTGACTGCGTTTATGCAACGGACCGGCGTTGAGGCGTCTTTCACGCGGATGCCGATGATATTCGGTCCGGGCTTTTACCACTATAAGATCGTGTTGCTGTTTTTCGAAGCGCTGGCGCTCGGGCTGCCGATTCCGGTGTTGGACGAAGGCGGCCGGCTGGGCAAGGCTGTGGCGCTGTCTGACGCTGTGGAAGGCCTGACGCTCGCCGGTGAGCGCCCGGAGGCGGCGGGAGAGGCGTTCAATATTTGCTGTGAGGAGACATGGACGCATCGCGAACTGATTGAAGACGTGATCGGGCGTGTCGGTTCGCGGAGCCGTGTTGTCGGCGTTCCGTCCGGCCCTTTGCGCGCCGGATTCGGCGTTCTTGCGGCGCTCGGCCTTAACCCGGTCGCGGAAGAGCATTTCAATTTCGCGCTTCACGATTGCGTTTACGATATAATGAAGGCGAAGACGCTGCTGGGTTACGCGCCGGCGAAGTCGACCGCCGAGGCGCTGGCGGAGACATACGAGGCGTACATGGCGGGCGGGCGTCGCGAGCTGGGCAAAGCGGTCGCGAACAGTCTTATAAAAAAATGAACGGCGCGCCGCGGAAAAAGGAGGATATATGTTCAAGGTTGCATGGTTTGAGGATTGCCTGCTGGATGTTGTGTGTCCTGAGGGCCGGAGAGTGACGCGCAAGACGCTGGACGATCCGCGCGCGACGTTTGTGTGGGGGAAGCTGATGGACCCGGCGTTCATAGCGAAACTGGTCGGAAGGCCGGCGCCGTTCTGCGCTGCGGAGATAAGGGGATACGAACGCGTGAAGACGCCGGAGTTTTACGCGCTGCGGAAGAAAGCGGGCGCGACGACGCAAGGCGTTGTCCTGCTCGGCCTGACGGATAACGAGATAGACGCGCTGAACGCGTTCGAGCAGATTCCGGACGTTATGGAACGGCGCAGGATCGAGGCGTCGATGGGAGTCATGAAAAGACAGGTGTATTTTTACATCAAGCGGGGAACGCGTTGAGAGCCGGCGCGACCCGAACATTGACAGAAAAATAATATAAAAATAGAATTTGAAAGCATTAGATAAAAGAAAAATTCGAGAAAGCAGGCGGGGAGGAACGTATGAAAAATAAATATGCAATACTGGCGATAGGAATGGCGCTGTTTGTCGCGGCGGCGGCGGGTTGCGCCAAGAAGGCGTCGTACAACTATTATTCGCCGATGGGCGCCGGATTTTCCGTCGAGTTGCCTCCGGACATAAAGACCATGACTCCGGAAGTGCAGAGCATAATGACGCCGGTGGGCCCGAGAACGATGAGCATGTACTCGGCCGAGTCAAAGAATGTCGCGCTGTACGTGAGCGAGTTCAGGCTCAACCTGCCCGATGGAGCGATGCTGGACGTGAAGAAAGCGCTCGAAGGCGGTTTGGTGAAAGTCACAGGCAACGGGAAGGTTTTGAAAAAAGAGGAAATAACGGTGGACGGGAATCCCGGTTTTTCAGCGCGGATACAGACGCAATCTGAAAACGGGGAGGTTTTCATACAGCTCGTGCAGGTCATAGCGGGTTCGACGCAATTCCAGCTTCAGGCGCAGGCGAAGGCTGAAAAGAAACTGGATACTCCGGAAGTGAAGCGATTCATCGAGTCGCTGAAGATAACGGCGCCGAAACCCGAAGCGCCGGCAGCCGCGCCCGCCGAAAAGCCGGCGGAGAAGTCGCCGGCGAAACCGGCTCCCGTGAAATAAGAAGAGCGGCAATATTTAGAGACGTTGACACCGTTAAGCAAGAGATACAAATAAACAAAGCCCTTTTTTATATTGTAATGTTCATTATTTGAAGTTAGGTATAACAGATGTGGTTAGGCTTGAGCATCGTTTTATTCATTTCAACAATTATCAGCAACCTGATTGTATTCTATTTCTTGCTTTTAAGGCGACCGGCGGAGAAAAGGCAAAAAGCGGTTATAAAAATAACGTTCAGATCATATTTAGTTCAAGCAACAGTATGGCTGCTATTAATATTATTCCCTTATTCCGGAATGAGCTTCATTGTTCATTTCGATATCGACATGATGAAGAATCTTTTGTTTGTTCTAATATTTTTAGCAATATTAGTTAATTGCGTTCCATTATTTGTTGTGCGACTGGAACAAAATGTATTCAAGATAGCCAATAGATCGTACGGGCCATTAAGATTGTTCGTAAGAGCAAATGGTTGGAGCATTTTGTTTACAATTGCATTGCTGCTTGTATACATTTCGATAAATCAATTATTAGGAATTGAGCAAATGTATTAATTGCCGGCGTTAAGCGGTGTCGGCCTGAAGCCCGACAGCAACAAAAGACAAAATCACAATAAGAATAATGTTTCGAAGTTCAAATATTAAAAGCAGGACGCAAAGCGTCCTTGTCTGCATTCCCACGCAAAGCGTGGGAACGAGGAATCGTTTAACAAGGCGGCGATAGTTCACCGCAATCCAAGTAAATACATCAAAGCGGGGAGATCGGCAACTGAGACCCGCGCTCCCAATATTCTCAATAAAACGCGGTGTCACCTTATCCCGACTAATTCGGAGATGTTGAATTTGCGCGACAGGATGATCGCGGTTTCGACTGCCGACGGCGAGATGCGAGACGCAGCGGCCGCGAATTTGCCGATGGGCGATAACAGCGCCTCACGGCTCCGGTGTTGTATCACGTCGGCTATCTTTTTGCCGGTGTCGGCCTGCGTGACGTGCGCCGGCCGCCCCGGAGAAATGCGCTCGCCGCCGGAACCGATCACCGTTTTCTCAGGATCGTTCTCGGTGAATCCGACGTACACGACGCCGACGTGAACGCCCTCCGGCGCAAGCTCGCAGCGTAGCGAATCGGCAAGTCCGCGCAGCGCGCTTTTAGTGGCGCAGTAGAGCGACCCCGTAGGCAGTCCGATCAGGCCGGCGATGCTCGAGATGAACACGAGGCTTCCTTTGTTAGCTTTGATTTGCGGTATCGCGTAAAGAGTCGGGTAGATGCACCCGAGCAGGTTCACGCCTATTATCTCGCGGCAGGTTTCCGCTGTGAGGTCCTCGAAATTTGAGCGCATTGAGACGCCCGCGTTGTTTACTAATATGTCCAAGCCGCCGAACCCTGAGATGACGCTCTCAATCATCGTCCGGCAGGACTCCGGATCCGAAACGTCCGCCTGAACGCTGATCACGTCGAACCCCTCCGACTTGAGTTGCTTTTCTGCGCTTGCGAGCTTGTCCGCGCTGCGCGCGTTCAGGGCGATTTTCGCGCCGCGGCTCGCCAGCGCCCGCGCCGTCGCCAGCCCGATTCCCCGGCTGCTGCCTGTTATCAAAGCCACTTTATTTTTCAGATCGTACGTTCCCATTGTTTTTCTCCTTCAGATTATTCACGATTCGGCATATTGAACCGAATCGGGCGTCGGGCGCAGCATGCTGCGCCCCTACTTATCCGTATATCCGTTATCAACGAGCCAGCGCCATGAGTCTTCGACCGCCGTCTCAACAGGCGTTTGCGGCATGGACAATTCGCGAACCGCCTTAGCCGCGCTGTAATACGCGCCAACGCATGAGCTGCGCGCCATCTCGAAATTTATCTCCGGGGCCTTGCGGGTCAATTCTCCGTATACCGTTCCCGCCGCGCCGGCCGCGAGCATCAGGGCCGCCGGTATCTCGATTTTCGGCGCGCGCACGCCGACAACTTTCGCGATCACTTCGAATATCTCTTTCATGTTCATGTTTCTGTTTCCAAGGATATAACATTCTCCGGCGCGTCCCTTTTCGAGCGCCCCGATCATTCCTTTCGCCACGTCCGCAGCGTGCGCGAAACAACGGCCGCCCGGCGGGTAAAACGGCGGCTTCATGCTCGCGAGCTTCACTATCATTTTCCCCGAACTCGGCGTTGAATCGTACGCCCCGAACATGAATGTCGGATTCACAACCACCGCGTCGATGCGCCCCTCTCGCACGCGCTGCATAACGATTTTCTGCGCTTTCAGCTTCGAATCGAAATAGGCGAGTCCGAAATCCGCATACTTGTAAGGCGTCTCCTCGACGCCGGGATTCTCTTTCGTTCCGTAACCTATGGAGCTTGCCGACCCGACATGCACAAGCCGCTTAACGCCGCATCGCTCGGCTGAATCGAGAACGTTGCAGGTTCCGCCGACGTTCACAGCCGTTATCTTCGGATCGCGCGGCGGCCACATAGCGGTCGACGCGGCAACGTGGAATATGCTCTCGCAGCCTTTGACCGCCGCTTCAACATCCGCCGCAGCCGTCAGATCGCCGCTCATCTTCTCGACAGGCAGTCCGTCGAGCGTCGTCGAGCGGCTCGCCGGATGCAAAAACACCCGAATCTCGTAGTCCTTCGCGAGCAGTTCCCTCACAAGGTTGCTCCCCAGCAGTCCGTCGGCTCCGGTTACAAGCGCTTTCATGGTTTACCTCGGTTTTCAATTGATCGGTTTGCGCCTCGTCCCGTAAGGGGGCGGGAAAATATTTTCGCGCCATCCGCTTGACGATGTTTGACCGAACGGTTAATATAATAGTACAGGTTGACCGAGCGGTCAAGGCGGGCGTCGAAAATTATTTAACTGAGTTAGGAAACAAGCTCATTATGAAAAAAGCTGAACCGCAAATGAAAAGCGGCGAAGCGAACGGAAATGCGACCGACACGAGGGAGCAAATCCTGAAGGCGGCAGAAGCGCTTTTCATCGAGCGCGGTTTCGACGGCGTGAGCGTGAACGACGTGGCGGTGAACGCAGGATTCGCTAAAGGACTTGTGTTCTATTACTTCGGAAATAAGAAGGAGTTGTTCGATTCCGTGCTGGACATTTACTACACGGCGCAGGCCGGGGCGCTGCTCGGCGCGTTCGAGACCGGCGGCACGGTTCGAGACCGGCTTCATTCCGGAATCGACGCATATATAGATTTTATTGAGAAGAATCCTGGCTATCCGCGGCTGATACAGCGCGAGATCTGTTCCGGGGCGCGAAACACGGACAAGATAGTGCAATACATGGAACCGCTGCACAGTTGGGGAACTTCGCTGCTGGGCGGCATGGTTGCGGAGACGGGACCGATGTCTGCGCGGCATTTTTTCGTCAGCTTTTTCGGCATGGTCATTAACTACTACACCTATTCACACGTGCTCGGCAGGCTGTGGGGCGGCAACCCGCTCGAAGAGAGCGCGCTTCGCGAGCGGCGCGAACACATACATTCGCTGCTGGACGCCTCGCTCGACAAGTATGTAACGGAGGATTGATATGCAAAGCGTAATAGAAAAAACGGAAAGCCGGATCGACCGGCTGCTTGCGAAATACAGAAGCGATATTCCGGCGATCTCGACCGAGCGCGCGAAGTTTTTCACCGAAAAATGGAAAGAGACCGAAAGCTCGGGTCTGCCTGCGCCGGTCCGCATTGCGCTCTCCATGAAACACGTTTACGAAAATATGACATTCTATCTCGACCCGGACGACAGGATCGCGGGCTACTGGACCGAATATTTTCTGGGGATGCCGCTCGACATCGAGCGCGGCGTTTTCAACACGGTGCTCGAAACGGAACTGTCGCGCGGCTCGATTCTCGCGTTCAGGATAAAGTCGTTCGCAGGCACGTTTTCATATCTGTTAAAGAAGCGCGGAGTCCGCGAGTTCGTGCGGAACGCGCGCATGACCCGCGCGAGCGGCCCGCAGCCGATGAATCTCGGGCTGGACACCATGTCCGAGCGGAAAATCAATCCGTTCGTCATCGATCCTGACGACAAAACGCTGCTTCTGAATGAACTGCTTACGTGGTGGAAGGGCAAAACGGTTGTCGATGAGCTACAGCGGGAGATCAACGATTCCGGCATGCTCGGCAAGGACATGCGGGATTTCAATCTCGCCATGCCCGCGAACACCTCGCGCCAGACGATGATGATTTCGACGTGCTCCACAATATCCACCTATCAGGGCCACGTGATACTGGACTTCGAAAACGTGTTGAGCAAGGGGCTCGAAGCGATGGCGGCGGAAGTTCAGGCGCGGCTCGACCGCGGCGGCTTGTCGGACGCCGAGCGCGCGGTCGTCGAGTCCATGCGGATCTCGATCGAGGGCGTCTCGATATACGCGCGGCGTCTCGCTGAAAGAATCGAGCGCGGGATCGAATCGGAGACAGACGCGGAGATGAAGGCCGAACTGGGCCGCCTGCTCGATGTCTGCCGCGCCGTTCCGCTGAAGCCGGCGCGGAGTTTCCGCGAGGCTGTTCAGTCGGCGTGGACCATCAAAACAGCGGTCGAACTCGCGCATCCTGTGAACCTGCACTGCTTCGGCAGAATGGATCAGATTCTTTTCCCGTACTATGAAAAAGACATCCGCGAGGGCGCGATCACGCGCGACGAAGCGCGCGAACTTCTCGACGAGCTTCTCCTGAAAGTCATGTCGCAGAACATTCGGCCGGAGTCGAACATCCTCTCCGGTTTCTATCACCGGTTTCTCGGATCGACTCCGGTTACGATCGGCGGCGTGAAGCCGGACGGCTCGGACGCGACCAACGAACTTACCTATGTTTTCCTCGACGCCGCGAAAAGCTCGCGCGCTGTCACAAACGTTTCCATCCGCGTACACAGCGGAACGCCGGATGACTTGCTGCTGCGCGCGACCGAGGTTATGCATGCGGGCTGCTCGAACCTTTCGTTTTTCAATGACGATGTTAATGTCGAAGCGATGCAGAGGCGCGGGTTCGAACCGGCGGACGCGCGAGACTATGCCGTGATGGGATGCGTCGAGATGCTGTGCCCCGGAAAAACAGGCGGAATGAGCGCCAACGCGCTTCTGCTCTGCCGGCTGCTCGACATTTTTTTGCGAAACGGCGATTCCCAGACGCTCATAGCGAAAGTCGACGGCGTCGGCCTGAAAACCGGCGACCCGGATTCATTTGAAACATTCGAAAGTTTCACGGACGCGTTTGTCGAACAGGCGAAGAGCCAGATCAAACTCCTCGCCGACGCATCGAACGTGCGCGACCGGCTGTTCGCGGAGCGGCTTCCCGCGCCATACATTTCGGCTTTCATGGGCGGCTGTCTCGATTCGGCAAAAGACGTCACCTCCGGCGGCGCCGCGTACGACCTGTCCGGCATTTCATTCATCAACAGCATCGCGAATCTCGTGGATTCACTGCATGTCATAAACAAACTCGTTTTCGAAAAGCGCGAGATGACTGTCGCTCAACTTATGGAAGCGATAAACCGGAATTTCGAGGGCCACGAGGACATTCTAAAGAAGATCAAAAGCGTTCCCGGCAGATGGGGCAACGGCGATCCGGAAGTGGACGCGCTGGCCCGCGGGCTGACGACGCGGCTCTTCGAGGAGACATACAAATACAAATCATACCGGGGCGGCGTTTTCGTGCCCTACGTTATCAGCATGACGACGCACACGATTGACGGCCGGATATCGATCGCTTCTCCGGACGGGCGCGCGGCCGCGACGCCTTACGCGGCGAGCTGCAACCCCTACAACGTCGAGCGCAACGGGGTGACCGCCGCAATGATATCCGTAGCGGCGCTCGATTACAAAGACGTGCTCGGCTGCGCGGTGAACATGCGGTTTCACCCGACGGCGGTCGGCGACCGAGAGGAAACGCGCCGGAAGTGGATCGCGCTGCTCCGCACATATTTCAAGCTCGGAGGCCAGCAGCTTCAGCCGACTGTAGCTTCGGCGGAGATGCTTCGCGCGGCGCAGAAGGACCCGGATTCATATCGCGACCTGTCCGTGAAGGTCGGTGGCTACAGCACCTATTTCGTCGATCTCGGGATCGAGATACAGAACGAGGTTATTGCCAGAACGGAACACAGCAGCGCCGGATGAGCGGGATTTCCGGCTCCGGTTTTCGCATCCGGGACAAAGCAAAACAAATTGCGCAATAAACAACTAAATATAAAACACGAGGAGGATCAGAATGGGATTCGTAAGGACGCAGGAGGAAATCGACAACTATTACAGTCACGCAATCCGCGAGTTTCCGGGCGCGAAAATGCTCGGAGTGATGTACGAGACCGAGCCGGGGATTATCGCGAAGCTGCTGCCGCCGCCGCTCGAACCGGCCGCGGAGCCATGGGCGCTTTGCTATATAGCGCATTTTCCGGACACCAATCTCGGGCCAGGCTACCGCGAGGGCGGCCTGTTCATACGCTGCCAATACAAGGGCGAAGTCGGCAACTACTGCCTCTCGATGCCGCTCGACGGGACGGATGACCGGATTTTCAACGGCCGCGATATTTACGGATTCCCAAAGAAAGTCGGGAAGGTCAGCCTGAGCCGCGAGGGCGACAAGGCGGAAGGGTGGGTCGAACGGCACGGGGTGCGTTTTGTCACCCTGCGCTCCGAGTTGAAGATGAAGATGGACGCGCCGCCGCTCAAGGTCGGCCCGAGCTACCTTTTCAAATTCATGCCCTCAGCCACTCTTAAGCCCGGTTTCGACGGCCCGATCCTGCTCGTGAAGCAGCGCACGGAGATCGAATACCAATGCTTCGAGATGGGGCCCGGCGAAATTGTTTTCAACGAATCCATTCACGATCCGTGGAGCGAAGTGAAATGCAAGAGCGTAATCGCATCTTATTATTTCACGAGCGTAAACCGAATGCTGCCCGGCGAAGTCGTCGGCGAAGCGGACCCGGAAACTTTTACTCCGTATTCATTCTCAAGAACTGATTGGGGGTACGAGAAATGATCGATTTCACGCCGACTAAGGACCAGAACGAACTTGTTAAGATGGCAAAGAAATTTGCGAAGGAAATAGTTAAGCCGGCGGAGATCGAACTGGATCACATGCACGATCCGGAGGAAACGTTTAAGAGCGAAATCTTCAAAAATGTGATGAAACACGCCTGCGAGCTCGGCTTCAACAAGATGACAATCAGAGAAGACTTCGGCGGCTTGGGGCTGGACGCGCAGACCGCGGGCCTTTTATGGGAGGAGCTGGCGGTAGGCGGGATCGGAATCACCGGAACGCTGCTCGCCTGCTCGGTTGTTCCGTTGTTCATCAGCGTGCTCGCGCCCGGGCGCAAAGACCTCGTTGATCAATACGTGCGCCCCTATTGCGCGGACGCAACCGGCGAATACATCACCGCGTGGTGCAGCAGCGAGCCGAACGTCGGCTCGGACGGAAGCAACTACAAGGATAAGTCAGTTCGCCACAAAACGACCGCCCGCAAAGAGGGCGACGAGTGGGTCATCGACGGCGCGAAAAGCGCGTTCGTCAGCAACGGCGGCATAGCGCGCGACTATCTCGTATTCGCGAACGTAGACCCGGAAAAGGGAATCTGCGGGTCGGGCGTTTTCCTGGTTCCGAACGGGCCGGGCGTGAGCCACGGCCGCATGCTCGACAAGCTCGGCATGCGCGCGCTGAATCAGTCGGACGTGTTTTTCGACAACGCGCGAATTCCGGAGAGTTACCAGATTGTGCCGCACGGAGACAACTATCCGATGATTCACAACTCGATCAAAACCGTCGGCAACATAGGAGTCGGCTATCTCGCTCTCGGGTTGATGCGCGCCGCGTTCGAGGAAGCGCTCGCCTACGCAAAGGAACGCGTGCAGTTCGGCAAACCGCTCATCGAGCATCAGGCGATCGGGTTCCGGCTGTTCGAATGCTGGCAGGCGATCGAGGCCTCCCGCGCGCTGCTCTGGAAAGCCTCCTGGACGCTCGCCAAGCAGTTCATGGGCGACCTGAAACTGAGCGCAACCGCGCGCGTGTTCGCTTCGAACATGGCTATGAAACACACCGTTGAAATGGTTCAGGTGTTCGGCGGCTACGGCATCTCGAAGGAATACAACATCGAAAAATATATGCGCGACGCGAAGCTGCTCCAGATCATGGACGCAACGAACGAAATCATGACGACTAAAGCGATCGCGATGATGTAATCGATATTGCTTGTGGTTCCATATAAGGGCGCGGCATGCCGCGCCCTTTTTTCATGGTCAAAAACACAGATGAAAAGATGAGCGGACAATGTTATAATTGCTTTGCGTTCTTCTACGCGTTGTTATTTGCCTAAAGGAGACCATGAATAATTGCTGCAGGAACGGAATGAAAAAATAAAAAGCGAGTTCAAAACAATAAGATCGAGACAGCTTCTTGTGACTTTACCTATATTGCCAGTCATGATTTTTGTTCTAATATTTGGAGAAAAGAAACCGCCCGTTATGTTGTTGGGCATTCAGTTGATGCCGATAGCGGTTGTCATGGCGGCATTATGTTTGATTTTCTCGATATGGCATTGGAGATGTCCGGCCTGCAAAGGCTATCTCGGAAAACGTATCAACCCGAAGCGCTGCCCGAAATGCGGCGTCGAACTTCGATAACATTTAGGGCGCAGCATGCCGCGCCCCTACGAAAAACAAGCCTTAGCGCCTAATCCCATTTGGTGAAGCCGTAGCCGACGAGTTCGGTGTAGGCGTCGCCTTTGACCTCTTTGCCCTGAATCGTGCCGTCGACCGTGCAGGCGCCTTCCCAGATGGCGCGCATCGGCCCGTAAGCCCGCATCTCCTGCTCGAGCATCTCCGGCTTGAGGGTGAACGTCATTCCGAGCGACGGGATCGCTATCATCCAGCCGGACGGGTATTCGATTCCGGTTTCCTTGCTCGTCCACTTTCCGAGCGATTCGATCACCACATCGTGAACGACCGCCGTGCGGCCGTCCGCCCACTGCACGGTGCCGAGCCTGTTGAAGCGGTCGCCTTTTTTGATGTCGCGCAGCGCTGAGAGATTCAAATCCGTTCCGTCCGGGAGCGAGATGCAGAACCAGTCCCAACCGACGGGTTTGCTTTCGTCGACAATTTCGCCGTACTGGTGGTCGTGCCAGATCGTGCCTGTGACCTGCCGGTCCTCGCCGTCGATATGCAGAACTCCCTTGGCGTCCAGCCGCGTAAAGGAATAGTAAAACATGTCCTTGCCTTCGAACATGCCGACGTTTCCCACACCGCCGACGAACATCGGCCCGCGCGTATTCTTCATAGTAAGGTCCAACGTGAACGCGGCGTCCTGAATGCGCGTTTTGTATTCATACGTTGTCCACTCGCGGCCTTCGCCGGCTGTTTTCTGAAAAATCTGGTCGCCGTACTTAATCGCCAGCGTGTCTTTTTTTACAATCGGTTTTCCCTGAATGTATTTGTGATATTTCTCGACAGTCGTTCTGTCCGTCATATCGGACGGCAGCGTCTTTTTAATTTTTTCGGGGATGCCTGCGAGCACCTGTTCCATCATCTTCACCATGTCCTTCTCAAGCAAAGAGCCGGCATAAAACTTCTTCGAGTCCTTTTCGACGAGTTGATAGATCATGAAATGCTGTCTCGGGAAGTTGCCGTACTTCGCTGTGAAGAAGCTGGCCATGACGCCGTAGCGGCGGCCCTGCGCGTCCGAAAGGTGGCCGGCGTAGTACCACCATTCGACCGGCTGATCGTGTGGCAGTTCGTCCTCCGGCAGCTTCACCTGCGGTATCGCCACCGTCATCTCCGCCCGCGTCCGGGCAGCGAATGCCGCCAGCCCGATTATCAGCGCCGCGATAAAAATGATTGCCATGTTCCTTTTCATCTTCTGCTCCCCATTGGCCGTTGTCGATTTTGTCATTATTGAGTTGCCCCAAAAAACCGTTGCGTCGCTACATTTTACTTGAAAATTGCCTTCCGCAACAGATGTGATTTATATCAATATAAATAGAATTCTTTATCCTGATTGCAAAAACATTAATCGATGATTAAAATTAAACCCCATGGCGAATCAGACTTTAGGATACATCAATGTAATGCTCACCGTCATAGCGATATGCGGAGTCGCGCTTGCCGTGACAATTTACTGGGTCGCGAAGAGCCTCATCAGCGGCACGGCGTCGCTCAAGAAGCTTATCGAGACGGTGGACTACAATGTCCATACATCAGTGGACATGATCCAGCGCTCGATAACCGACATCAACACGATCACGCAGAAGGCGAGCGACCAGATGGAGCGGATCGAGGCGATCATCACGGACGCGCATCAGATCGGCGTCGACGCGCGCACGTCGATGAGCATGATCGAGTCGACGCTTGTTCCGACGTTAGTCAGCCTGCACGCGATCTCAGCCGGGCTGCGCAAGGGGCTCGACACGTGGCGCGAGGGTTCTCCCGACGGGAGCTACCGCAAGACGGAAGCGGCCGGAGAGCCGGAAAGCGCCGGAGACTCTGATTCATAATTCCGGCTGCAAACAGGCGGACAAGATCAACTGGCCATAATAAGGTTGAAACGGATAATAATGGATAAAGAGATAATAAGGGACTGGAAATTCTGGGTATCGCTCGGCTCCGGATTTGTGGCAGGAGCGGTGGTTGCGCTGTTGTACGCGCCGATGGAAGGCGCGGAGATGCGCCGCCGGACGGGCGAACTGGCGTCGAACGTGGCGAGCAGCGCCGCCGGCGCCACGACGAAGGTCGCCGCAGCCGCCCAGAAAAGCGTCGCCGTCTATGGCTCCGCCGCGCGGAACGCCGGCTCGCAGATCGACCGGCTTTTCACCGCCGTCGCCGCCGGAGTCGACGAAGCGAACAGAGTGCGCGACGATTATAAGAAAAAGTCGGAAGCGTTGAAAAATAACAGCATCTGAATAACGCGGCCGGCCGGAATAAAAAATGGAAAAAGAAGCTCTACAAAAAGTAATAGACCGGTTGAAGGACATACCGACGCTGCCGCAGGTTGTCCAGCAGATCGTCGAGATCGTCGACAGTCCGCACACCTCGGCGTCCGACCTCAACAAGGCGATTTCGCACGATCAGGCGCTCTCGGCGAAAGTTCTCAAACTCGTTAATTCCGCCTTCTACGGGTTCCCGAAAAAAATCGAAACGCTCACGCAGGCGATCGTCATACTCGGCTTCAACACCGTGCGAAGTCTCGCGCTCAGCATCTCCATGCTCGACTTCTTCACCGGCCGTAGCGCGCGCGACCACCAGCTCAACTACGCCGAATACTGGAAGCACTCAATAGCAACCTCCATCATGGCCCGCGCGATCGCAAAGAAAACATTCCCCGCCATGGCCGAGGAAGCATTCGTTTCCGGACTCCTTCACGACATCGGCATCCTCATTCTCGACCAGTTCCTTCCGAGCGAGTACACAAAAGTTTTCGCCTTGATGAAGAAGGAAGGCATTCATCTGATTAAAGCCGAAAAGGAAGTAATGAACATCACGCACTGCGAAGTCGGCCGGCTGCTCGCCATCAAATGGAACCTGCCGGACCCGCTGTTGTGCTCGATCAGCTACCACCACGCGCCGAGCCCGGCTCACGACTATTTCCCAATCGTCTCCACCGTCCACGCCGCCAACATCGGCGTCAAAATCCTTCACATCGGCGGCATCGGCGACGAAGACACCTACCGCTCGTTCCAGATCGACGAGGAAGCCCGCCGCGTGCTCCGGCTCGACAGCGATTTCCCCGAATCCTACGCCCCCGTCATGGAAGCAGGCATGAAGGAAGGCGAGGAATTCCTCCGCGCGATCACTTCGTAAAAGACTTTCTACTCACTGTTGGATCAAACGTTTTGGAAAGCATTCGGCTTTTTCTTTGTCGCGCTTATATTTCCACGCCGATGAGGAATCTGCACATTGACGATAAGCAATAACAGAGAATGGCAGAAAAGACATTTGAATCATTGCGTTAATATTGGCATTTGTAGTAATATGAGAATGACAAGCAAATGTTGTTGACCTAAATCACAAATAAATTTATAATTTCATGATATTGTTTATTTCATTTTATGATAAAAGTTGGAGTATTTAAATGGCGCAATGCAAATGGTGCGGTAAAAGCGGATTCTTTTTATCAATTAATGAAATAGGTCTTTGTTCAATTTGTACAAGCGTTGCGCAACCTTTTAGTAACAGAGTAGTTGAAATTGTTAATACGAGTCAGGATATTATAAATAAATCTAATAATCTAAAAACACAGATATCTCGTTGTGATGTAGTAATAACCAGATTAAATGATTTGTTAAAATACGAAAGTCGTGGCGTTCCAATTATTAATCCTCTACCATCGGAATTAATTATACGGTTTAAAAAACAAAAAACAGAACTTATAATATCTCATATTATCACAGAAATTGAGCGAGCAAAGGATAAAGCAGAACATTCAGCTACAATAAATAGCGGAATTAACGTTTTTAATAAAGCATCTAACATTATCATTGAATATTCCGATTTGATTGAAGACAAAAATATCCTGAAAACACTTGAAGAGACCATAAATGATAATATTCAGCGATTTAAGATTAAGAGATATATAGAAGACGCGAAAAAATATGAATTTAAAGAAAATACAAAAAAAGCTTATGATCTCTATATGGAAGCCTTATTCATTTTAGAAAAAGAAGATGAAGGAGTAAATACACTTAAGAATGAGATAAAAACAAAAGTAGAAATGTTAAAAAATAAAGAAGTACCAAAGCCAAAAAGTAAAAAACAAAATAATATATCACATTGCGTATCATGTGGAAACGAATTAAAAGAAGGGCAAAAGTTTTGTACTAAATGTGGAAGCAAGTATCCATAAATATCGGTAAATGTATTAAATTGTTGCTATTCACTTTCTTTAATCATATAGCCACATCGACATCCCCAATGTCTTGGTAATACAGGTATGCTTTCTATATCTGACAAATTATAAATATCCTTTTCTTTTTTACATAAAGAGCAGGATTCAGCGTCGTCCATACAGCTAATTTCCACTCTATTGAAAGATTCGCAAATATCAGTTGTAAAGGATTTTAGACGCACTTGATTTTCAGCCAATGCAATCTTAGTATTAGCATATATGTATGCTAAATATTCTTGATCTGTAATATCTTCATCAATACTTTCACAATAATTTATTAGATCAGGGCATGGAATAGCATCTCCTAAAAGAAGCAACATGCCATCTCCTGCTTCTTGAACACTTTTATTCATCAATTGACAAAATGCTATATGGGCTGAGATTTCTTTTTTACTTGCTTCATCAGTCATCAGATCTGAATATGAATGATTCATTAAAATAGAAGCTTCTTCCATCAAATAATCCGGCATCCCATCTTTCCAATCATATGGGGATAACATACCGCCAGTTGGCAGTAATATCTGCGTTGCTCGTCTGTATTCAACAATAATGTCTGAAGCAGATTTAATATCTTTTTCCTTTAAAAACAATTTTACATCTTTTTCGAGCTTCTCAAGAACCATTTTCTTGTCATGCTCGTGTTTTTCAATAATATCATTTCCTTTTTTTGTAGCCCGATATAATTCCAGTTTTGATGATTTAGATAACAGTGATTCAGAAACATCCTTGGGCATTTCTTTTAGCAGAGCATCGATTATATCTCTTTTTTTATAGTTTGATTTTAATTTTATTAAATGATTCTTTGCCATCTCTTTCAAGTCTTTTATTATATAAGCTCCAAATATCTTTTCCTTGACATCAGCATTCTGAATCAATCCCAATTGCAAAAACGAATTTATCTGCTTATCAGAATATCCAAATGAAATGTCCCATTTTTGCTTGGTTGTATTGTCGATTGGTTGAACTCTCGATGATACTGTCACAAGGAATTCACGAAGTGCATAAGACATTTCATCTATTTCCGGTATTGCAAGCTTATAACCGCATTTGCTACAAAAGTTTTTTTTATCAGGGTTTAATGCACCGCAATTAGTACAGTAAGGCATCGTAACACTCTCGATATTCATTGTGTCTTCACTATATTATACAAAAAAGATAACTAAAAATCATTTATAGAAATAAGTTGCCGTCATTCTTTCTACACATGCAATCATGTATATCCTTACAACTTTGTGTATTCTCTGTGTATCCTGCAAACATCAATCGCCAAAAAGCCATCTGAAATGAATCGTTTTTATATTCAGTCGAAAGCATTATAAGCAATGAAAAAAAGGGACAGGGATATTTACACTGCCTGTCCCTTTTTTTGTGTATCGCGGATTAGCATCCCGCTTTTCGCTCTTTTCACATAATCCGTTTTTGCGAGGCGTTTTATGCCGAAGCAATCCTGAACGGAGAGCGCGTCATTGCGAGGAAGCCGTTTTTAGGCTTACGAAGCAATCCCGAGCTCAATTCACATCTATACCGTATGATTCATTTGTTTTTCTTTTCCCCGTCTACTATACGCCGCTTCGCAGCTCACCCAATCTGAATCATTGCGACTGAATCCTAATGGCGGATCCTGGTTATTATTTCCGGCATATTTTTTCATCTGTGACGAGATTTGAGTATAATATGCGGAAAATTGGTTTTAGCGCAATCCGGCTTTCAGGGCCTCGTGAAATATGCGGCTCAGGGGTCGTTTGAAGAACGAATTTGATACGGGGAACGCCGGTTAAAAAACAGACAACTTGGAGTGGCTCATGAAAAAGGAATATGACGTTGTGATCGCTGGAGCGGGAGTGGCGGGCTGTGTGCTCGCGCGGGATTTGGCGAGGCTGGGCCACTCTGTCGCTGTGCTGGAAAAGTCAAAACGAGAAGACATGGGTCATGACTGGTGGGACACTGTCGAGTTGAGGGTTTTCGAGGAGGTCGACGTTCCGCCGCCGCCGCCGGAGGAGATCATGGGCTCGTTCAATTTCCTGCTTTTCTCGCCGTTGTCCTGCGCGGATATCATGGCAAACCAGCCGCCGACACATCTGAATCTCGACCGCAAAAGCCTCGCGAAACGACTGATAGCCGTTGCGGAGTCCGCCGGCGCAGAATTCCATTTCGAGACTTCCGTGCGGGAGCCCATTATGAAAGACGGCGCGGTTGCCGGCGTCAGGTGGGAGCGCAGCGGCGAGAGCGGCGAGGCGCTGGCGAAGATAACCGCCGACGCTTCAGGCATGAACGCGGTTCTGCGTGAGAAAATGCCAGAGACGCACGGGTTCAGTAAGAGCCTCAAGAAGAACGAGACGATACTCGGATACCGTGAGATACGCGAAGACCTGACCGACGGAAAGGGCCGCTCTATACTGACGCTCGGGAAGTACGACGGCGTCCAGTGGGTGAGCCGGGACACGCCGGGCCTTGTGGACATCAACGTCTGCATACTTGCGTCATGTCCCGACGGCGATCCGCGGAAGATACTTAAGGAAGTGATCGAGCAGGAAGGCGGCATCGGAGACAAGATAGTGCGCGGCGGCAAGGCCGCGAGAATCCCGCTGCGCAATGCGTTCGACTCCTTCGTGGCGCCCGGACTGGCGCTTGTCGGCGACTGCGCGAGCATGCCCAACCCCCTCAACGGCTCAGGCATATCATCGTCCATGCGCGCAGCGCATTTCGCAGCCAAGGCGATACATTCGGCAATCAGCGCAAACCGCAACGACGTCGCCGCGCTGTGGCAGTACAATGTGGACTACAAGGCAGCGCAGGACAGCAAGTTCGTGCGCATGTACGTCATACAGAAATACATATTCGCGGAAGACCGTTTCTACCTTGACCGCATAATGAAAAGCGGCGCGTTCGACATCGACTGGGACATGGAAAACAAACTCGGCCCCAAAGACAACCTGAAAAAGCTTCCGGGTTTCATCAAGCTTTTGCGCTATCCAAAGTTTTTCCTGAGGCTTCTGAAAACGCTCTATCTTTCGGAAATCGTCGGCCGTCACTTCAACAAGTATCCAAAGGAATATGATCAGCAGGCCTTTGAGAAATGGTCCGCAAAACTTGAATCACTCATCCTGCGGATCCCTTTGAACAAAGGCTGAAAAGCAAGCCCGCAAACAAGGTTCTTCGAGACGCTTCCTAATTTCATTTCTCACAGAGCCGATTTCTCATATGCTGTATTTGCCCGTATGTAGCGTTTGAAATGTGTGCGCAATGCGTAACCGGACGCGGGTGAAGCTGCAAGCATATCGTGCCACATTCTCCTATTCGTCAACAACTGCTCGCCAATTCGCAATTTCAATTATTTATATTTACCGCTTCGCCTTTTGCTATTTGGCAAATGCCCAATTTAGCGAAAGCCGGGAAAGCAATTACGCGCTAATAAGCGAAATTGAACTTTGGCGATTATTAAACGGGCGGCGGTAAGGGCGTCAGCGCCGCGGGCCTATCGGTCCCGTGGGTTTAGAGTCTTCGTCGGCCTGTTGTTCGAGAAGAACGGCGAGTTCCTTAAGAAGAGGCGTTTTGGCGATCGACTTCAGAGTCTTGATGTTTTCATACGCCTTGTCGAACTGTTTGACTTGGAGCAGGCCGAGGATGACGTTGCGCCATGCCTCCGCGTCCTGCGGATCGGACTCGGCGGCCTTCATCTCGGTTTTGAGATAGAGGGCGAAGGTGAGCTGATTGAGATCGAGGCCGGCGGTTTCCCGCATCAGAATGATCGCGTCGCGGGCGTCTTTGATGCGGTTCTGGTCGAGTAGAACGATGATCAGATTCGTCCATGCGTCGGCGATTTTCGGGGATATCTCGACGGCCCTTAAAAAGTGTTCGGCCGCGCCCGTGAAGTCGTCCTGCTGAAGCAGGGCGATGCCGAGGTTGTAATGGGCGTAAGCGAAATCGGGGCGCCTTTTAATAGCTTTTTCGAGCAGCGCGCGGGCCTTGTCGTGTTCTCCGACGTCGAGCAGGAATCCGCTGTAGTCGAGCAGGGTGAGGAGGGAGCTCGGCTCTTTTCTGAGCGCCTTGACGAAAAGAGAACGCGCCTCGTCGATGCTGCGCGTTCTGAGGTAGGTGTTGGCAAGGTTGTCCATGATGATGACCGAGTCGGGATTTTCGCGGAGCAGCGCTTTGTAAGTGTCGAGCGCGAGCGCCGTATCGCCTTTGAGGCTTGTGATATTGGCGAGCGCGAGCTTCACCTGTAAGCTGTCGGGTGAGACCGCCAGCGCTTTTTTGAAGTAAACCTCGGCGGCGTTAAGTTGTTTCTGTTCGATCATCTGGTTGCCGAGTTGAATGAAGGCGTCGATGTAAGTCGGGCTGATTTTAAGGGCTTCCTGATACCTCAGGGTGGCGTCCTCGCTCAGGTTGTAGCGGTCCAGCAACTGGCCGGCCATGAGGCTGACCTGCGCCGAATCCGGGTAAGATTTCACCGAGCGGTCGACGTATGCAAGGCCGGCGGCGTTATTGCCGTTCATGAACTCGCATTCCGCCATGCGGGTGTCGAGGAAGGAAACGAGGGCGCGCGTTTCGAAGTCGCGGCCCGCGGTGGATTCGGGAGTGAAGCCGTAGCTGGCGGGGTTCCAGCCGCGGAGATCGCAAGCCGGTTTGGCGGCCGGGAAGAAAAGAGGGCCTCTTTGAGCGAGCGTCCACGGAACGCCCTCGAACGGCTGCGGCTGGCTGAACACGAGAGGGAACCGGCCGTTGTTGCGGTCCAGCATCTGATCGATGGACGCGACGATGTTTGTCGGCTTGAACGGGCCGCGGCGCTTTTCGAGTTCGCTGATAAGCATATTGCCCGTGCCGTCGATGAGGGTCACGTCCGGCCGCAGGTTATGCGTGTAGCGGAGGTAGACGGCGGGCGCGATGAAGTGAGCGCCCATGAGATAATAGACCGCGTCGCGGGGCAGATAGCGGAAAATGTCGCGGTCGAATTCGACGAACCGGTTGTCGGCGCTGAGATTGTTCTGGCGGTATCCGCGCGCGAGCGGAAAGAGGAGGCACGCGGCGAGCGCGACGGCGATTGCGGTTCTGAGCCATGGTTTTCCGGCGCCGAGGTGGCGCATAAGGCCGTCGGTTCCGGCGGCGATGAATACGCTCATTACGGCATAGGCTCCGATGTAGAAAACGCGGGCTACGGAGAACCCGATGGCGTCCGCATGGAACCGTATGTAGAGCAGGATGCCGATGCTTTGGACCAGCCAGAGCCACGCCCCGGCGGCGCCGAGCCACGGCCGCTCGGAAATCAGCAGCGCGATCCCGATCAGAGAGACGAAGAGGAAAACGCCGAAGTATTCAGCCGGGAGATTTTCCATGAACTTGGTGAAATATTTCATCACGGTCGGCATGTGGAATGCGAGCTGGTTTTCCCAGTCGGAAAACTGGGAGCGCTTGATGTGTTCGAGGAATCGCAACAGAGAGCTCGGGTCGCGCCAGTTGAAAATAGCGTTTGCGGCGGCTCTGAAAGGCAGGAGCGAATAGATGGCGGTCATAGAAGCCATCAGGAAGGCGCCTGCGGCGAAGCCGGCGAAACGCCGCTTGCGAGGGGCGCCGGGCCAGAACGCGGCGATAGCCAGAGCCGGGACGAAGGCGACGAGCGTGGTGTAATGGATAGCGGCGGCGAGGCCGAGCAAAACAAAAAAAGCGGGCAGGGCGCGGCTGCTGCCGTTGCGCATAAGCGCCATCGCCCAGAGAAGCGCCGCGATGAGAAGCGTGTTGAGCGTGTAGACTTCGCAGATGACAGCCTGCGACCATAGCGTGACGGAAAGCCCGCAAGCGGCTGCGCCGATGAAAGAGGCGAAGCGGGAGAAGCCGAGAGCGCGCGCCGCGGCGAAAAGCGCGGCCAGCCCGAGGGCTCCGAAAAACGCCGACATCAGGTTGATTCTGAAGGCGGGGTTTAAGAGGGGGAGCGCTTCAAACGCGCGGCCCAGAAGGTTGTATAGGGGGTATCCCGGCGGGTGTCCCACGCCGAGCGAATAAGCGCTTGTGGCGAACTCGCCGGAGTCCTCGAACATGATGTCCGGCGCGAGCGTCAGGAGGAACAGCGCGAGAAAGCCGAAGAAGATCAGGGTCGCTATGCGCGAGTCTGCGCGCCTGTTTTCGATGAGTGTCATGGTTTCAGGCGCCGGGACCTTTCTTGAAGAGGGAAGCCGCGAGAGTGGTCATGCCTTGTCCTTTCTGCTGAGAGCGCCTAAGCGCGCCTTGGGCGAGGCTGAGCAGGCCGCCGACTTCCTGCACATCGTTCGGGTAACACGATATCCCGACGCTCAAGTGAAAAGTGAACCTGTTTTCGGGTCCGAATCCCGCGTTATCGACTTTTTTCTTGAATCTCATCATTGGGATGAGCGATGCGCGGGCGTCGGTTTCCGGCATCATTACAAGGAACTGGTTCTCCTTGTAGCGGCCGATCAGATCGGTGTTGCGGAACATATCCCTGAGGATGTTGGAGAATTTATGAAGCGCCTTGCGGCATTCCGTTTCGCCGTAAGCCGTCTGGAATTCCGCCATTTCGTCGAGTTCGATCAGCGCCAGCGATATGACATAGCCCTTGCGTTTCGCGCGGAGCATTTCCTCCTCGATGCGCGAGCGGAAGTAGCGGAAGTTTTTCAGGCCGGTCGCCTGATCCACTATCGTCTGCGCTTGCATCTTCTTTTCCATATCCTTGACCCGCTCCTCGAGTTCGGAGCAGGCGCGCTCCTGGTCGAGGTACATCATCTTATATTTCGCTTCGCCGGCGTCCACCGTCAGTTGCGAAGCGAGGGACCAGCAGAGCAGCATCAGCGCGGCATAAAGACCGTATTGGTAGATCGGAACGCCGAAGCCCGGAAGATTCGTCAATCCAAAAACGGCAACCGCGATCAGAAGCGTCGCCGCAAGAGCGATCTTGGCCGGGAATCTGACGGACGCCGAAAGCGCGAGAAGAGGCAGCAGAATCGCCGGCCAACCGTTCAGGCCGCCGAATTTAGCGAGCGCAAAGAACGCCGCGCCGGTATCGAGCATGAAAAGCAGCCACGAGCCCGGCGCCCACTGCTCCGGGAGGAACAAAGAGATCAAAATATATGCGACCGTCAGAACCTGAACGGCGAGCGAAAGCTCCATCCTCGAAGACGGAATGCCGAAACGGCCGATGAAGATAAGATAAGCCAGCGAAATGCCTAAAGCCGTCCGTATGAGGGTTGGTATTAATTCTCTTTTGTTAATGTATTTGTCCAAGAACAAGTCCCGTTGACTGGATGAACAGAATGACTTAATATTAAACAGCGCATCTGTGGTGTCAAGCGGCCGTGGTTATTATCCGGACCTTTGCGCGTTCAATATTGAACACTATATCGAGGACAATTATATGACAATCGGAAGCGAAAGCGGGAAATTTAAGATTACATTTGAACCGCAAGGCGTTTTTCTGACGCTCGACGCGTCATGTTTCTCCGAGAAGGAAAGAATGATGGCCGAGATAACTGCGGTTCTGGCGCAGAAGAAGGTCTCGAATGTCGACCAGAATGCAATTAAAAAGGCGTTTGCCGAGAACATGACGGCGCCAACGCTGTTTGCGCCGCCGCAGCCGGAGCCGGTGGACGGCAAGGTGAGAACGAAGTTGGACAGCGATGAAAGAATCCTCTACGTGAAGATCGAGCCGCCGATGGGGCACGGCCGGAAAGCTGAATTGAAAGATGTTATGGACGCGGTCAAGGAGGCCGGAGCCGGAACTTTTTATCTCGACCTCGAAAAGATCGAAAACATGCTTGCCACGTTCCGGTTCAAGGACTTCGAGCCTGTTGGCGAGAAGCGCGACGGCCGTTTCGACGTAACTGTCTCCAAGGACGCGACCGAGGCGATACTGAAGCTCTCGCCGCCTTTCGGAGGCGAAGCGATCACCGCCGACGACATTTTCGGCTACCTGCAGCGCAACAACATCATTTTCGGAATCAAAAACGACATCGTCAAGGATGTTGTCAATAAGGGAATATTCAACGAAAATATTGTGATCGCGGTCGGCCAGAAGTCCTCCGACGGCGAAAACGGAGGAATTGAGTATTACTTCGAAACAGCCTCCGAGAAGCCGAAACCGCGCATCAACGAGGAAGGCGAAGTCGATTTCAGGGAACTGAACCTGTTCCAGCAGTGCAAGGCCGGCGATCCTCTCGCGCGCAAGAATCCGGCAACGATGGGGATTCCGGGAAGAACCGTTTACGGCGAGGAGGTTTTGCCGAAACCGGGCAAGGACATACCGGTCCCGATCGGCCTCAACACCAAGCCGGATTCCAATGACCCGAATGTAATTGTCGCCTCGGTTGACGGGCAGCCGAAACTTGTAAATAAGAAAATAAGCGTTTTTCCTGTTATCGACATTCCGGCCGACGTTGATTTCTCCACCGGCAACATCAGTTTCACGGGCACGGTCAACATTCGCGGAAACGTTATCTCCGGGTTCTCCGTCAAGTCGACCGGCGACATCAATATCGGCGCCTGCGTCGAGGCCTGCACGATCGAGTGCGGCGGCAATCTGAACATCAAGCAGGGCGTAAGCGGCATGGACAAGGCGCTTATCATCTGCCGCGGCAACCTGACGACGAAATTCATCTATAACGCGACCGTCTATTGCGAAGGCGACGTCTATGTTGACGAGTCGATCATGTACTCAAAAGTGAGCGCGTCGGGAAAAGTTGAAATGGTCGGCAAAAAAGGCTTCATCATGGGCGGCATCACCCGCGCGACGAAGACGATCACCTGTAACCAGACCGGCACCCACACCGCCACTCCCACAATTCTCGAAGTCGGCGGCAGCCCCACCATGCGCGAGGAACTCGACAGGATCGAGGCCGAAATTCACGAGGCCGAAAGACTCTCCGAAATGCAGTCGAAATCGATAGACAGCGCCGAGAAACGCGCACAGACCACTCCGGGCGAAATGTCAGCCGAACAGAAACAGCGCGTGCTGCATCTTTCCCGTGACCGCTTCGCGCTCCTCTCGCGCCTGCGCGCCTTCAAGGAAAAAAAGGAAGATCTCGAAGAAAAACTCATAAATCTGAACAGCAAGCAGTTCAAAATCAATGTTCGGAAAACCGTCCTGCCCGGAACGAAAATAACCATCAAGAACGCCTCGTGGGTTGCCCACGACCCGCTCGAATTTTCGACCTTCCGCGAGTACGACGGCGAAGTCCAGTACGGCCCGTTCGAATCGGAAGTTTAAGAACGCCGTTGTTTCCCCTCCTGCGGCGCGCCGATGACGGCGTAACCGCCGTTTAGCGCCCAATCAGTTTGCTTATGCGCTCCGCAAAAAGGGATTGGCTGTTCCCCCGGCGGATATCATCATCGCCGCAGCGGCGATGGGGAACGGGCGCCCGGTTCTACATCGGGATAAACGCATGATCTGATCGCGGAGCGTAGCGGATTAAATGTCCAGAGGATATAACGACAGGTTGTTGGCCGGCGTCTATCTCGCAGCAGACGCGGCGGCTTTCGCGGCGTGCGTTTTTCTTTGCGCGCGGGCGGCGCTTCTGAGGCTCGAAGACGCCGCGACCATGATGCAGACGCTGAACGTTCTCATGGCGGCCGTCGCTTTTCTTTTCGTCTCGCGATGCGCGGCGGCGAAGCTTTTCGGCGGCGGGTTCTTCGCAGGTTTCGCGCTCGAACTCGCGTTTCTCTTCGCCGCAGCCGTAGTTCCCATGCGACTCGCGATGAGCCACAGCGGCGCCGTCCCGTTTTACAGGCTCCCCTATCTCGCCTCGCGTTTCCCGGCCGACTTGCTGATGTTCGTTCGCGACGCTGTCCTTCCGGCGGCCGCGTTTCTCGCGGTGTTTCTTATCGCCGTCCGGCTCGCTTCCCGGCTCCGCGCGCCGCGAATGTTTGTCCGGGCGTTCATGGCGGCAATCGTGGCGCTCTTCGCGGCGCTGAATTTCTCGGGCGCGTTTCCGGCTGCGGGCGGCAAAGAGTTCTCGAAGAAGCCGGGCGTCGTGAGGATGCTTCCGCCGCGCGAAACGAAAGGCGGCGACGCGGCTTTGCGGCCGCCACAAATAAACGATGTTCAGCCTTGCCCGACTCTAAACTGCGTGTGGCTCGCTTACGAAAAGAAACTGCTCAAACTCGACAATAACCTGAAAAGTTCCGGCTATTACGATCTGGCCGGCGTTTCTCCGGACCGGCTCGCCGCAGACCCGTTGCGGCCTGTCATCTACGCGCTCGACGCTAAAGGGGAGAAGGCGGTCGTCTCGGGCGAGAACGGGTCGGGACAGGCCGGCGTTTTCCCGGTGAAAACCGACTGGGGCGGCGAGGC
Organism: bacterium; assembly: GCA_041664945.1. GTDB lineage: Bacteria > UBP15 > UBA6099 > UBA6099 > UBA6099 > JBAYJY01. The sequence continues at coordinate 26,899 of JBAYJY010000008.1, read as the reverse complement.
GCGGGCGATATTGCCGTACGGCAACGCATTCTATGTTTTATACGACGGACAGCCGGGGGTGGCGGAGTTCGACGCCGAAAGCGGCCTCCGGACGGGCGCGGTCCGGTTTTTAGAGCCGCGCTCGATCGCGTTCCGCACAGGCGGCTGGGCGCTCGCCGTTCACGCGCCGAGCGATTCGCTCTACGCGCTCGCGGGTCCGGCGGACGCTTCCGGAAAAGCCGCGCTTGTGCGAATAGAACCGGAGCGGTTCAGGATCGTTTCGATGGGCGTTTTGCCCGACGCCGGACCGGCTCTCGCTCTGAATCCGGCAAAGCCTGTCGCTTATATGACGAGTTTCAACCGCGACAATATTTACGAGATTGACCTGGCGTCGCTCAAGGCCGTCAGGGTTTTGCCGGGCCCGGCCGGCGCCCGCGCGCTCGCGCTCGACACGCGGCGGAATATTCTTTTCGCCGCCGGTTACTACAGCGGCCGGTTCATGGCGACAGATTTGAAAACGGGCCGCGTTTTAAGATCGGGCGCAGCCGGCGCCCGCGCTTCCGCGCTCAAACTCGACAGGGCCGGAAAATATCTCTATGTCGTCTCCTCGCGCGGCGCTTTCCGCGTTGATATCGACTCCTATCTCGGATCGAGCGATAAGCGTCTGAACGCAGGCGTTAAATAATTCCGGATTCAAATCATGTTTTGCGAATGGGCATTTTCCCCGAGATTTATTTTTTATTGTCCTGATTGCAGTTTTGTGGTAGGCTTATTCCGAAGTTACGTTCAAAAGCTATTTAATAGAGTAACAACTCAGGTATCGCATCCTCGCTTAGCGCCTCGCAACAGACGGTGAACGCAACTTTCTATTTTCTTTGTAGGCTACGAATTGTTGGGAACGCGCTTTCAGACGAAATGGTTTCCCCGCATTCGAATTTGAATCGGGAAATTTCATAACCGGACCGCTCTTTGATGATGGAGGCCGGACTGTCAAACTAAGGAGGATGTCCATCCATGCTATGCTTCGATTTATCCGAGGATCAAAACATTTTGCGCAGCACAATCCGCGACTTCGCGGAGAACGAAATCGCGCCTGTGGCGCAAAAACTGGATGAGAACGAGGAATTTTCCAACGAATTGACGAAAAAGATGGCCGATCTCGGCTGCTTCGGCATGTTCCTGCCCGAGAAGTACGGCGGCTCCGGAATGGATTATATCTCGTACATAATAGCGGTGGAGGAGATAGCGCGCGTGGACGGCTCTCACGCGGCGACTGTCGCCGCCGGCAACTCGCTCGGCATAGGCCCGATCTTCTATTTCGGCAGCGAAGCTCAGAAAATGGAATACCTGCCCAAACTGTGCTCCGGCGAAGGGCTGGCCGCATTCGGATTGACCGAACCCGACGCCGGCTCGGACGCTCAGGCGTCGAAGACAAACGGTAAGTTGACAAACGGCGAATGGGTCATCAACGGCAGCAAGATTTTCATCACGAACGCCGGAACTCCGATGTCGCTCGTGTCCACCGTGCAGTGCATAACCGGAAGGCGCGAGGACGGCAAGAACGAACTGAGCTGCATACTCGTGCCGAACGGAACGCCGGGCTTCACAACGAAAACGATGAAGGGCAAGATGATGTGGCGCGCGTCGAACACGTGCGAGCTTTACTTCGACGATTGCCGAGTGCCCGAGGAGAACGTGCTCGGACGCCGGGGCGACGGGTTCAAGCAGATGCTCGAAACGCTCGACGGCGGCCGGCTCAGCATCGCGGCCATGGGGCTGGGCGGCGCCCAGGGCGCTTTCGAAAAGGCGCTCAAATACGCGCAGAACCGCATACAGTTCGGCGTGCCGCTCACCCGCTTTCAGGTCAACGCCTTCAAGCTCGCCGACATGGCCACAGAGATCGAAGCCGCGCGCAACATGCTCTATAAAGCCTGCTGGCTCAAGAGTCAGCACAAGCCGTACTCGAAACTCGCGGCGATGGCGAAACTATATTGCTCCGAAGTCATGTACCGTGTTGTCAACCACGCCGTCCAGCTCCACGGCGGCTACGGCCTGATGAAGGAGTACGACGTGGAACGCTTCTATCGCGACCAGAAGCTGCTCGAAATCGGCGAAGGCACATCCGAAGTCCAGCGCATCGTCATATCGCGCCATATCGGTTGCCAATAAGGTAGACAGAAGCAAAATATTATAGACAAAACGCGCCCTCCTGTAGCAAAAGGGGGGCGTTTTTTATTGGCGCTTAATCGGTTTCTCGTTCACACGCTCCGGCGCGGGAATGCAGATTAGGCCGTTCAGCAGGTTGTTTCGCGGTCTGCTTTTCCCGGCAACTATGTTGCTAATTAGTTATTAGATGCCGCTAAAATTACATCTTGGTTTTCGGCGTTTTCAGAGCCAAAACCCTCAATTTGATCAAACGGCAACATTGCCGTATAAAATCAGCGTGACGCGCAAATTTAATGCGTAAAACGTGCGTAAAAGATGCGTAATTCATACGTAATTAGTGCGTAAAAGGTGTGTAAAAGATACGTAAGAAGTGCGTTAAAGGTGTGTAAGAAGTGTACAGTTTATGCAAAAAAGGAACAAAAACATGCGAAAAAGAGCGCTTTCGCGTGTATTTTCGTGCATTTTGCGCGAGTTTTTGCAACGTATCTGAGAAGAGGATAGTAATACATACAGAATTGGATTAAGAACTGAGCGAATTTATCGTAGGTACATTTTAATCAGAAAGCCAATCTCTCCTGACATCCTGTCAAATTGGATTCCGGCGCTCCGACCGGAATGACGTTCTATTTTTGAGTTTGAATCCGGTATCCGTGTATAAAAATGGCATGAAGCGCTATTGATGTTTTATTGAAGATTCCTCTCTTCGCTCGGAATGACAATGTGGCGCGGCATTACATCTACTTTCTGCTCACAAAATGCTTTTAAGCTTTTCTCTGCATTCAAAGTTCTGTATTCTGTCTTTTACACCTTTTCCTAAGTTATCGCTACTCGTTACTCGCTGTTGTTTGCCTGTCCGTCATTCCCGACGGAGATCGGGAATCCATTGTGGACAGGATGTCAGGGCGGATGGCTCAACAGTGTATTCGGGGCCGGGTCCGGAATTACGAAATATGACAGTTTGTTTTTTTGAACAGACGCATTCGCTCAACCGCAACATTACAAAGCGGCGTCGAGCCGCCGCAGTCCAAAGCGCTTCGCGCGGAAAAACAGTAGATGGCAGAAAGTAGAAGGTAGAAAGGGAAAAGCTGAAAAGGCAGTAGACAGCAGACAGTAAACAGCAGACAGGGGAAAGCGTAAAAACAGCCAACAGCGAAAACAGAGAACACAGAATCCAGAATCCAGAACTCAGCAAAAGCAAAAAATAGTAGAAGGCAGAAAGGGAAAGAATAAAAACAGCAAACTGTAGATTGCGAAAGCAGACCGCGAAGCGGCCTTGTCTGCATTCTGACGTGAAACGTCGGAACGAGAAAAAAATATGAAATCAAACAACGAGTTGTTTCTTCATGCACAAAGGAAATCGCTTTGTGCATGGCGCCCATCAGTCAATCATCTGAGCTATGTCTAACATTTTCATTACTTGTATTGCGCGGCGACACGGATAGAATATTCTCGTGTTCGAGTTCTATTAAACGGAGGCTGCTGAATGGACATAAACAAGGAGTTTGAGATCAAGATCGCTTCTATAAGGGAATATCTTTCGAATAAAAGCGCGGATGTGATCGCGTTGCAGAGGACGGATAATTTCGCGTGGGCGACATGCGGCGGGTCCGACCATGTGAACACGGCGACGGACTACGGCGTGGCGACGATGATCATCAAACAGGACGCTTTTTGCATTGCGACGAACAGGATCGAGGCGGGCCGTCTGAAGGATGAAGAACTCGGTGGGCTGCCGATTGAAATAGTCGCGCTCGAATGGGCTGACAGCCGGGACGCGTTTCTATCCGGCAAACTCGAAGGCAAGAAAATTCTCGCCGACCACGCGTTCCCCGGAGCGGCGCCGCTGTCTGACGATTTTATCGAGCTTCAGATGTCGCTGACGGAATCAGAAGTCGAGCGGTTCCGGGCGGTGGGCAAAGATTCCGCCGAAGCGCTCGAGGCGGCCGCGCGGTCGCTGAAGCCCGGCATGACGGAGTTCGAAGTCGCGGGCCTGCTATCCGCCGAGTGCTACAACCGCGGGATTGTTCCAATCGTAGCGCTCGTCGCCGCCGACGAGCGGCTGCTGAAATACCGGCACCCGTTGCCGACAGGCAACAAGATCGAAAAGACGGCGATGATCGTCGTCTGCGGGCGGCGGAGCGGCCTGATAGCGTCGGCGACGCGTATTGTTTCGTTCGGCGCGGTGAGCGCCGACCTCGCGCGGCGGCACGCAGCTTGCGCCCGCGTCGACGCGACGTTCAACGGTCTGACCCGCCCCGGCGTTCCGATCGCCGACGTGTTCCGCGCGGCGACCGCGGAATATAAAGCGGCCGGTTTCGACGGCGAGTGGCTGCTGCACCATCAGGGCGGCCCGGCCGGATACCGGACGCGCTACTACACCGCGAACGAAAAAACCGCCGGCGTCGTAAAGTCCAACTCCGTTTTCGCATGGAATCCTTCTATCACAGGCACGAAGGTTGAAGACACGATAATCGTCGGCGAGAAAGAGAATACGTTTATAACGCAAACCGGAAATTGGCCCTATATTGATGTTGAAATCGGCGGAAAGATTTATCGGAGGCCGGATATATTGGTTAAGTAGGCAGGGCGGGGTCACAACCCATTTATAGCAGAGGATTTAGAAATATTTGGAGTGCGACATCATGATGTCGCTTTGTTAGCCGGAAACATGTTTCCGGCATACTAAAGCGGTGTCGAGCCACCGCATTCCAAAGCGCTTCGCGCGGAAAAACAGTAGATGGCAGAAAGTAGAAGGTATCGAGGGAAAGCAGGCCGCAAAGCGGCCTTGACTGCATTACCACGCGAAGCGTGGTAATGAGAAATTTCTTCATGCACAAAGGAAATAGCTTTGTGCATGGCACCCATAAGTTATCATAATTCAGAGATTAAAGGATTTGCTCAGTCAATCATCTGGGTTTCATAGATTAGTTATCATGCAATGCGTAACAACACGGTCCGAAAGCAGGCCGCAAAGCGGCCTTGACTGCATATTTCAGGAAATATCGTATTGTTTAAGTTTATAGAAAAGGGAGCGTCGCGAGATTTCGAGCATTTGGGCGGCGAGTTCCTTGTTGCCGCCTGATTTTTTGAGCGCGCGGATGATGAGTTCTTTTTCGACGGCTTCGGTGAGGCGGGGTAGGGCGCGTTTTAGCGAAACGTCGTCGCTGCCGTCCGGGACAAAGCTCTGGAGTCCCGGCTGTTCGGAGGCGTTCATTTCGCGCGGCAGGTCTTCGAGTCGTATTTCGCTTCCCTGAGTCATGAGAGCGCAGCGTTCGACGAGGTTCTGAAGCTCGCGCACGTTGCCGAGCCAGTTGTAGTCGATCAGAAACTGCATCGCCTCCGGAGTGAAATGTTTGAGGGGCAATTGGTTTTCGCGGCATGAGATGTCGAGAAAATGGCGCAGGAGGAGCGGGATGTCGTCGCGGCGTTCGCGGAGCGGCGGGAGATGGATGGGCAGGACGTTGATGCGGAAGAAAAGGTCTTTGCGGAAGCTGCCGTCATCGACGGCGCGCGTGAGGTCGACGTTAGTGGCGGCGAGCACACGGACGCTGGATTTGCGGACGCGGTTTTCGCCGACGCGGCTGAACTCGCCGTCCTGAAGGACGCGGAGAAGTTTCGCCTGTGTGGGCGGGCTCATCTCGCTGATTTCGTCGAGAAAGAGAGTGCCGCCGTCGGCTTCCTCGAAGCGGCCCTGCTTGTCCTGCCACGCGTCGGTGAACGCGCCTTTGGCGTGTCCGAACAGTTCGCTTTCAAGCAACGTGGGCGGAATCGCCGCGCAGTTGACGACGACGAACGCCTTGTCTTTTCGCGGGCTGTTGAAATGGATCGCGCGCGCGACGAGTTCCTTCCCGGTTCCGGTGTCGCCTGTTATCAGAACGTTGCTCTGCGCGCCGGACAGCCGCCGGATCGCGTTCAGCACCGTTTCCATTTCTTTGCTTCGTGACACAATCTGCGAGAACTTGTATTTCTCCTCGACCTCGCGGCGCAGCAGCCTGTTTTCGACGATCAGCCGCTGCCTGTCGAGCGCTTTTTCGACCGCGCTCCGGATTTCCTCGAGCTTGAACGGCTTGCGCAGATAGTCGGCCGCTCCACGCTTGAGCGCGAGAATCGCGTCGTCCATGTCCGCAAACGCAGTCATGACAATAACCGCGGTGTCCGGGCTGATTTCCTTCACCGCTTCGAGAACCTCGAGGCCGTTCATTCCCGGCATTTTAACATCGGTTATCACAAGGTCGTAGATGACATCGTTGAAACATTCCAGGCCGGACGCCCCGTCTTCCGCGGTGTCGGCCAGATAGCCTTGTCCCATCAGGTCCGTGGAGATCAGGCGTCTGATATTTTCCTTGTCATCTATAACGAGTATTCTTGCCGTCAATGGAGTTAGACCCTCCGCCTCTGATAAAACCGAATCCCGATGGCTGATTCGGAATAAAGAGCATTGTATCACTTCTTCGATTCGAGCGGAAGCGTGAAAGAGAAGCAGGCGCCTGAGAGCGAGTCCTCAAGCTTGAGAGCGCCGCCGTGTTTTTCGATAATCCGGTAGGTGATGGCGAGGCCGAGGCCGGTGCCGACGCCGGGCGGTTTGGTCGTAAAGAACGGGTTGAAGATTTTGCCCCGTATGTTCGCGGGGACGCCGGGACCGTTGTCGCGCACGCGGAACTTGACGCAGTCGAGGCGGCGTTCGCCGTCGAGCCAGATAGCGCCGCCTTTAGGCATAGCCTGAGCCGCGTTCATAATCAGGTTCATGAACACCTGCTGGATTTCCTTGCGGTAGCAGGGCACGGGCGGAATGTCCGGCGCGAAATTTTTTTCTATCTTAATATTGTTGAAAGCTTTGTGCGTCGAGACGGTTTTAAGCGCCGCCTCCGCGAGAGCGACCGGATCTGCGGGCTCCATGATCTTTTCGGACGGCCGCGAGAATTCGAGCAGGTCGTGAATAATGCGCTCGATGAAGTCCGCTTCGTTTTCGATTTCCTTGGCGAAGCCGGATTGCTGGTCCGGCGTGTGTTTTTTCTGCTGAATCATCTGCGCGTAACCGGAGATGGCGCTGAGCGGGTTGCCGATCTCGTGAGCGATGCCCGCCGCGAGTTCGCCGATGGCGGCGAGTTTCCCGGACTGAATCAACTGGTCCTGATTGCGCTGGAGTTCGCTGGAATTCTCGCGGAGCAAATGGTCGCGTTCGGAAAGCGAGCGGGTCATTTCGTTGAAGGCGCCTGCGAGTTCGCCGATCTCGTCGTTGCGGCCTTCCGGAATCTGAACGTTCAGGTTTCCGTCAGTTATTTCGCGGACGCGGCCGAGAAGTTCGCCGAGAGGTTTCGAGATTCTGCGGACAGAGAAAACGCTGAGCGACAGTGCGAGAGCGAAGCCGAGCGCGGCGATCGCCGCGAGAACCTTGATAGCTTCGCGGCGCGCATTTTCGACCTCGGCCGCGCTGCGCGCGATGACCCGAAGGGCGATCTCGCGGCCGGCGGCGTCGGACACCTTTTCCGTGTCGAGCGTGTAAGGAATGCCGCCGAGTTTGATGCCCGGTTCTCCGCTTTTATTTAGCCGGTCCGGCGCCGCCTGAGAGAGCGCCGCGGTGTCGGCGAGCAGGCGGGCGGTGTCCGGAGTGAAAGTTTCGGGGGGCAGCGAGCTGGCGATGCCGCGGTCTCGGCGCAGAAGGAACAGGTCGGTGCCGGTCGCAAGCTTGACCTCGCGAGCGAACGTGTCGCCGATCGCGAAGCCGACGCGGACATAGCCGACGATGCATTTTGAATTTATATCTTTTTTGATCGCTTCGATGGAACAGACGAGGCGGCTCTTGCCGGATTCTTTGAGGATCGGTTCGAAAGCGTCGATGCAGATGACGTCCGGGAGGCAGAGTTCGACGCCGGCCGCGGAACGGCCGGAGGAAGCGCGTTGGAAAAGAGGGTTGAGGAAAAGGGGTTCGCCGCGTCTGTCGCGGGGGCCGGGGGCCATCGGGTCCTGAGGCTCGACCTGAGCGAGAACGAGGCCGTCGGCGTCGGCGATAGTCAGCAGGTCGGCGTCCGGCTCGATGAGTCTGAACCGCGCGAGGACGCTTGCGAAATCGATATCGGCGGAGTTTTTCGTATCGGCGGCGAGGCTCGCTATGCGGCGCAGGTCGGGGTCGGTCGCCGCGAAACGCGCGATCAGTTGAGCGCGCTGGGTCCGCTCGACAGCCTTCAGGCGAATCGCTTCGCGGCCGGCGGAGATCTCGTCCGAGATCGAGCGGTTGAAGTTGCGAGTCAGCATCAGCATGTAGGCGCCGACCGAGCAGGCGAGAACCACGGCCACGATGAGCAGCATGGATATGACGAGGTTTCTCGATATTCCGCGTCGTTTCATTTTCTGCCCGCCTTTATGTCGGACGCCTGAGGCTGCTGGAGGCGGTTAAGGAACAGTTGCTGAAACGTGCCGGTGTCGTAAAGGTGGTCCCAGATAAGTTTCACCGCATCGCGCAGGCCGGCGTCGCCGTTTACGCGAAGGGCGAGCCAGCCGGTTTTCGCGGAATAGTAATAAGCGATCAGGCCGGCGTCGGGTTTTTCGGGATTGAGTTTGAAAGGCCCGGAGATGGCGGCGTCCGCGCCGGCAGGAACGATGTTGAGTTTGACGCCGAGCGCGGAGGCGGTCTGGCGAAGCAGGTCGACCTCGAAGCCGCGGGCGACGCCGTATGAATCCTTGTAGCAGAGCGGCGGGCGGGAGCAGTCGAGAGCGGCGCGAAGGATGCCCGATTTTCTGATTTCTGCGAGGGCGGCTGAGTTGCCGGCGGCGGAGTTGACTTCCGCGGCGAGAGGCGCCGGAGCGATAGGGGCGCGGGCCGCCGGAGCGGAGGTTTTCGCGGCGGTGGCGAATTGCCCGGGCGCGCTGTACTGTTTGCGCGCGCAGCCGGAGCAAAAGGCGGCCGAAGCGGCGATTGTTATGAGGAGCGGAAATGCGAATATTTTATTCATCACGGTTTGAACGACTCCAGCAGTTTGTTGAACGCGGGAGTGCGGCGCAGTGAGGAGAGGTCGGCGTCGGTGCGTGCCATGTCGTAGAAGCTCTTGCGGTCCAGTTCGAGAGTGCGTTGTAGCGCGATGATAGCTTCGTCCGGTTTCCCCATCACAGCGAGGGCGGAAGCGAGCGAGTACCAGACAGCCGCGCGCTGCGGCGCCAGTTTAAGAGCCTCGCGATAGTTCGAGGCGGCTGACGAGTAGTTGCCGCTCTCTTCGTAAAGCGTTCCCAGAAGCAGAAGAGTTTCCATGGAATGTTCGTCGATGGATTTTGCTTTTTCGAATTCCCTGATAGCCGAAGGGTAGTCGGCTTTGAGGTAGAAAGTGAAGCCGAGCCAGTAGTGTGCGGCGGCTTCGGAGGGATTTTTTTTCAGGACCGCGTTCAGGTGGAAAAGGGCGCGTTCGTAATTGAACTGACGGGTTGCGTAATAGCGACCGATGTAGAAATGGATGTCGCGCGAGTCGGGCTCGGCGGCGAGGGCTTTTTCAAAGGCGGTGAGGCCGGCCTCGTCGCGGCGAGCGGCGATGTGGCGAAGGCCTTCGCCGAACCAGTCGAAAGCCTTTGCGGAGCGGGTGATCCGTTGTGTTTTCCAGAAAGCCGCCGGAACGGAAAAAGGCAGTTTCGAAGCGAGCCGTTCGAAGGCTTTTTTCTGCAGATTGGCGGTGTCGCCGGCCGGAATTTTGAAAGTGATGCGCGAAGTGCGCACGGTTTCGTCGAGCGCGAGATAGATGACGCGGAATTCGGCGGAGACCGCGCCTGGCGCGGACAGGCTGAGGCGGCCCAGGATTATCAGATCGGCGTTCGAGGCGCGCGCGAATTTCCTGGCGGCCGTCTTGCTCATGCTCCACAGATCCTCGATATCCGATTGCTGAAGGTACATTTCGAGGTCGGATTCGGGGACGAGGCTTGTGTCCGGAAGCGCTTCGAGGCGGTAGGAAATGGAAGTGTTCAGGGCGAAAGTAAGAGAGGCATCGGAGTCGCGGAGCTGGAACGGGTAGTCGATAACGGCGACGGTGTGGTAGCCTTCGGCGAGCGCGGGCGCTGACGGAAATAGCGCAAACACAGCGAACGCCGCCAGAAAAAGCGCCGCCGGCGCTCCGCGCATAATTGTTTTTCTAATCATCATTCAGTCAGAGCCGCTGCTTTGCCATTTCATTGAAACGCGTGGATTTCATCATTCAATCCGGAAAATCTGCGCATTGTTCCATTGTAATTACAAAACAAAGAAATATCTAATATACAATTCGAATTCATCATAATTTAATTGGCCGTCTCCGGCGCGCGTGTCGGCATAACGCGATAAAAAAATTATGGCGATTATACGCGAAAAATGCAAGAGAAGGCCTGCGCCGGTTTGCTCAAAACCGTTTCATACGCAAAAAGGAAGGCCGGCCCCTGATAAGCTTCACGGCAGTATTTTGAGCTTTACCCCAACTCGCCGGCGTCTATCTTCTTGAGAGCGTCGATGGCGACCTGAAGGCACACTTCGAGCGCTTCCGGGCGGATGTGTTCGATGGTGTCGTGGCGCGTGTGATAATTCGGCACAAGGCGCGTGTTGTCCTGACAGAGTATTGTTGTCGAAGAAAGGCCGAGCTGCGTAAAAGCGGAGGCGTCAGTCGCGCCGATCGGGATCGTTCCCTTTTTCGCTTTCAGGCCGTTGCTTCTTGCGATTTCGAGCAGTTTGTTCACAAGTTTCGGGTTGTGTTTCGCCGTCGTGCATACCTCGAAGCCGATGACGGTGAAGAAGTCATGGTCGTAGATGCTGTCGAAATTGATAATTTGAGTCGGGATGGCCTTGAGCTCTTTGAGATGTTTTGCCGCGTAGCGTTTTGCGCCGCGGAGGCCTGCTTCCTCGCATGCCATGCCGACGAGCAGCACTTCTGTGTTTTCGGGAAAGAACGAGCCGTCTTTTTTCGCGTCGGCGAGGTATTTGCCGAGCCCGGCGGCGACGCTGACGCCCGCCATGTCGTCCATCGCCCCCGGCACGGCCGTGTATGTGTGAAAGAACGTGAACGGCGCGATGATCGGGTAGAGCGCCACCATCGCGATCCCGAGTTTCAAGTAAATTCCCGCGTCCGCGTTGCCGCCGAACATCGCCAAGGTCTTCGCAAAGGTGATCCCGACCAGAAACAGGAGCGCCAGAATCGCGGCGATCATAAGCGGGGTCGCCCCGTTTTTAAGGAACAGCCACAGGTTGAACTCGTAGGCGGAATCGATATGGCCGGACACGACAAGTCTGCGTTTAACTTCGCCGCGCGGTTTTATCGTTCCGACAACGTTGAGAGTATCTTTTTTCGGATAAAGCGGGTCGAGCAGTTCCTTATAGCGCACAAACTCCAAGAACATGATGATGAAGGCGGCCATCGCGATAGCGAAAGAAACCGGAGGATAAATCCAGTAGGCGGCCGCCGAAAGCACATAAAGCAGATTTAACAGCGGAAAAAAACCGAGGTAGGCGGTCGGGCTGCAGGTAAGCGGTTCGAGGTCAATCCGGTCGCAGACCGGCGTCCATTCCTCCGCAAGCAGCCGCGCGCATTTCTTCTCGCTTTCACTGCCTGATTCCCTCGGGCCGACGGTGTCGACCACCCTCTTTATAAAGTTGTACATGTAATCTGTATACTTGCTCGCTGTCATGGCATCCCCTTTGCTGTGTTTTCTCTGTTGCGATTTGCCATTCGCCCATGCCGAATTACCAAAACCGCGCAACAGCTATCCAGTTTAGCTCAATTTGTTGTGGAAGTGGACAATTCCGCAAGAAAAACGGGCTGAAGTGTCATTTGTCAGGAAAAATTACGGGCGAAGCGTGAAAAACCATTTTTGAGAGAAAGGAAACAGGCAAGAGTCTCGTTTTTTAAGGCTAAAACGGTTCGGCGGAATTTTAGAAATGTTGGTTGAACGTCGGGGGCGTGGGTATAATTATAAGTGAAAAGGAATGGGCCTTTTCATAACCTCCTTGGAAAACCCCCTCGGCAGAGGGGGTTGTTTTTTATCCGGATTCGTCAATAGGACGCCGAATCCGGGGCAATGTTCATAGCGGCGATCTGCTTCGTTATCGGCGCATTTTTTTGTTCATGAACCCAAGTTCTATTCACTTCAAAAATACGCCTGCTGCCTCGCATCTCATCCACTCTGAGCCATTGCGCCCAAATCCTAATGGCGAATTTGGATTTATTTGGGCGAAAAACGGGAAATAAAAGCGAAAGCAACGGCGTCTTGAGTTCATATTTGATGGGAACGACAATCACCGACAGCATACTTCGTCATTGCGAGAAGCGAAGCGACGAAGCAATCTGAGACATGGAGATCGGAATTGAGTTCGGGATTGCTTCGGCAGCCACAAAACGGCTTTCTCGCAATGACGATTTTATTGTGTCTGTTTTTATAAACGCTTTTTATAAAGCTATTTTTTCAGATCATCAATCGCGGGCTCAAGCTTTTTTCTGCGTTTGCCGAGCAGCATCATTATCAGGCCGAACGGAACGAGCACAATCAGAAGATCGGCTCCGATGACCCAGAATTGCTTTGAGTTCATGTAATAAGAGCCGGGAACGCCGGCGACCACGAAGCTGTTGCATTTTACGGCCGCGCATTTTGCCTTATCCGCCAGTACCCAGACATTATTGATTTTCGGCATGAAGAAAAGCACAATCGCGAGAGGGATCGCTCCTGCTGCGACCGGTTCGAGAAGAGCCATGACGGGGAATTTCAGTTTGAATTTGTTCTTTGCCGCGATGAACAGGATAACGCTGCCGATCCAGGTGGCGATGATGAATCCGGCGGAGGCCCAACTCACGTTCTTGAATCCAAAACTCAGGCCGACCGTGGAGATTAAGAGCAAAACAACCACGAGGATCAGAACGATCGCCGGAGTGGATGGTTTTTTCAGGCCGATGAAAATGTTGATTAAGAGGTACAGGGCGCCGCAGCCCGCGCCGCCGATAACCGCGAGGGTTCCGAGAACGCTCATGGTCGCCGCCGGATATTCCGGGCCGCTCATCAGTTCGATAATCGGGCCTATGACAGCGGCGAAAACAATGATGAAGGCAACAAGAATGACGAAAGCCTGCTGAAAAGCGGAGTTATAGTAGTGTTGCATCATGTCGTGGCGGCCCTGACCTTCGGCCTCGGAGATCGCCGGAATGACCGCCATCGCGATGCCGACCACAAGCATTGTGGCCTGGCCGAAGATAAGCGAGGTGCTGAACAGTCCGATCTGTGATTCGCAGGCCGCGCTGGTGGCGCCGAAGAGGAGCCATTTCATGCCGACGAGCCGCACCACGATGCCGGGCAGGTTTTGAACGATCGTCATGATGACAAGCGCCGCGGCCGCCAAGCCCCCGAATTTGATTATCTTTCCGTACAGGCCGTGCGCCGAGCGCAGTTTGAACAGATCCTTCAGCGAAACCGCATTCAGTTTTATGAGAACCAGCGCTGCGCCGATAGCGGCCGCGCCTTGTCCGAGCCCGAGTCCGATAACCGCGCCGATTACGTCCCAGCGCGCTTCCGGGCCGGTCATGTGCCGAGCCAGCATCGCTTTCTGAGCGACCATTATCAGCGCCAGCGACGCCGCAAACTGCATTATCGGGAATATCATGTTGCCGACAGAAACGAGGTCCAGCCGCTGAAATCCGTTGAGTATTCCGTTCAGGCCCCAGAAAATCGCCATCTGGCCAATCGCAGTTATGAAGGCGATGATCAGCGCTGCGTTGAACCAGCTTATCACGCCGGTCGCCCCGAGCAGCGCCGCTATGCCGCATCCGAATATGACGACGCACAACGCGGTCGTCCATAACAGCCGCATCCCGTCCGTTATGAATTTCTTTGATTCGTCGATTTGTTTTTCGTAGTGAAGCGAAACGAACGTCGTTATCGTCTGCGGGATGCCCATCGCAAGTATCGTCGCCGCGCAGTAGAAACCGAACATCAGAGGGCCGAACATGCCCATCTTCTGCGAGCCGAGTTTCATTGTGACGGTGTTCATCCATAGAATCTGAAAGATACCGCCCGCCATAAACGCCGCCATGGCTATCATTCCGCCGGCCGCGAACCGTTTTTTCTTTTCCTCGTCCGTTCCGCCGGCCGCTGAAAACGTGTCTGAAAATTTCTTCTTTTTGTCTGCTTCAGCCATCTTAGCCTCGCAATGTTTTTTTCGCTTCCAAGAAGTCAAGCCACATAAACGTTAAGCATAAATTGGCGGTGGAGCTAAGTCAATTGGAGCGGCTATTAATCACGGTTCTGGCGGTAAAATCCTTTTCGACGCTTCATTGTCGGAGATGCCGGTTTTCATAAAATAAAAAGATTCCGCCATATGGATGGCGGAATCCGGGATGAATTCGTATGCTGCAGGCGTTAGTGATTCCACCCGCGGTTGTAAGCGTTTCTATTTCATCATTGCGTCCGAGGCGGCTTTTCCGGCGGCTGGGGCTTGTGCGGAGTAGCAAGATATCCATTCCTGTCCGCTTTTGCCCGCACAGGCCGTCATTATATGATTCACGAACGCGTTGATTGCTTCTTTTGCCTTGGGGGTCGCCTTGTAGGCTTCTTCAGCGGCGGCGCAGCCGGACTTAGTCTGCTCGCCCATCTGATCGGTATAAGCCGCTCCAACAGTTTTCTTGGTCTCGGCCACCAGTTTGTCGCAAAGGGCTTTGAACGTGCCGTCTCCTGCAGTTTTGCCGGAGGATTTTGTCTCCGCCGGAGCAGCTGGAGCGCTTCCGGCCGGAGCTTCGCCTTTCTTGAAATGCTTGAACGATTCGAAGAAGCGTTTGGCCTCCGGAGCCGACAGTTTGTCCTCTTTCGGCGACCCGAACACAACCTGATACTGTATTCCATCGATATAAGCGAATGCGGCGTCGAAAAACACGTCGATTCCGCTCGAAACCATTTTGTATCTCAGAGACAGCGCGGGCTGACCATCCAGTTTTGTTTCGCCCTTGCTTATTACCGTCCCCTGTTTGCCTACCGCTTCCCTTCCTTTTTCGAGCGCCGCCGGCGCATTCTTCGCGTCAGCCTGAATCGGCGTCGCTGAAACCATGAAAATCATCTCGTTTGATGCGGATTGATAAAGAGTCGTTGTGACCGTTCCGTTCGGGGTGTCGTGGTCCTGAGTCTGCGTTTCGAAATTTGTGTAGCCTTCCGGCACATCGACGCTGAATAAGTCGGCAGCGCTCGTGTAAGTCTCGAATTTTTCAGCCGCCTTCTTCTTTCCAGCGCAACCCGGAGCAATTACCGCAACCATGGCCAGCATTAACAAGCACAAAAACGCAAATCCATTTTTTCTCATTCCTGCCTCCTTTGTGTTCTTCTCATCTTTTTTTGTTTTATATTAAAACAGCGCTATTCGCTTCGAAGGCGCCACGCTGTTATTGTAGAAAGCTTGTTATTTATGCCTTTTCGCAAATCATAATTTATAGCAGATATAAGCGTCAATATGTTTTTGTCGTTTTTTTGTTTCGGAACAAGTCCTAAAACGACGAAGTTTATTTGCGAGGTTGTTGCAGAGCGCAACATAGCTCGACTCGGTGAAACTGCGCGAAGAAAACGCCGGCAAATTTTGGCAAAGTTGTATAATACAAAACAGATATGGTAAAATATATATAAGTATTCATAAAGCAACGGAGGCCGTTTTAACAATTTTGAGCGGCATTCCGGCGCTTTGGCGTGGAGTTTTCAGTTTGACGCGCGAACGAACGAAAAACAGTAAAACCCGCTGTGCCTTATGGCGCAGTTATTTTCCGCGCGTTCGGATTTTTCTTCCGGCGCTCGCCATCGCGCTGTTTTTCGCTGCGGTTCCGTGCCGAGGCTGGGAATGGCTGAATCCGAAGCCCGCCGGGACTGAGTTGCGAGGCGCTCATTTTTTCGATTCCACCATCGGTTTTGTTGTGGGAAACAACGGGCTGATTATCAAAACAGGAGATGCGTTTTCAACGTGGACGGTTGAGAATTCGGGAGTGTCAAAAAACCTGTACGCGATATTTTTTACCGACGGAGCGAACGGGTGCGCGGTCGGCGAGGGCGGCACGATAATCAGAACCAGCGACGGCGGGACGACATGGACGGCGAAGAATTCCGGAACGCAGTACACGTTGAATTCGGTTCATTTCACGGACATATTGAACGGCTATGCGGTTGGAGACACCGGCATAATTCTGAAAACAAATGACGGAGGCATGGGATGGAGCAGATTGAGCAGTCCGACCCTCGTCAATATCAAGGCGGTTTACTTTGTTGATTCCACAACGGGCTGGATCGCGGGCGACAGCGGCAAGATATACAAAACCGTGAACGGCGGAACCGCATGGACGGCGGAGAATTCGACGGTGACGGCATCGTTGAGAGTTTTGCATTTCGAGACGCCTTTGATAGGCTACGCTGCAGGAACAAGCGGAAAGATAGTCAAAACGATAAACGGAGGCGAAAGCTGGATCGCGCAGAGTTCCGGAGTTACGAGCGATCTTTATTCGATTTCTTTCACGAACGAAACAACAGGCGGCGCGGCCGGAGCTAACGGCGTGATTCTGAGGACAACCACCGGCGGCGATATATGGAACGCGCAAACATCCAACACGACCGATAATCTTAATTTTATTACATTCACCAACGTTTCGGCCGGCTTCACGGTCGGGTCCAACGGGCGGATACTGAAAACGTCGAACGGCGGCACAGCGTGGACGCTAAGGACAACATATGCGACGGATGAATATCTGAATGGGACATATTTTTTAAATACGATGCTCGGCTGGGCGGTCGGGGCCAATGGAGAGATAATGAGGACGGCGACGGGCGGCGAATCGTGGGAAATGCAGACATCGGGCGTTACGGATGACCTCAACGCGGTTTACTTCATAGACGCGCTGACAGGCTGGGCGGCCGGCGCCGGGGGCGTTATTCTCAAGACCGCGAACGGCGGCATGAACTGGAGCCAGCTCGATTCCGGAAACGCCAACGATCTTCGCTCCATTTATTTTACGGATGCCCTGACGGGTTACGCGGTGGGATATCAGGGCGCGATTGTCAAAACGGCGAACGGCGGCGATAGCTGGACGACCCAGAGCGCCGGCATCTCGAATATTCTTTATTCGGTTCATTGCGTGAATGCCTCAACCTGCGTTGCAGTGGGAACCCTGGGGAAGATTATCAAGACAACAAACGGCGGCGCCGTGTGGCTGGCGCAGACGGCCAACACGACAAACAGCTTTTACTCGGTTTATATGGCCAACCAGTCAGTCGGCTATGCGTCCGGCTACAGGGGAACGGTCGTAAGAACCGTCGACGGCGGCGCAACCTGGGAAATGCAGGGAACCGGGACTCTGAACGATCTTTACAGCATTCATTTTTACGATTCAACGACAGGCTACGCGGTCGGCGGGTCGGGCACGATTCTCAAGACAACCGCCGGCGGACTTCCTTGGGCGGCAGAAAATTCGTGGACTTCAGCGAACCTGCGGTCTATAGATTACGGCGACTATCGCACGACGTTCGCGGTCGGAGATTACGGCGTGATAATCGCCAACAGCGGCCCCGCCGATACGGCGGCTCCAACGGTGATAGACAACCAGAGCGGCGACGACACATGGCGAAGCCTGAACACGGGCGTTTATAATGTGGATTTTTTAGACTCCGGCGGCTCGCATCTCAGCAAGTTTCAGGTTCTCGTCTGTTCGGAAAACATAAGTTGCGGCGACATCATCGGCTGGTACGATATTGCGACGGAAATAAAGAGCGATTCATACACCGCGGACTGGGCGTTGCCCGCAGCCGTTTGGGACGCCTTGCCCGGCGGGGAAAGCTATTTTTCCGTTCAGGTTACGGATTACGCGGGCCACACGACGTCGGCCGGACCGCTTTTTTATGTAAAAAAGGACACCACGGCTCCGTCGGCTCCGGTAACGGTGAACGACGGTCCCGGCGCGGATTCCGCGTTCGCGACGGAACCGGCGACGCTTTCGGCGAATTGGAGCGGCGCGAGCGACCCCGACTCGGGCATAGCCCGCTACTGGTATGGAATCGGGACGTCCGCCGGGGCGACTGATGTTGTTAGCTGGACTGACTCCGGCGCCGGCGAATCCGTGACGCGGAGCGGACTCTCGCTTGCCGACGGGCAGGCTTATTACTTCACGGTCAAGGCTGAAAACGGAGGCGGGTTTCTGTCCGGCGCAGCGAATTCGAACGGCCAGATTTATGACGGCTCGCCGCCCTCTTCGCCGGCGCCGGTGAACGACGGCCCCGGCCCTGATATCGATTTCTCAACAGACACGACGAAACTATCCGCGAACTGGTCCGCTTCGGCGGACCCGCACACCGGTCTCTCCCGCTATTGGTATGCGGCGGGAACATCGCCGGGCGCATCGGATTTTATTGAATGGACTGACAACGGAATCTCCACAACTGTCGCCAAAACCGGCCTTTCGCTGATCGAAGGGCAGAAATATTACATTTCCGTCATGGCGGAGAACGGCGCCGGCGGCCTGACCGCGGCGGTGTCTTCAGACGGTGTTGTCGCCGACACATCGGCGCCGGAAGCGCCTGCCGCTGTTAACGACGGGGAAGCCGCGGACTCCGAATTCGCATCGTCCACCGCCTGGCTGGCGGCGAACTGGACGCCGTCGGTTGATCTTCAGAGCGGGATAGGCAGGTATTGGTACGCCATCGGAACGGCGCCGGGCGCAGCGGATATCACGCCGTGGACGGACGCCGGAGCGCCGGCCGGAGTTGTTAAGAGCGGGCTGAGCCTGACCGACGGCCAAACGTATTATTTCTCCGTGAAGGCTGAAAACAATGTCGGCATGTTGTCGGCAGCGGCCAACTCGAACGGGCAAACGATAGACGCGACGCCGCCCGAGCCGGTTGCGGAGGTAAACGACGGAATCGGCTTAGATGTCGAATTTTCAACGGCGGCGGCGCAGCTTACAGCGAATTGGACGGGCTCCTCTGACCCGCAGAGCGGGGTGGCGGGCTATTGGTATTCCATAGGGACCGCGACCGGCGCGGCCGATATTGCCGGTTGGACAAACAACGGCTCCGGCACGTCGGTTACGCGATCCGGGTTATCGCTGACGAACGGCGGCAGATACTATTTTAATATCAAAGTTGAAAACGGCGGCGGCGGTTTGTCGGCGCCGGTCAGTTCGAACGGGCAGACGGTGGACGCGACGCCGCCCGAGGCGGTTGCCGCAGTGAACGACGGCGCGGGCGCCGACATTGCGTTTTCAACGGCGGCGGCGCAGCTTTCAGCGAACTGGGCGGCTGCGACGGACGCCGAGTCGGACATTGCGCGTTATTGGTATGCGATAGGAACGGCAGCCGGCGGCTCCGATACTGTAAGTTGGACTGATAACGGGCTGAGCGCGGCGGCGACACGCGCCGGGCTGGAGCTTGTCGAGGGAAGAAAATACTATTTTTCGGTTAAGGCTGAAAACCGGGCCGGGCTTGTGGCCGTGGCGGCGAGTTCGAATGGGCAGACGGTGGACACGACGGCGCCGTCTATAGTGGCCGTGTTATATGACGGACTCGGGTCCGACATCGAGTATTCCGCATCGGCGACGGAGCTTTCGGCGAACTGGTCGGCGGCCGGCGACCCGCAGAGCGGCATCGCGCGCTATTGGTATTCGATCGGCACGGCGACCGGAGCGACTAACATTGCCGAATGGACGCAAAACGGCGCGAATACGTCGATCACGCGGACCGGCCTTTCGCTTGTAAACGGAACGAAGTATTACTTCAATGTCAGGGCTGAGAATGGGGCCGGGCTTTTGGGGGTTGTTAAGAGTTCAAACGGCGTGACGGTTGACGCCGCGCCGCCGGCTTCCGTCACGGGCATGGCGGCGATATCCGGGAATCAACAGATCGCTTTGACATGGACCAACCCGACCGACCCGGATTTCTCGGGAGTGAGGCTGGTTCGAAAAGCGGTCGGTTTTCCGGCCGATAAGGACGACGGGTTAATCAGATTCGAGGGCGCCGGAAACACTTTTACGGATTCCGGGCTTGAAAACAATACGACATATTACTATGCGGCGTTCGCGTATGATCGAGCGAGTTTGTATTCCGCCGCAGGCGAGGGGGCGCGCGTGTCCGCAACGCCGTTCGCGCTGGCTCCGGCGGCCGCCGAAGGCTGGAATCTGATAGGCGTTTCGGGCCTCAACGCGGAGATAAACGCGATGTCGGTTTTCGGCTCGCATGAATACGAAATTGTCGGGTTCAACGGGCAGTTTAACAATCTCACAGCGGCGGGAACCGTTGCGCTCGACATGGCGAAGGGTTACTGGATATATTCGGATTTTAACGCGGGCCAGATTCAGACAAACGCGTCCGCTTATTCGGGAAATGAATATGTGGCGACACTGACTGCCGGCTGGAATCTCTTTTCCATTCCGTTCGGGACGCCGGTGAAATGGGGAGCGCCGAAAGCCACGCTGACTTGCGGCGGAACGGCAGCGCCGCTGAAACCGGTTTATTATTACCGGAACGGCGCGGGGTATGTGAAAATAGACCCGGATTCCGGCGCGAGCGCTATTCCATGGACCGGCTATTGGATAAACACGGGAACCGAGCAGTGCGCGCTGAGTTTAACGAAGTGATTGTTTGCTGATTGAATAGTTTTAACAACAGGAATTTTCCAAAACGGACTCGGACGAAAGTAATAAAGAACAGAAGCAAGAGCCGGATTTGTGTCATTAAGCGCTATGGAAAATTGACATAGCGGCGGCGCAACGGTATGATGATTTGAAGAATGAAAAGTCCGGCATCGGAGACGGCGGGAACGCCGATTTGGTTTAAGACGGCAATCGTTGTATTTGCGGCGGCCTCGCTGATATTTTTCTACATGATTTTGCGGCCGAAGTCTGATCCCGCCGCCGTTCTCAACAACTATGTCAACGCGCTGGCGCGCGGCCGTTGCGGCAAGGCGTACAAGTTCGTTTCCTATTATGCAAAAAATAATAGCGTGGATTATTCGACTTATGATAAGTTCGAACGCAGCGTCTGCGCGCCGGCGGCAGGCAAATATATTTATCTTGAAATGATTAGCGTTGTGAATAAAAACGTAGGGAGCGACACTGCGACGATCGCGGCGATGCTGAAGTTCAAGACATCGTGGATGCCGAGGTCGCAGAGTAGAATGATGCAGTTTGATTTTCGGAAAGAACGAGGCGACTGGCTGCTTGAAGGACCGGAGCTGCTGCCGTAGGAATCGGCGATTTTGAATTTTTGAAAAGAAAGGGAAACGGGATATATGGCGGCAAATGAAAAGCTGTATATGGCGCTGAGGGGCGCGTTGGAGATTTATACGCGGATAAACAACCGGCTGGAAGTGGCCGGCGCGGAGCATGTTCCGGCTGGCGGCGGGGCGCTGATATGCCCGTGCCACGCGAATTTTTCGGACCCGTTTTTCGTAGGAGCGGCGATTCGCGGCCGAGTGTTGCATTTTCTCGCGTGGCATGGTATCGAGGAGATGCCGCTTGTCGGGCCGCTGTTCAAGGAAGTCGGAACGATGCACGCGATCAAAGAGAGTTACGGAGTGTCGCTGGACAAGGAAGAGAGCCGTGCGGTTGTGGGCGAGCTTGAGGAATTGCTGAAGAGCGGCGAGTTGTGCGTGATATTTCCCGAGGGAGCGATCAAGCATTGGATCGGGCCTGGAGAGATGAAGGAGTTCAAGCCTGGCGCGGTGAGGCTTGCGGCGCGGGCGGGAGTTCCGATCATACCGGTGGGGATGACGGGGACGCGCTGGGTGGTTCCTAATATAATAAATTTCCACGATTTCGGGGGTCCGGACAAGGGATTCTGGATACCGATGGCGCTGCCGGTGAAGGTGCGGGTGCGGTTCGGAGAACCGTTCATTCCGGACCCGGCGGCGGCGGACGACAAGGCGGTTTGCGCATCGGAAACGGAACGGCTGAGGGAAACGATCATCGGAATAATCGACGGCATGTGAGCGGCGGAAGCCGGGCGGGGCGGCTGCCGAAAGGCGTCAAAACATCTGTATCAGCCGCGCGGAGTCCGGGAATATTAGACAGTAAAAAACGTGACGGAAAGCCAATATTTAATTGAAACAGAATTTTACAAACCATATTGCGCAAAAAATAAAATTGAACTATTATAATTCAACATCATGGTATATATTGTGAGAAAGTATGGTATTATCGTGAGTGTCAGAGTACACATATAGTTGAGGGCGGCGTGGGGCTGCCGGGCGAAAAATATAAAACAGTTAAACAAGGATATCGAAAATGGACATTACCACCATTGCAGGTCTGCTTTTAGGATTCGGATCGATGATCGTCGCGATCGTCGTAGAAGGCAAGGGCGATGTTCTTGAGCTCGTCCCGTTCTTCACGAACATCTCGGCGTGGATCATCATCCTCGGCGGCACATTCGGATGCACGGTTCTGAGTTCGAAGAGGCAGGACGTTGCCCGCATCCCCGCGATTTTTATCGGCCTGTTGCAGGAAGCAAAATTAGATCACATCGCGATTATCGACACTTTGACGTCTCTGGCCGAGAAAGCGCGGCGCGAAGGCATGATATCGCTCGAAGCCGACATCGACGCCATTGAGAACCCGATGATGGCAAAAGGCCTCCGGTTGGTGGTTGACGGCACGGACCCCGAACTCGTCGAAGCGATCATGCAGACGTTGCTGATGCAGAGGAAGAACGACGCCGCGGCAGACGCGACGGTATTCGAGACTCTCGGCGGTTTCGCCCCTACGATGGGAATCGTAGGAACGGTCATGGGCCTCGTCGGCGCTTTGAAACGAATGAGCGCCGCAGGCCAGGAAGAGACGATTTCAGCGCTCGCCGTAGCGTTCATCGCTACGTTCTGGGGCATCGGCCTCGCGAATCTGCTGTTCCTCCCGCTGGGCAACAAAGTCAGAGCGCGCTGGCGCGATGAAGTTATTCTGGGACAAATCATCATCGAAGGCATTATGTCGATTCAGGCCGGAAACAACCCGCGCATCGTTCGCGACCGCCTTCTTAGCTATCTGCCGCTCGATGTGGCAGAGGCGGCTGACGCCGCGGAACCCGCCAAAGGCGGCCGCGAATAATTCTTCGCTACTAACCTGATCGGATAATAATATGTCAGAACGAAAAAAGAGCTTCATGGAAGAAGAAGAGCGTCATAATGAAAACGCGGGGTCTATGCGTTGGCTGCTGACTTACGCGGACATGATCACGCTCCTGCTCGGACTCTTCATCGTGCTTGTTTCCACGCGCGTCGTAAGCGTCGCGCAGTATAAAGTTATCGCCGCTCAGGCCGAACGCGTTTTCGGCGCCGGCAAAGCCATGACGATCTACGGCGAAGGCGGCAAAGTCACCGCCGGCGGAACCGGAATTCTCCCCTATCTCAAACCTATGGATTCAGAGACGCCGGAAGGCACGGACGTCAGAAGAACTGCTGACGGGACGCTGATCAGCATGTCCACAGGCGTTCTTTTCCCCGCCGGGAGCGCCGAGCTGACCGCGAAGGCAAAAGAAGTTATCGACAAAATTTATAACACTTATCTGAAAAATGCCAACACTAATATAATGATTAAAGGACATACGGACAACAGGCCGATGTCCAGCGCTATGTACCCCTCGAACTGGGAACTCTCAACAGGCCGCGCAGGGGCGGTTACTCGTTACCTCATCAGCCAGCACGGAGTTAACCCCAAGCAGCTCTCGACCGCCGGATATGCCGATCAGGCGCCTGTCGCCCCGAATGACACCGAAGAGAACCGGGCGAAGAACCGCAGGATTGAAATATTTGTTCTGAGCGGCGCGGCTAACAGGATGATGAACAATATTCAAAAAGCCAGCGAGACGACAAAAAAGTCGGATCTGATTCCGATGCCGCCCAAGCCGGGCGACAAGCCGGCCGAAGCGCCCGCCGAAGGCGGCGGAACGACCGTTCCCGGCGGCGGATTCTAAGAAACATTCCCGCATTTCGCTTAACATGAAATTCAGCTTCCGCGTTGCGCGTGGGAGATGGTTATTATAACGTTTTGCAAACCGGCAATCTGTAACTGTGTTAACGGCTGTTGAAAAAGTGCGCTAACTTCATTCTGTCATTTATCTTTCCCATCAGTCATATTTTTCCTCCCATTTTGTCATATTTCCACTCCCAACCGTCATATTTTCTCTCCCAACTGTCATATATTCCCTCCCATTTTGTCATTTTCCCTCCCATTTTGTCATTCCGAGCGAAGCGAGGAATCTTCAATATAAACATCAATATTATTAGCGGTTGGGGTCTGGCAGCCGAGGCAAAGGGAAGAAAAGAGGTTTTATCGAGATTCCTCGCTTCGCTCGGAATGACAAAAGCGGAAAACAATATCACATTAAAGAGGCGAAGCAATAATCAATCCGATTTCCTCCGATTGCATATACTTGAATCCTTGATCTGCCCGGAGAAGGCATTGAACATGGGAATCTGACAATCAATATTTGCGCGATATTTCTCTGAATACAATCATAATAATAAACTTTATTGACTTGAAAAAATCGCGGGTTTAGAATGGTAGAGGCTTTTTTAAAGACGCCCCGGTTCCGGCGAGGAAACGGGAGTTTGAATAGGAGGTGAACTCGATGGAGCGTAGTGTGCTTGATGATGACCCACCCGGGCCGCGAGGAAAATCCGTCGGTTTCACTTCTTATGAAGCGTGACCTTCAGAATTTCCCTCGAATAAGGCTCAGAATTAAGGCGGTCGCTCAATAAGCACGCTTGCGAAAACCGCTTCTTTTCGAATTTCGGGAAGAAGCCGGAGCAGCCGCGCGCGCGCAAAAAGGCGTTTTCGAAGCCGGGAGCGAGCGGGGCGAAAGCAGGCGAGGTTGACATCCGGCAAAGGTTTTCATCCATAAGAGTTCACACGCGGCATGAAACTCTCGGCGCGTGTATTCTACATGTTCAGGCGGCTGATCCGGATGAGCCGGATGTTTCTGCTTGTGCTCGGGCCGGGCATTCTCGTCATGGTGGCAGACAATGACGCGGGCGGCATAACGACTTACGCCGCGACAGGCGCGCAGTACCGTTATTCGTTCACGTGGATTCTGCTTCTCATTATTCCCATAACATATTTCGTTCAGGAAATGACGATGCGACTCGGAGTTGTGACCAAGCGAGGTTTCGCCGAGGCGATTTTCGAGGGCTTCGGAGCCGGCTGGGGCTGGTTCACGCTGGTGACGCTGATGATGTCGTGCTGGCTGACGTTAGTCACGGAGTTCATAGGGATTTCGGCGGCTTTGAGCATTTTCCACATTCCGGCGTGGGCTTCCGTCGCCGCGGTTATTGTGATCATGACGGCGATGGTGATCTCAGGCCGTTATTGGACGTGGGAGAAGATAGCGCTGTTGTTCTGCCTTTTGAACCTTATATATGTGCCGGCGGCGATCATGGCGCATCCGAGCGTCAGCGATATCCTGCGCTCCGGCGCGATTCCCAACATCCCCGGCGGAAAATTCACAGGCGGCGTTCTGCTGTTTATCATGGCGAACATCGGAACTACGGTGTGCCCGTGGATGATATTCTTTCAGCAGAGCGCGGTTGTGGACAAGGGGATATTGCAGCGCGACATCAAGTGGTCGCGGATCGAGACGTTTGCCGGCGCGGTTCTTACTTCGACCGTGGCGATCTTTATAATAGTGCTGACGGGGAAGCTGATGTACCCGCACGCGGTGAGCGGGGCTGACACGGCGGCGAGATGGATGATAGCGAATGACAATCCGGTGATCGGCACCTGTCTGGCGATCGGGCTGATGACGGCCGGACTGCTGGGCACGATCTGCATTTCGCTCGCGAGTTCGTGGTCGTTCGGAGAGGTGTTCGGCTGGGCGCACTCGCTGAACAAGAACGTGCGCGAGGCGCCGTGGTTCTATCTCGTGTATTTCCTGATGCTGGCGACGGCGGGGGGAATGGTGCTTATAGCGAAGGCCGGCATGATGGTGATCATAGTGCTCTTCGTCCAGGTTGTGGCGACGACGCTGATGCCGGTGTGCATTATTTTCCTGATTTATCTGCTGAACGACAAGAAGACGGCGGGCGCGTGGGTGAACAGGCCGGTTGAGAACTGGGTTAACGGGATCAATGCAATCGTGCTGATCGGGCTTTCGACGGCGTACAATTTTCTCGTGCTGTTTCCGAACATAATGCCGAAATAACGGGCGGGTGGCTCTTATGTGGAACGATGTAATGACATTTCTGAAACTCGAAAAGATACAGGAGATTAACGCCCGCTACCGGAAGGGGAGCGTCGAGCTGAGAAGGCCGGCGCGCGTTATCCTGTTCATGCTCAGGATTTATCTTGTCATTATGGTCGCCCTGCTGATCATAAAGTTCGCTCAAATCCTGATGGGGAGGGCGATATGAGTTCTGACGCGAAAACCGGGAAGAACAAACCGGTTTCAGGAATAAAGACGGACAGGGACGGGGCGCCGATCATTCGGGAAGGCGTGACTGTTTTTTTCATGAGCGAAGTTCTGGACGCGCCGGTCGTTCTCAAAAGCGGGATGGCGGTCGGGAAACTGAAGGACATAGCGATCAGGATCAACGGAGGCGCATACCCGGAGGCGACGCACATAGTGGTGAGCCGCAAATGGGGGAAGCCGGACCTGCTGTTCCCGTGGAACAATGTGTCGGAGATCACCGAGCGGCAGGCGGTTGTGGATGTGAGCGAGAATATAGAGAACTTCGTTCCTTCGCTCGGCTGGTTCGAGGAACTCGTATTAGTTAATGAAAAGATAATGGATAAAAAGATCATAGACATGGAGGACCGCGAGGTCGAAGTGGTTT
>JBAYJY010000007.1:0-59516 GCA_041664945.1 bacterium | reverse complement strand
TGCGCCGTCCCCGTTTTTCCGGCCGAGGGGACTTCAAAACGGCTGAGCCGCACGCATGTACCGGCCATAACCGCCTTTCGCATCCCCTCTCGAACGATATCTATTGACCTCGTCGATATGTCCGCCCGCGTCGGCTCCCAATGTTTCTCAGCCGACAAGTGCGGCGTTACTACCAGCCCCCGCGTAGCGAACACATTCGCCATCACAAGCGCCTGCACCGGCGAGATTTGTATATATCCCTGCCCGATGCTGTAGCTTATCGTGTCCCCTTCGTACCACTCGCTGTGCCTAAAGTTCCGCTTCCATTCGGCGTCGGGGACATTTCCGATGGACTCGCCCGGCAAGTCAATGCCCGTGCGCTTGCCAAGACCCACCATTTTAGCATATTTTCTGATTCTTGTAACCCCCAGCTCGTGTCCGAGGGTATAAAAGACCACATCGCAGGATTGCGCGATGCCGTTAATAAAGTTGATCGCGCCGTGCGTTGTCCAACAGTGGAAATAAGCGCTGCCGAGCCTGTAACCGCCCGGACAATGAAAAACAGTGTCTGGTTTTACAAGCCCTTCCTCAAGCGCCGCGGCTGCGACGGCAAGCTTGAAAACAGAGCCGAGAGGCGCCGATATGCTGATCGCCCGGTTCAGAAGCGGGTGCGCCGGGTCCAAATACAGCGAGGACCATATAGCCGGATTCAGGTTAGATGATGTCACGTTATTGTCGAACGATGGATAAGTCGCCAGCACGATTATCTCGCCGGTGAACGAGTCCATGAAAAGAACGGCGCCCTTCTTTTTGGCTTCCTTAAGCGCGTTGTATGCCTCTGCCTGCAGGCGAGCGTCTATCGTGCAGCGGAAAGGCTTGTTGCCCCTTGGCGGCTCGGTCGCCAGATAACGGATGAACTTGCCCCGCGAATTAACAAGCACAATCTTTCGCCCGCGGGCGCCCGTGATTCTCAATTCGTATTGCTTCTCAAGGCCGCTCTTGCCGACGCGGTCGCCGGCTCTGTAGCCGCGCGAGCTAAGATGCGTGATCTCCTCCGGACTGATCTCGCCCGCATAACCGGTCAGGTGCGCCGCGACTTCGCCCATCGGATAATAACGCGTCGGCACCGCCTCCACGTACTGGCCCGGCGGCGTTCCGTTCTCCTCAAACTCAGACGCCTCCTTGAACCCGATCCGTTTCTCTTCCCAATAACCGTTTTGCTTTATTTTAAATAGTTTATATTGCGGAATGTCAACCGCCAGCTCCCTTCCATTCCTGTCGACCATCTGAGAGCGGATCGAGCGGATCGGAATGTCGCGCAAACTGTTTTTTTCGGATATCTCTCTCATCGAAGCGCCGTTGACGATCTGAAGCTCGGCCAGCCGCGCGGCTATTAAACCGGCCACCACGATAAAAGCAAGCACAAGCGCCGACAGCCGGAAACTCCCGATCCGCCGCGCCCGCGCGTCTATTCTTATGCCCAGTTTCTCCATCATATTTCTAATTTTCAGGCTTTCCCCGACCCCCAACCGCCAGTCCCCAGCCCCCGTTTTTTATCTTTTGCCTTTCTCTGTTATTGCATTCTGTATTCTGCCTTTTCACCGCATTTTGTACATGACCGCGCGTCCGCGCGGCTTGAAAAGCAATACCATCGCCAGAAACAGCGCAAAGTTGATTCCGCTCCATTCCAGCAGATAAACAGCCGGCGCGCCGGACAGTGAAAACCCCGGGCCGGCCGTTCCGACATAAAGCGCCGCGTTGGCGATCAAAACAAGCGGCGCGTACGCCAGAGCATGAAACGCTGAGCCCGGCCGGTAGAACATGCTTTTGAGCAACTTCGCGGCAAAGAAAACCGCCGCGAACGCCAGCGTGTGTATGAAGCCTCCCGTTATCGCGTCCAGCAGCGCGCCAGCCGCGACCGCCATCGCCGCCGCCGCCGCTTCCTCAAAATGAAACGTCGCCATCAGCGCAAAACACAACACAAACTGCAAACCGCTCAGCGGAAAAAGAAAACCGCGAAACGGATACATGTTCAGCCATACGAATAACAGGAGCCAGAGAACGGTATAATGCCAACGGCCGCTTTTTTTCATGGCGCCACCAGAAGCAGATAATAAATGTTCGCCATGTCGGCGGCCGGTTTTACTTTGACGCGCGGCGACAATTCCTTGTGAAATATTTTGAAACTCGCGATGCGGCCGATCGGCAATCCCGCCGGATAGTTGCCGCCGTACCCGGATGTGGTTACAAAATCGCCGCGCTTCAGCCGCACGCTCGACGGCAGAGACCGGATCTCAATCAGGCCGGTCCCGTCTCCGAACGCTATGCCATACACCGATCTCTTCGGCGCGACAACGCTTGTTGCCGTTCCGTTTCCGGTTATCAGCGTCACCGTCGCAGTTGTTGCCGTCACTTCCGTCACGCGGCCGGCAAGTCCGGCGCCGGTGAGCGCGATGTATCCCTTGCGCACTCCGTGGTTCAGGCCCCGGTCC
Source organism: bacterium (assembly GCA_041664945.1). Classification (GTDB taxonomy): domain Bacteria; phylum UBP15; class UBA6099; order UBA6099; family UBA6099; genus JBAYJY01. The sequence goes on along the minus strand of JBAYJY010000007.1, from coordinate 57,045 downwards.
GCTATGACCGACATATGCCATGATTCCGGGTCCCGCGCAACCACATGCGCGACCACGCCGTCTTTTTCGAGCGCGAGCGGCATTCTCGATTCGCGCAGCCCGAGTTGGAACTCCAGCCGCTTCGTCTTTACCCGTGAGCGCGCCAACAGGTCCAGCAGCCGCGCCCGCTCGATCTCCATCTCGGCGATCTCTTTTTTCATCGCGCCGTAAGGCCCGAACGGCAGCGAAACGCCGCGCGCCGTTCCGATTACTGTCGAGTTCACCCAGCCGACAACCTGCTCGACGACGCTGACACGCCCGTTCCAGCGAAAGAAGCCCGCCACGGCGATGACGACTATCAGCAACAAAATGTATCGGATTCTTTTAAGTAAAAACATTGTGGTTTTCGCCGGCGCGCCGCCCGGCCGGCGCGGGTCAGCCGATAAAGCGCCGGCTGTGCGTCGAGATCGTCAGCCTCCCGTACTGCTTTAGATTGTTGATTATCCGTTCCGTGCCGGCTATGCACGCGAGTTGCCCTTTCTTGGATGTTACGCACCGGACGCCGGTTATGTGCTCGATCAGGCTCGCGAAACCGCGCACGAGCGAATTGCCGCCCGTGAGATGTATCCCGGTCTTCTTTATATCCTCGGACAACTCGGGCGGAACGCGCTCGAGGTCCTCTTTGATAGTATTCACGATCTTATCGAGAGGCCCCTCCATCATCTCCCGGATTTCCCAGTTCGAGACGAACACCGCGCGCGGCAGTCCGTCCACCACGCTCTTTCCGTATATCTCGCGCGTCTCGTCCTTGTCCGTCGGGTAGGCGCTGCCCATCGAGACTTTGAGTTGGTCGGCGGTGTGAGCGCCGATCAGTATCTTATGATTTTTCCGGATGCCGGATACAATCGCTTCGGTCAGGTCTTCGCCGCCGAACGAATCTGAATGCGTGGAGATGACCTCGCCCGACGCAAAAACCGCCGACTGCGTGGTTCCGCCTCCGAGATTGAACACAACCAGTCCGCGCGCCTGTTCGATAGGCAGCCCCATCCCTATAGCGGCCGCGATCGGCGCCTCGATCAGATACACCTCACGGCCCCCGACCTGCATCGCTATATCCTCGAACGCTTTCTTTTCCACGTCCGTCGCGCCCGACGGCACGACTATCGTTATCCGCGCGCCAAGCAGCGCCTTCTTCTTGAATATCAGGTCCAGAAACTCGCGCAACATGGACTCCGCTATCTCAAAGTTCTCTATCGCGCCCTTCCCTAATGGGGTTACCACCTCGACATGCGGCGGACAGCGGCCGAACAGCTTGTACGCTTCCTTCCCGACCGACACGACCTTCCCCTCGCGGTAACTCACCGCCGCGAATGTCGGCTCGTCGAGCACAACGCCGCTGCCGCGCAAAAACACCCTCGTGCGCGTGGTTCCCATGTCTATTCCCAAATCAACGCTTAGCAAATTCTTAACTGAACTGAACAAATTCACGGCTTTCTCCAAAACTCTTCTGATCTGATGTCGAATATTTCTTCGAGCCGGCGCATCACGCCGCTCACCGGCAGCCCCACCACATTGGCGTAGCAACCGCTCACCCCGGCGACGAACGCCGCCGCCCGTTCCTGTATTCCATAGGCGCCCGCCTTGTCCATCGGCTCGCCCGTTTCTATGTACGCTTCTATAGTTTCCAGCGAAAGAGGCAGAAAGCGAACTTCCGTCGTCTCAACAAATGTCGCACGCCTCGCGCCGCCGACTTCGCCGATCGCGACTCCGGTATGGACCTGGTGCGCACGGCCGCTCAGCGCGACAAGCATCCTTCTCGCGTCAGCCGAGTCAGCCGGCTTCCCGAATATTTCGCCGCCCGACGCGACAACAGTGTCGGCGCAGATCGCGATCGCGCCCTGATTGCCGGCGACAGCCGCCGCGGCATTAAGAGCCGCCTCAAGCTTGCCTTCCGCCGCCCGCAACGCATATCCCGCCGGGTCTTCGCCTACGACCGCCTGCTCCTCCTCGCATTCCCAACTAAATATTTCGCAATCAACGCCGGCCGCCGCCAACAGCGACGCGCGACGCGGCGAACCGGACGCAAGCAGCAACTTCCTCATTGCGGATTCAATACCGGATTCAGCAGCAGCGCTTCTACTGCCTGCTGCAGCGCCGCCTTCTTCATCATGCCCGGAGCCACTTGGCTCGTGGACCCGAACAGCGCTGAAAACGGATTCTCTTTCTGTAAATTCTCAACTTCAACCGGCATATCAAGCCCGGTTTTCTTCGCTGCGTACTCTATCGCGTCACGCAAGCCGCCCATCTTGTCGACAAGCTTCAACCGCATCGCCTGCTCGCCGGTGAAAAAACGGCCGTCGGCGATTTTCACCACTTCCTCAAGCTTCATCTTGCGGCCAACCGCCACATCGCTCATGAACTGCTGGTGCAGGTCGTCTATAGCCGACTGAAGAATCGCCTGCTCTTCCGGCGTCATCTTCCGGGTCGGCGAGCCTATGTCCTTATACTTGCCGCTCTTCATAACAACCGATTCGAGGCCGACCTTTTCGAACAGCCCGTTGTAATTCAGCAAACTCATGATCACGCCGATGCTGCCGGTGAGCGTGGCGGGGTCCGCGAAGATCGTGTCGGCGGCGCTCGAAACGTAATAGCCGCCGGATGCAGCGACATCGCCCATCGAAACGATTACTGGTTTTTTGTATTTGCTTTTCAGGCGCATGATTTCATTATAAATTTCCTGCGATCCGGCCGGACTGCCGCCCGGAGTGTTCACGCGCAGCACGACCGCCTTAATGCTCTCGTCCCTGCCCGCGCTCTCCAACAGGTTCACAAGAGTGTCCGAGCCGCTCGTCTGTTCGCCCATCAAGCCGCCGCCCGAACGCCCGGAGTGGATCACGCCCGTCAAATAGATCAGGCCGATTTTTTCGCCGCCGGCGCTCGTCTTGATATTTGAAAATACGCTGTTCCCCGACGACGTCCGGCTCCTGAACTGAGCCGTAACAAGCCCTATCACTATCGAAAACATCATCATAAAAACCACGACCAGTCCGCAGCCTATCGCAATATTGCGATTACGGTTCATGTAGAGCCTCCGTTTATTTTATCTTCTTACAGCTATCGCGGCGCCGCAGTTTGCGCAATTGGAGCCGTCGAGCCCGGACAGTTCTGTTTCGTAACCGCGCCGCTCGATGACCGCATGCCTGCACGACGGGCAAAATGTTCGCCCGGCTTCCGCTTCGCCGACGTTGCCGACATATACGTAATTCAAATATTCCATCGCTATCTCGCGCGCCTTCCGGATCGCGGGCGCGGGCGTCGCCGGAATGTCCATCTTGTAACAAGGGAAATACCGCGATATGTGGAACGGTATGTCCTTTGAAAGCGACGCAATCCATGCCGCCTGCTCGTGGAGCCGGACCGGAGAGTCGTTCAGAGTCGGAATCAGCAACAGCGTCAACTCCACATGAACTCCGGCCCGCACAGCCGCCGCTATCGTTTCCTTTACCGGTTCTATGCGCCCGCCGCAATGTTTCCGGTAGAACTCATCGTCGAACGCCTTAAGGTCCACGTTCATCGCGTCTATGTGCGGCAACAGCTCCGCAAGCGGTTCCGGGTTAACGAATCCGTTCGTGACAAGAGCTATCCGCCCCCCCGCCTTGCGTATCAGCGGCGCGGAATCCCGGATGAACTCGAACCATATAAACGGCTCGTTGTATGTGTACGCGAGCCCGATGCTCATGTCCATCCGCTTGACGACTTCCCGCGCCAGTTCTTCCGGGCCGACATGCCGCGCAGGCGGATCGCCCTGCGATATCTCGCAGTTCTGGCAGAAAGCGCACGTTAAGTTGCAGCCCTTCCCTCCGATGGAGAGAATTTTGCCGCCCGGATGAAAATGATAGAGCGGTTTTTTCTCTATCGGGTCCAGCGCGAACGACGTGTACTCGCCGTAGTTCAGCAGTTCGAGGCGACCGCCGGCATTCTCGCGTGTCCGGCAGATTCCCTTTTTTCCATCGGCTATCCCGCATTCATGCGGACACAACCGGCACTGCATTCGTCCATCGTCCAGCTTATCATAATGCGCCGCTTCCGGCCTGTTGGTCGCCATTGAAGTCTTCAGCGCCTTTCAATATCAATAGTGAAAGCATCTTTGCAAGGCGTATTTTGCCGAATCAATCCAGAACTCGATTCCGATTACTCTTGTTTGGCTTGTTTCTCCCGCCGCCGGGGTTCAAATATCCTCGCTGTCCTCAAGCGGCAGCGCTTCTTCCTCGGCGGTCAGGCCTGGCGCCGCTTTCTCTTCCGGCTCCGGTATCGTCTCCACGGAAAGCATATCCTGCACGGAATCCCGTGAACGGCCCTGCAGCGTCGCTGTCGAGATTCTTGATATATACACGCCGTCGTCCGTCAGCACGATCGATGTCTGCTTGCCGGCTGAAATGTCCTTGACGTCCTTGCGCCCGCGCACCTCGTTCAGGAATTTCTTCCCTTTCAAGTCCTCGGCAAGCGCGGAAATGTTGAATATCCCTATGATGCTCTCTTTTTTTATAAGGACATTGTTGCCTATATGCAGAAACATATAGCGCCCTCCGGAAAGCGCGCGGCCCAATTGCCGGCGCCCGTTTTTTTGTTTCTCAGCGAACAGCCCGCCCGCTCAGTTTCGCCTGAATTTTTCGCTTTCTCCATTATATTATCATTATCGCAAAAGTCAAAAAAAACGCTGCCGTTCCATGCCTTTAAATACTACAGACAAATCATCTTTATTTTTTCTTAATCCTTATCGGACACCCGGTTCCCGGAACTCTTCACCCGATTATTTCCACCCGTCTTGGCGTCTTATACGCCGCGAGCATTGAGCGGAGATATTTTCGCAGTTCCCCGGCATCCGCATTCACTCCCGGCTTCAGCGTCGCCTCGGCCATCACCTTCTCGCCGAGACTCACGTCGGGAATTCCGTACACGCGGCACGACTGAACTTCCGGGCGCTCCATCAACAACCTCTCAACCTCCTCCGGATAAACATTGAAACCGCCCACGAGTATGAGACGCCTCACATGGCCGGTCAGATATACATAGCCTTCCTCATCCTGCCATGCCTCGTCTCCAGTGTAAAACCAGCCGTCTTTCACGAACTTCGCCGTTTCCTCCGGCCGGTTCAGATAGCCGCTCATAACGTTCTTGCCGCTCACCGCCAGTTCGCCCCGCTCTCCCGGCGGCAGTATCCGCCCGTCAGGCGAAACGAATCGAACGCGGACTCCCTCCAACGGCTGCCCCACGGAACCCGGTTTCGACTCTCGCTTGTATATCGGGTTCGACGTCGTCACCGGCCCGCATTCCGTTATCCCATAGCCTTCATACATATTCGCATTAAATGCGGCGCTGAAATCCTCAATCAGTTTCACGGGCATCGTCGCTCCGCCGGGCACAAACGCTTTCACCCACGAATAGTCCTTCCCCGCGCTTCCGAACTTTTCCAGCAGACGACGGAAAACAGTCGGCACCGCCGCGAAGATCGACACACGCTCTTTTTCGAGGTCCTCGATTACGCGTTCCTCCTTGAACATTTCGTGAAAAACAATCTTGCCACCCACCAAAATCGGCAGATTCATGTTCACCGTCGCTGAAAACGCATGGAACAGCGGTATCACCGTGAAAAACGCGTCCTCCTCCACCGTTGCCGACACCGTTTTGCAGGCTTCCGCGTCGAATATCAGGCCCTCGTGCGTCAGACAAGCCCCCATGTAGTATCCGTTATAAGCGTTGGTATAAACAATCAGCGCGGTGTCCTGCGGCGCGCGGTTCGCCGGCGCAGCCTCGCCGCCGGCGGAAGCGATAAGCTTCTTTATGTCCGGCTTCGCCGGGTCGCCCATGGCGTCGCTGTATATAACCCGAATGGACCTTTCCCTGATCGCCTCCTTCGCCGACTCCTCGAACATCGGATTCACGATGACATGAGTTACATTTGAGTCACGGAATATATATTCCATCTCGCGCGGCGTATACAGCGGATTAACCGCCACAACCTCGGCGCCCGCGGCAAGAGCGCCGTAAAAACCGACGCAGTAATCCGGCGTATTCGGCGACACCAAAGCCACGCGCGTTCCAGGCCCGACATCCATTCCGCCAAGCGCATACGCGAATCGGCTCACATCGCGGTAAAGCTGCTCGTAACTAATCCGGCGGTCGTAAAATACCCCCGCCGTCCGCTCCGGAAACCGCTCCGCCGTATTTTTTAAGTTATCTGCAAGATTCATTTTCGTTTGCCCCCGCACTTTCCAGCCCAAAACCATTTAAAACGACAAAAGCGCCGCCGCTCACATCCCCGGCGACTTTGGTTCTTATAACAGTTTCCATTTAAAGGAATTACTTTTTACTATATCTGTAATATTTATTGCTCTTGTTGGTTTTCAGTCGTCGGTTCGTCTTTCACGATATTGTTAATGGTTTTCGGCAAAAATATTCTCTTCATAAAAACAATAGAAATATAAGCGCTTACCGGGACTAAAACAATCAAACTCGTTAAGAAATAACCGATGTTAACGGATGCATTAATTACCGTTCCTGAAGTTCCGAAACTCTGTCTAATATTGCCTATAATGTTGCAAATAAAAGCAATAAAGATACAGAAAAAAGTGTCTGAAAATAAGGATATGCTTATCAATATGAAAGATTTTTTCGTGCGAAATGTTAAAGCGACTATACATGAGACAGTTAAAATCAATGCAAAAGATATAAATGAATCAAGTATTCTCACGGCATTATGATGCAACAGAGATGTAACGCTGAAAAGCGGTAACAAATATATGATGTTTTTAACAATCAATCTTCTGATAATTCTATCTTCAACTTCCAATATGACATTTGCGTACACCCACCATAATATAAACCCGGCAACAACCGGGCAAATAATTGCTACAAGTAGTGAAATCATAATTCGCGCTTGTTCAGTCAAAAAATACCATGTGATTTTCAATCCAATTATATATTAATTGATTTCTGTTTGGCAATGAAGCGAATGCAAAATGGCTCTTCGCGCATGAACCTGTTAATACTTGACGCCGAAGGAATCCATTGAGATAATTGAAATGTATGGAGGTGGATTACAGTGGTTCCCGAATTTGCTATCAGACTTCTTAAATCCATAGTTCAAAAGTTTGAAGATATACAAGACATCCGCGAAGCCGATAAGGCAATGCGGGAATACGAACGCGACGGTAAGTCAGTAAAATGGGAAGCCGTAAAAAATAAATATGGAATTTGTGATGAGTCTGCGTTTTTCAACGACTGGAATAGAAAGAATATGAGTGAATACGATGGCTTATAAAAAGACCCCTTTTCACTCTTTTATTTGATTCCCCATCCAATTATTTCTCCGTGTCTCCGTGGTTATTCTTTGTTTATGTCTTTAAGTATCCACTCGACGGCATCGAGCAGGTCTTCGGCGACGAGGTCGGGGGTGATGCCGGCGTTTTCGCGCTCGTATTCCCATTCGCCGCGCCCGTAGCCGGTGAGCACGAGAACGCCCTTGCAGCCGGCGACGTGAGCGAGTTCAACGTCTGAGAATTTATCGCCGATCATGTAGGAACCTGAGATGTCGAGATCCATCTCGGCGGCAGCGCGTAGAAGGAGGCCTGGCTTAGGTTTGCGGCAGTCGCATTCCGCGCGGTAGGGCGGTTCGCCTGCCGTCGGATGGTGAGGGCAGTAATATATGCCGTCCATTTTCGCGCCGTCCTGCGCAAGCAACTCTTCCATCCGTTTGTGGACTTCGAGTATCCGCTCTTCCGGGAAATAGCCGCGCGCAACGCCCGCCTGATTCGTCACGAGAACCGCCGGGATTCCGGCGTCGTTAAGTTTCTTTATCGCTTCCGCCGAACGCGGCAGCATCCGGTATCGCGACACATGGTTCACATAACCGATCTCGTCGCTCAGCGTGCCGTCTCTATCTATGAATACCGCTCGTTTTGGCATTTAGGTTGGCTCCGCAACTCTGAAATTTCATTTGTTCTCATCAAGCATTTCGATCAACTGAAAAACGAGGTCGAGCGCCTTTTTCGGAGTCATCTCGTCCGCGTTGACGTTCCGCAATACTTCCTCGACCCGGCCCGGCTGGTCCGGCAACAGCGAAAGCTGCGCCGTCTTCATGTCCGGAGGCCTGATCTCTTTCGAAGTGTCCTGCGCCGCAAGAACCTCCGCCGCGCGCCTGATCACGCTCTGCGGCAAGCCCGCCAGCCGCGCCACCTCGACCCCGAAACTGCGGTCCGTGCTGCCCTCGCGCAGCTTGTGCGTGAACACGACTTCCTTGCCCTTCTCATAGGCGGACACGTGCATATTCATGATACGGTCGAACCGATCCGCGAGTTGCGTCAGCTCGTTGAAATGCGTCGCGAAAAGCGTCTTGGCGCCGATCCGCTCGTGCAGATACTCAGTCACCGCCCACGCTATGCTCACGCCGTCCGAAGTGCTCGTGCCGCGCCCGACTTCATCCAGCAGAATCAGGCTTCGCTTCGTCGCGTTATTCAGAATCACGGACGTCTCGACCATCTCCACCATGAACGTGCTCAGCCCGAGCGTGATATCATCCACCGCGCCGACGCGCGTGAAAATCCTGTCGACCACCCCGATCTCGGCGCTGCGGCAGGGCGTGAAGCTTCCCATCTGCGCCATCAGAACAATGAGGCCGACCTGCCTCATATACGTCGACTTGCCCGACATGTTCGGACCCGTGATTATGTGAATCTGACTGTTTGTGCAGTTCAGATGCGTGTCGTTCGGAATGAAAGTGTGCGGAGGCAGCGCGATGTCAAGAACCGGGTGTCGGCCCTCCTCGATGCGGATTGTCTCCGAGTTCGTCACCTGCGGGCGGCAATAGCCGTTCTCTTCAGCCGCCTCGGCGAGCGACGCCAGCGCGTCAAGCGAAGCCAGCGCCTGCGACGTCTTCAGAATCCGCCCGATCTCCGCCGAAATCCTGTCCCGCACCTCGCAGAAAAGCTGAAATTCGAGATCGTTAAGCCGGCTCTCGGCGCCGAGGATCGTCGCTTCCTTTTCCTTCAGTTCCTCTGTGAAATAGCGTTCGCCGTTCGACGTCGTCTGTTTGCGGATGTATCTTTCCGGGACGAGGCTCAGGTTGGGCTTCGTCACGTCTATGTAATAGCCGAATACCTTGTTGAATCCGATTTTAAGAGAGCGGATTCCGGTGTCCTTGCGTTCCTGTTCCTCAAGGGCGACGATCCAGCTCCGGCCGCCGCGTTTGACATCCCGCAACTCGTCGGCCTGCGCGTTGTAGCCGTCGCGGATGATGCCGCCTTCGCGGGCGACGCGCGGCGCGTCCTCCGAGATCGCGGCTTCGAGCAGCTCGCGCACATCGGCGAGCGGGTCGCTTTCCGAGCGCAGCGATTCGAAGATGTCGCTTTTCAGCAAGGCCATTTCTGCGGCGATAGCGGGCAGAGCGGCGAGCGAATCGCGGATGGCCAGAAGTTCGCGCGGGGTGATCAGCATTGTGGCGACGCGGCTGCAGAGGCGCTCCAGATCGCGGATTTCGGCGAGTTGCGCGCGGAGAGAGCCGCGCCGCGCCGGGTCGGCCGCGAGTTCCGCGACGCCGTCGAGGCGGCGGTTGATCGCCGCCGGGTCCATCAGCGGCTGTTCCAGCCAGTTGCGTATCAGCCTCTTGCCCATCGGCGTAAGCGTCCGGTCGAGCGCCCACAGCAGGCTGCCCTTCTTCTCCTTGTCGCGTATCGTCTCCGTCAGTTCGAGGTTCCGCCGCGTCGTGGAGTCGAGATACATCCCGGAGTGAGGCAGGTAGAGCGAGATGGCGCGCACGTGCTTCGGGTCCGTGCGAAGGTTGTCGCGCACGTATTCGAGAAGCTGTCCGGCCGCCATGATAGCCGCGGGAAACTCTTCGAGCCCGAAGCCGCGCAGGGACTTCGTGCCGAACTGCTCGCACAGGCGGCTGCTGTGATATGACGCGTCGAAAATCGCGTCGAGTTCGTTGATTTTAATGTTGGGAAAACGCAACCCGATCTGGGCGACAAGGTCGGGGCCGGAGTCGCGGGCGGAAATGATGCACTCGCGCGGAGTGAGCCGTTCGATCTCGCGGATGACGGAGCCGAAGTCGGCCGAGCGGGCCAGTTCGCCCGCGCGGAACTCGCCGGTCGAGACGTCGAGAATTCCGATACCGATGCGGTCGCGTCCATCGACGATGGAGAGCAGATAGTTGTTGCGTCCGGATTCGAGGCGGTCGAGGTCGAGAAACGTGCCGGGCGTGATGACACGCACGACGCCGCGCTCGACGAGCTTCTTGCCGGGCCCCGCCTCTTCGAGCTGTTCGGCGATGGCGACCTTGTGCCCCTGCTGAATGAGCTTGGCCACGTATCCGTCCGCCGCGTGATGCGGAATGCCGCACATCGGCAGCCGCGCGCCGTCACCGAACTCGCGCGATGTCAGAACGATCTCCAGAATCGGAGCCGCCGTCTTCGCGTCGTCCCCGAACATTTCGTAGAAATCGCCGAGCCTGAACATCAGGATCGCATCCCTGTGCTGTTCCTTCACGGACATGTATTGCTGCATCAGCGGCGTGACGCTCATAAGCGCTCACCCTGAAGCGCGTGCGGAGTCGCGCCGGAAATTTTCACAGTCACGATCTCGCCAAGCTCCAGTTCGCGGTCCGATTTGAAATCGGTTATTTTATTCGATCGGGTGCGGCCCCGGAAGCGAGCGCCGTTCACTCTATGGTTAACCATCACTTCCTGCTCCGTTCCGATCAGGCTCCGGTTCGCCGCTCGCGAGATGACGTTCTCCAGATCAATCAGCCGCGCAAGCCGCGCCTCTTTCTCCGCTCTCGGAACATCGTCTTCCCATTCCGCCGCTCGCGTGCCGGGACGCGTCGAATACTTGAAAGTATACAACTGGTCCGGTTGTATCTCCTCGACAAGCCGCACGGTGTTTTCGAACTGCGCTTCAGTCTCGCCGGGAAAACCGACAATGACGTCGGCAGTGATCGACGCGTCCGGAAAGTATTCCCGGATCAGTCTAATTTTATCAATATAATCCGCGCGTGTGTAGCCGCGGTTCATTTGTTTCAGAACTTCGTCGTCCCCGGACTGAAAAGGGATGTGAAAATGTTCGCACACCTTGGGCAATTCCGCCAGACCCCTGAGAAAATCCTCGTTGATGCGGCGCGGGTGCGAGGTGACGAACCGCAGCCTGCGCAGACCCGGCAGGTTGTGGACCGCGCGCAGGACATCGAGCAGATGCAGGCGCGGGTTGAGGTCTTCGCCGTAGGCGAGCACATCCTGCCCGAGCAGAATAATTTCGCGGGCGCCTTCGGCGATCCTGACTTCCGCCTCGCGCGCGGCGACCTCTGGCGGGACGCTGGCCTCTGCGCCTCGTGCGCGCGGCACAACGCAGTACGTGCAGAAATTCGTGCAGCCTCGAATGACCGTCTGGAAGGAGGAAACCGGCCCTTCGGGCGGCGCGGCATGAAAAGACTCGCGTATTTCAGTCAGTTCAGGAAACCGCGCGGCGACTGTCGCGCGAATCCGGTCCGCGTAATCCGCAGGCCGGCGCGAACCGATCACGTAATCTACCTCGGGATGCCCGACGGCGATGTCGATCAGCTCAGCCGTGCAGCCGCCGACGCCGATCACCGGCGCGCCCGTCTTACGCTTGCGAATGCTTTGAATGCCGAGGAAGCTGAAAAACTTTTCCTCCGCCTTCTTGCGCACGCTGCAAGTGTTGATGTGAATCAGGTCCGCCTCGTCCGCGGCCGGCGCCTCGGACAGCCCGAAGCCGCGCAACAAACGCGCCAACTCGACCGAGTCGTCCATGTTCATCTGGCAACCGAAAGTTTTTATGAAAAATGTTGGGGTTCGGAGTTCGGACACCCGCGATCAGCCCTTCAACTCATTCGTGAAACAGGACCACGAGCCTGTGTGGCAGGCGCCCGTGCCCTGCTGGTCAACCTTAATCAGCAGCGTGTCCGCGTCGCAGTCGTAATGAATGCTTTTCACATTCTGAATGCTGCCGGACGTCGCGCCCTTGTTCCAGTATTCCTGCCGCGAACGGCTCCAGAACCATGTCGTGCCTGTCTCAAGCGTTTTCTTCAAAGACTCCTCGTTCATGTACGCCATCATCAGCACAATGCCCGTCTTGTCTTCCTGTATTATCGCCGGGATTAATCCCTTGTCGTCGTATTTAAGATTCATTTTCGCCCTCCTTTGAGGAAAAACCTTTTGAAAAAGGTTCTTTCCTCAAACTCCTTTTCCAAAACTATTTAGTATCGCTCCTCATGTGCGCCCTATTCATGCTTGTTCTCTTTTAAATTTCCATAAATCCCGTTCTGATGTTGGGCACAGCATGCTGATCCCTACGAAACTAACGGAACATCGATTTGTGACTTGAAGCTTCAATTCCTCTTTAGTCAACCTTTGAGGCCCAAGCCTAAAAATTTTAGGAAAGTTTGAAAACCTTTTTTCAAAAAGGTTTTCATGTTTTTCCTGTCTCTCTCGCCTACAACCTAACCGTCACGCCCCGGTCTCTTAAATATTCTTTAGCCTGCTTAATGGTGTAAATTCCGTAGTGAAACAGAGACGCGACAAGAACGGCGTCCGCCATTCCGTCGACGACGCCGTCGTAGAGGTCCGACAGTTCGCCGGCGCCGCCTGAGGCGATCACCGGGATTCCGACCGCAGACGAGATCGCGCGGTTGAGCTTATTGTCGTAACCGATCTTCGTGCCGTCGCGGTCCATGCTCGTGAGCAGAATCTCGCCGGAGCCGCGCCGCTGAACTTCCTGCGCCCACCAGACGGCGTCGATGTCAGTCGGTTTCCTGCCGCCGTGCGTATAGACAATCCAGTGGTCGCCCGCCCATTTGGCATCGATCGCAACCACGATGCACTGGCTCCCGAAAATTTCCGACGATTCGCTTATCAGGTCCGGGTTGTTCACCGCCGCCGTGTTGAGAGAAATCTTGTCCGCTCCGGCGTTCAACAACTCGCGGATCGTTTCGACATTCGTTATGCCGCCGCCGACGGTGAACGGGATAAAAACCGTCTCGGCCGTGCGCCGCACGACGTCGATCATGATATGCCGCTTGTCGGACGATGCGGTTATGTCGAGGAAGACCAGTTCGTCGGCTTCCATCTCATCGTACTTCTGCGCCTGTTCAACCGGGTCGCCGGCGTCAACGAGATTGACGAAGTTCACGCCCTTAACGACACGTCCTTCGCTGACATCGAGACACGGAATTATTCGTTTAGCTAACAAAAGAAATACCTCAATAGTCTTCAGCCTGTAGTTTTCAGAAAAAACAAAATCATTTAATTATCATTTCCCTGTCTACTGTATGCAGTCTACCGTCTACTTTAATTATTGCGGATATTGCTTTATCGCTTCCCGCAGATCGAAATCGCCGGAATAGAGCGCCTTGCCGACAATCGCTCCGACGATATTTTTTCGTTTCAATTCGTTCAGGCTGCCGAGATGTTCGATCGACGAGACCCCGCCCGCGCAGATCAGCGGCAGATCGACAGCGTCGGCGACCTCCGCCATCATCTCGTAATTCGGTTCGGTCAGCATCCCGTCGCGGCGGATATCGGTGAGAATGATCGTGCGCGCGCCGTCTTCCTTCATTCTCTTAACGGCGTCAATCGTCTTAAGATCCGACATGCCGGTCCAGCCCTTAACGGCGACTACTCCGTTCGACGAATCGATTGAGACGGCTAAGCGTTCTCCAAATTCCGAAAAAATGCCGCGCGCGAACTCACGCGATTCGAGCACCGAAGTGCCGACGATCACGCGCGCAACTCCGTCTTCGAGGTATCCGCGTATGTGCGCAGCCTCGCGCACGCCGCCGCCGATCTGAACCGGAACGCCGCCCGCCGCCGCAACTATCGCCTGAACCGATTTCCGGTTCGCGAAACAGCAACAGTCGATCGCCGCATCGAGGTCCACAACGTGCAGCCATTTCGAGCCTTCGTCGACCCAGCGCAACGCCATCTCCTGCGGCCGGTCCGAATACACCGTGCACTGTTCGCGCTTGCCCTGCGTCAGCCGCACGCACTTGCCGCCCATCAAATCTATAGCCGGAAACAATATCATTTTTCTGTCAGTCTCCCGAAGTTTTGGAGCATTCGAAGCCCCATTTTCTGGCTCTTTTCAGGGTGGAACTGCACGGCAGTGACGTTATCGCGCGCGATCGCGGACACGAAATCGATTCCATAATTCGTCACGGACAGCGCGAGCGCCGGGTCCGCAGGTTCCACGTAGTACGAGTGCACAAAATAGAAAAACGAAAGGTCGGGAATCCCCTCGACGACTGCGGTTTTCTGCCTGAACGAGAGCTGGTTCCAGCCCATGTGCGGAACCTTCATGTCGCCGGTGAACCGAACAACTCTGCCGGGGTACAGACCGAGACCGGGGATTCGCTCGCCCTCCTCGCTGTATTCGAAAAGCATCTGAAAACCGAGACAGATCCCGAGGAACGGCTTTCCTGATTTTATCTGCGCGATAATTGTCTCGGTTAGGCCGGCCGCTTCGAGGTTTTTCGTTGCCGCCGCGAACGCGCCTACGCCGGGCAGCACAAGGCCGGCTGCGTCCTTGATGTCCTTCGCGTCAGTTACGATGCGCGCGTCAAAGCCGGCCTTCTCGAACCCTTTCTGCACGCTCCGCAGATTTCCCATTCCATAATCAATAATCGCTATCATGCGTATAGTGTATGGATAGGCTTATTTCGTGTCAATTAAATGGTATATAACGATGTTGGATGTATAATGCCGCTTGTCATTGCGAGGAGCGAAGCGACGAAGCAATCCCGAGCTCAATTCTTATCTCCATGTCCGGTATCGCTTTCTCGCAAAAACGTTTTATTCTTTTCACTCGCCGATGATTTTAATGATCAGCCGTTTTTTGCGGCATCCGTCGAACTCAGCGTAATAGACCTGCTGCCACGGCCCGAAGTCGAGGCGACCTTTGGTGACCGGAATGATCACCTCGTGGCCGAGAAGCAGATTTTTCAGATGCGCGTCGCCGTTCGATTCGCCCGTTCGGTGGTGGCGGTAGTCCGGGCCTTCGGGCGCGAGTTTCTGCAGCCACTCGTCGATGTCCTGAATCAGGCCGGATTCGGCGTCGTTCACATAGACGCCGGCGGTGATGTGCATAGCGGAAACGAGCGCCATGCCCTCCATGATTCCGCTCTTGCGCAGCGCTTCTTCCACTTGCGAAGTGATGTTGATGTACTCGCGTTTCTTTTTCGTCTCGAACCAGAGATATTCAGTGTGGGATTTCATGGGGCATTCTCCTTGCTTAACAAAGGGTTCTCCTCAATTTAAAAAGAGAATTTCGAATATCGAACAAGGAATTTCGAATTATGAAGTTCATCCGACATTTCGCATTCCTCTATTGTTGAACTATGTCCATCGTCATAATAATAAAGTTCTGTATTCTCCAATTCCCAACAACAAGCTGATAGGGATTGAGTTCGGGATTGCTTCGCTTCGTTCTCAATGACAGTTTTCTTTTTGTTTTTCCCTGTCTACCGTCTACCGCCTGCTGTCTACTTATTGCCATAAAATGGCCGGTTATCCACGATCCAGAATCGCCTGAATGCGCGCGATGCTGCTGTCGACGATAACCTCGCCCGCCTGCTGTTTCGCTTTTTCGTACTCTTCATTGTCTTCCCAGACGAGATACTTCGGCGGGATCTCCTCTATGAATCGCGACGGTTCGCGAGGAATAATCTGCCCGTATCTGTGCCGCTCGCAGGCGTAGGAAATGAACAGCCGCCGCCGCGCTCGCGTCATGCCGACGTAAAACAGGCGACGTTCCTCCTCGATATTCCCCTCTGCCTCGGAAAGCTCGTGCGGCATATAGCCTTCCTCCGCGCCGACGAGAAAGACGAGCTTGAACTCAAGCCCCTTCGCGCTGTGAAGCGTCATCAGCGTGACCGATTCCTCTTTCAGCTCTTCCTCGTTTTCGGTTTCCTCGGTCATCAGCGCGATGTTTTCAAGGAACCCTTCGAGAGACGGCTTCGGTTCGGTTCGCTGATATTCGACAACCGCGTTGATAAATTCCTCAACATTTTCGAACCGTCGCACAGCCTCATTCTTATCTGCGCATGCCGCCTCGTAGGCCGCCTTGAAATTCACTTTTTTGAGAAGCATGCGGACAACGCTCGCCGGATCGTCCGGGGCCGCGTCCGCCTGTTTTTTCAACTCGTCGTAAATTCCAAAGAAAGCGCGGATGCCGTCGCGGGCTTTCGACGATACTCCGGCGCCGGACGCCGCTTCCCGCAACGCCTCGAAAAACGGCTTCTTCGCCTCGAACGCCGCCTCGCGAATCCTTTCGAACGACGTCTTGCCGATGCCGCGCGGCGGGAAGTTTACTATCCGCAACAATGAGAATTCGTCCTCCGTGTTGACCAGAACGCGCAGATAGGACGCGACGTCCTTGATCTCGCGCCGCTCGAAGAACTTCGTGCCGCCGATCATTATGTAGGATATGCCGAGATGAACCAGCCGTTCCTCGAACAGGCGGGACTGCGCGTTCGTCCTGTAGAGAATCGCGAAGTCGCCGTAGCGCAGGCTGTGTTCCTTCTTCTCGGCTATGATGTAGTCGAGAACGCGGGCGGCTTCCTCGTGGGCGTCGGCGGCGGCGATCACGCTCGCCGGATGGCCTTCCTTCTCAGTCGTCCACAGCTTCTTTGCGCGCCGCACTGTGTTGTTGGCGATCACCGCGTTCGCCGCTTCGAGTATCGCGCCGGTCGAGCGGTAGTTGCGTTCCAGCTTCACAACTTTCGCCCCCTTGAAGTCGCGCTCGAAATTCAGGATGTTCTCGACCTGCGCGCCGCGCCAGCCGTATACGCTCTGGTCGTCGTCGCCCACGACATAGAGATTCTTGCTCTTCGCCGAAAGCTTCCGGATCAGCGAATACTGGCAGCCGTTGATGTCCTGATACTCGTCCACCATGATATAGCGGAACCGTTCCTGATATTTTTCGAGAATCTTTTTATTTTCGAGCAGCCGCGAACCGTAGATCAGCAGGTCGTCGAAATCGAGCGCGTTGTTTGTTTCGAGCATCGTGTTGTAGCTCAGATAGACCTGCCTGAAAACCGGGTCGGCGAAGTCCTCGCTTTCCACGACTGGGAAAACATTTTTGACCTTCCCTATGCGCCAGAGGAGGTCGCGCGGATCATTCTTATGCGGATCGAACCCGTGGTCGACGAGCGCCTTGCGAATGAGGCCGGTCTGGTCGGTGGTGTCGAAGATAGAGAACTTCGGGTCGCGGCCGAGCGCGCCGAAGTCCTCGCGGAGCAGCCTGACGCACAGCGAATGGATGGTGCTGACAGTCATGCGGGCGCAGATGTCTGCGCCGAGCATCTTCGAAATCCGTTCGCGCATTTCGCGCGCGGCCTTGTTGGTGAAAGTGATCGCCAGAATGTTTTCCGGCGGAATTCCCTGATCGATGAGAAACGCGGTTCGGTATGCGATTGTGCGAGTCTTGCCGGTTCCGGCGCCGGCGACGACCACGACGGGCCCGTCGACGTGCTGCACCGCATCGCGCTGGTTTTCATTCAATGACGACAGCTTTATCATAGACAGCCTTTCACTATTAAACAGCGGTATATGATAGGGCCAAAACTAACGTTCCGCAACATAGCTCGTTTTATTGTGGATTGTCACAGCGAACCTGATATAATATCACCTTGTGAAGATTTCCCCGGAGGAATAACCCGGGACAAAAAATGACGCTCAAACAGAGGAGGCCGGAAATGTTTGAATTCATGATGACCGAGGAACAAAAGAAACTGCGCGCGGAAGTCGTTAGTTTCGTCAGGAACGACGTGTCGAAGGAAATGATACGCGCGATGGATAAAGAAGAGATCGAATATCCGTACGAATATGTTAGGGCGCTCGGAGCGAAGAATCTGCTGGGGCTGCGGTTCCCTAAGGAATGGGGCGGCCGTGGGTTGGACTGGAGTTCTGAAGTCATCGCGCTCGAAGAGATCGGCGTGCTGGGCACAACGCTCGGATGCCTGTTTTCGCTGCCGTCGATAATCGGCGACGCGATCAACTCATTCGGAACCGACGAGCAGAAGGAAAAATATCTGAAGCCGATGCTGGCGGGAAAGATGATCTGCGCCGAGGCGCTAACCGAGCCGCGCGGCGGCTCCGACTTCTTCGGCGCAACGACAAAGGCTGAAAAACAAGGCGACTACTGGGTCCTGAACGGGCAGAAGCGATTCATCGTCGGAGCGAAAGGGGCGGATTATTTTCTCGTTTACGTGCGCACGAACATGGACGCGAAAGCGCACGACGCGATAAGCGTGTTCATCGTCGAGCGCGACATGGGCGTCGAAGTGCAGGAAGTATACGGGCTGATGGGCTCGCACGGCGGCGGCACCGGGCGGATCATATTCCGCGATGTGAAAGTGCCTGAGAAAAACATAGTCGGCCCGCTGAACGGCGGAGGCATGATATTCAATAAGATGATGATTCCGGAACGGATGACGAGCGCGGCGGGCGCTGTCGGTTCTGGCCGCGGAGCGATAGAGGTCGCGGCGCGCTACTCGACGCGGCGCAAAGCGTTCGGCCGGGAGATCATGAAGTTTCAGGCGGTGAACCACATGCTGGCGGACGCGCTGTGCGCGCTGGATTCAGCCCGAGCGCTGGTTTATGCGGCGGCGCGTAAGGTAGACGCGGGCGAAGACGCGCGGCGGCTCGTGTCGGAAGCGAAGAAAGTCGGCACCGAGAACGCGTGGCTGGCGATCAACAACGCGATGCAGATCATGGGCGGAATCGGCTACACGAACGTCTATCCGATCGAGAGACTTCTGCGCGACGGCAGGCTCGCCCTGATATGGACAGGCACGAACCAGATTATGAATGCGCTGATTCAGCACGAATATTATCTCGAACTCGCGAAATCCGGACCCGCCGGCCGCGACGTTGAAGAAGACGCCGTCGGCGCCGAACTCACCGACGAAAAAGTTTACGAATAAACAGGAGCGGCGGCCTATGGTTGCCTTTTGGAGACTAACGAATGAGATTCATCAGGATAAACGCCGCAGAAGGCAGGATAACCGAAGAGCAGGGTCCGGATAAATATATCAAATACGGGGGCCGCTCGCTAAGCTCGCGGATTATTTCGGACGAAGTCCCTGCGACATGCCATCCGCTCGGGCCGCGCAACAAGCTCGTCATAGCGGCCGGATTGCTTGGCGGCACGACGGCGCCGTGCTCCGGCCGCATCTCCATCGGCGTAAAAAGCCCGCTCACCGGCGGCATAAAGGAAAGCAACGTCGGCGGCAATTTCGGAACGTATATAGCGCGCGCGGGCATCCGCGCCATCATCTTCGAAGGGTTTCCAAAAGACAACAAGCTGTCATATCTCGTAATAGGCGCGGAAGGGCTCTCGCTTGAGGATGCATCTGATTACCGCGGAATGGGAACATACGAACTGGCGAAACATCTGCGTGAAAAGCACGGGCAAAAGGCGGCGATCTTATGCGTCGGTCCGGCCGGCGAGCAGCGCCTGGCGGCGTCGGCGATAATGTCGACAGACCTCGACGGAAACCCTTCGCGGGCGGCTGCGCGGGGCGGCCCCGGCGCCGTGCTGGCGTCCAAAGGCATCAAAGCGGTCGTGGCGCTCCCGGTTGCCGCCTCGAACGCGCGCTACACAAATGAAATCGAGTTCAAAAAGATCGCCAGGGAATTCGGCAAGCTTCTCATAGAAACAAAGGGGGGGCTGACGAAACTCGGAACGGCGGCGATGGTCGCAGCGGCGGACAAACTGGGCGGCATGCCGACGCACAACTACAAGGAAGGCAGCTTCGCCGGCGCGAAAGAGATGAGCGGCGAGAAACTGTTCGAAGTAATAACCGAGCGGGGCGGCATGCCGACTCGCTCCTGCCACACGGGCTGCGTTATCCGCTGCTCGAACGTTTTCAAAACAAAATCCGGCGAATATGTCACGGGGAGCCTTGAATACGAAACCATGGTTCTTGTCGGTTCAAATCTCGGAATCAGCGATCTGGACTCGATAGCCATGATAGACAGAACGCTTGACGACCTCGGGCTGGACAGCATAGACACCGGCGTCGCGCTGGGCATAGCGATGGAACAGGGCCTTCTGAAATGGGGAGACGCGGAGGGCGTGATCGCTCTGCTGAACGAAGTGCGCGTGAAAACAGCGGCCGGCAAACTGATCGGCAGCGGCGCGGCCGTTGTGGGAAAGGTTCTCGGCGCGCACCGCGTCGCCGAAGTGAAGGGACAGGCGACGGTGGCATACGACCCGCGCACATTCAAGGGAATGGGCTGCTCTTTCGCAACATCGCCGATGGGCGCCGACCACACGAGCGGCCCGGCGATACCAGGCCGCATCGGCCTCGACCCGGACAAGAAATTCGAGTTGACCGAAGCCGAAGGGCAAGCCGAACTTTCGCGCGACCTGCAGATCATGATAACCGTCGTGGACAGCATGGGCTACTGCTTCTTCGTCGGCCCGGACATGGCCAACATGAGCAGAACCGCCGCTCTTCTGAACGCGCTCTACGGCTGGGATATGAAGTTCGAGGATGTTCTGGACATCGGCATTTCAACTCTGAACGTCGAAAAGCGGTTCAACCGAGACGCGGGAATTTCCGAAGGCGCGGACAGGCTGCCGGATTTCTTCTACGACGAGCCGCTGCCGCCGACCGGAAGAACTTTCGACATTCCGCGCGAAGACCTGCGCGGCCTTGATTATAATCTGAAATAGTCTCTGTGAATCTGATTTTTCTATCAGACGCGCTTTGCTCAACCCCTTTAATTGGCTACTTTTGTGAAAATTATTCTTATGGAATGGAAAATATATATAAAGGAACTATTATTAATCTCGAAGAATAAAAGCGGGATTCGCAATTTCCGCGCGAGAAAGAAAAAGAAAGCCGATGAGATAAATGGAAAAAAGACCGACACCCAGAACGCCAGCCGGAAAAGCGCCTGCAGGACGCCCGGCGGCAAAAGCGCCTGCGAAAGCGCCCGCGAGACGCAAACCGCCGGCAAAACGCAAAAAGGGAGGCTCGCAGGGCGGCGGCGTTTCCTGCCTCGCGCTCCTGACAGGCCTTTTTGTCGTTATGATCGTTTTCCTAATAACCATGGCGGCGGTGACAATAGGGATGGTTTCGAAGTACACGAGTTCGCTGCCCGAGTTGAATCAGGTTGTGCTTCCGCAATCTAAGGAAACAACAAAAGTATACGCATCGACCGGCGAGGTGATCGCCCAGCTTTACGAGGAGAACCGCGAATACGCGACTTTCAGCGAGATTCCGGACAGCCTGAAACTCGCCTACATAGCGACCGAAGACGAACGTTTCTTTAAACACCGCGGCGTTGATGTGGTCGGCTTAGGAAGATCCGCCTTCCTTTTCGCCTCCACCTTTGGCAGAAAGAGACAAGGGGCGAGCACGATAACGCAGCAGCTCGCGCGGCTCTCCTACCTCACGGAAGACCTTCGCACCGAAAACTCGCTCGCGAGCAAAGCAAAACGCAAAGTTAAGGAATGGTTGCTTGCGATCGCTATCGAAAAACGATACTCGAAAGAGGAAATTCTCGAACACTATCTGAATATAATTTATCTCGGGCACGGCGCGCACGGTGTTAAAACAGCCGCCCGGATTTATTTCGGCAAGGACCTCGGCGAGTTGACTATCGCCGAATCGGCTCTTCTGGCCGCGCTGCCAAAAGGGCCGAGCATCTACACGCCCTACGTCTATCCCGACAGAGCTAAAAACAGGCGCGACAACGGCGTCCTTAAAAAGATGCTGGCGCTGAACTTTATCACTCAGCAGGAATACACGAACGCCGTGAATGAGGGATTCCACCTCGCAAAACTGACCGGCC
This sequence comes from bacterium, assembly GCA_041664945.1. Lineage (GTDB taxonomy): Bacteria > UBP15 > UBA6099 > UBA6099 > UBA6099 > JBAYJY01. The sequence continues at coordinate 35,197 of JBAYJY010000007.1, read as the reverse complement.
CCGGCTACGAAAACTACAAGGCGCCGTACTTCGTCACATATCTATTGGATCAGCTTCAGGACGCGGACGGGCCTTACAAAATGTCATACAAACAGATTTACTCCGGCGGCTACCGGATATATACGACACTGAACATGAAAGATCAGCTTTACGCCGAGGCGGCGGTGCGGCGCGGCATAGAAATGGCGCACGACAGACACGCCAACATAACGCAGGGCGCGATCGTTTCGATGAGGCCGCAGACCGGCGCGATTCTCGCCATGGTGGGCGGCGTTGATTATAAAACATCCAAGTTCAACCGCGCATGGCAAGCGCTGCGGCAGCCGGGCTCCTCTTTCAAACCATTTGTCTACATCGCGGCGCTTAAAGCCGGCCATTCCATGAGCGACCCGGTTTCCGACGGCAAAGTCTGCTACCCGTCGTTTCCGAAACCGTATTGCCCGGGCAATTACGACAACAAATACTACGGGGGCATGAATTACTATCGGGCTCTGGTGCTTTCGCGCAACATACCGGCGGTTCGGGTGGCTCAGTCGGTCGGCATCGAGAACGTCGTCTCAACAGCGCACGATATGGGAATTAAAACCCGTATACCAAACAACCTCTCCATCGCGCTAGGAGCGGCCGACGTAACGGTTCTCGACATGGCGGTGGCATACTCGACCATGGCCAACGGCGGCTACAGGGTCGAGCCATCGGCGGTGGAACGCATCACCGATTCCACCGGCGCGATCATTTACCAGAAAAAACCAGTCTTGGGCGTGAAAGTCCTCGACGACGACATCATAGCGAAAATTGTGCCCGCTCTCGAAGGCGTCGTCACAGGCGGCACCGGGCGCATGTCGCGCATCGACCGGCCCTCCGCCGGCAAAACAGGCACTACAAGCGAATACCGCGACGCCTGGTTCTGCGGTTTCGTTCCCCAAATGACAACTATCGTCTGGTTCGGCAACGACAACAACACGTCTCTGCGCGGACTGGTGAACGGCAGGCCGATCGGCGCAGGCGTCGCCGGCGGCGCGCTCCCGGCGCCTGTTTGGGCCTTATACATGGCGAAAGCGCTCAAAGGCGTCCCGGTCGAAGAATTCAAATTTACCTCTAACTCCTCATCCGGCTATTCAAGCCATTATTCCCAAAGCGCGTCGGGGACGAGAGAAATCAAGCCTGCATCTCAGGGCGATAACGTCTCTGAAATCGGACAACCCGGCAAGAAAGCGCTCGAACCGGATTTCCTCGATTTCGAGAGCGAGCAGCTTCCGCCTAAAACCGGCAAACCGAGAAACGGCGAGAGCAAACCCTCGCAACCGGCGCCGGACAACGGAACGACCAACTACGACGATCTGTTCTGATCTCCGCGGACGCGTTTTGCCGCAGTGGCGCAGCATGCTTCGCCCAACACGTAAGCGGCCTCGTTTATGAACATAACAGCGCTCAGTCGCAGAAGCGCCTCCGCGCTATGGCAATTGCGCGCAATTCGTTTCCTGTTCTCGAATTCGAATTGAATAATCGTGATCGGAATATCTGTCGCTTGAGGTTTATTTTACGAAGCCGTAAACGAGGCTGGCCCGGGCGAATTGCTTGATAAACGGCAACTCGCGCGCGAGGCGTTCAAGGCTCATCAGCCGCCTGCGAGCCGCCGCGTCCGCATAATCGCTTTCACGCACCGCCCCGCCGAACAAGCCGTCGGCCGTGAAGTGGCTCTTCATCAGCCTCGCCGACTCCATGCCCGCGCCTCGCGCCATCTCAAGAAGCTCGCCATCGCTGTAATAACTGACGAACAGTTCCCCGTCGATCCGCGTCTTCTTGCTCATCAGCAAGTTGAGCCTTTCGGGCAGGCCCAGATGATGGTCGGCCGCCATGGCTCCGAGCTTGTTTTCCACCGAGAACGCCACCCAGCCGCCGGGCCGCACGCAACGAACAGCTTCCTTCAGCGCCGCTTCGGGCTTCCCGACGTAGCATATGACTTCCAGCGCAAGCGCTGCGTCCATGGAGCGGTCCTCGATTCCATCGAGGCTCGAAGCGTCTCGCCACGCAAGGTCGTACCCGCGCCCGCTCTGCCGGGCAAGGCTTCCCCACGCTGAGTTCAACGCGCGCGGCGACGTATCCACAAGCGTCACATCAACTCCTCGCTCCGCCAGCGGAACCGCCGCCCGCCCCACGCCGCCGCCGATATCCAACACGCGAGAGCCGGCGCTCAGCCTCGACAACACAGGCCTAAGCGCTTCCTCGTATATCTGCCATTGATATTGTTTCTTATGATAGACCGGCGATTGTTCGTATAGAAAATCGTTGTATTCGGGATACTCATCCCATTCGCGTTCGTAAGCGAGCGCATTCCACCAATGCGGCGCCCGCCTGCAGATTCGCTCCGCTTCCGGCCCGCCGCCGAAAACCGTTTTCAGTTCGGGCGAGTTCGTTTCCCACTCAACGCTGATGCGACCGTCCGCCGCCGCTTGGCCGAGCGCGTCCAGGACTTCCCTCTTTCCATACCCTTCAGCGGCTAACCGCTCGCATATTTCGCCCACGGAACCGCCGGCGACGGCGCGCTCCAAAATCTCACCGGCGCGCGAATGCGAAGATCGCTCGACGCCATGCGCAAAACCGGCAATCTTTAAGCCATCAATCAGCATACTGAAATAATAAAACTTTCGGGGCTGAAAATCTATTCGACCGCCAGTTTCGCCACCAAGTCGCCGACATCGGAAGTGGACATGCCCATCTTGCCGGCTGAGAGAGACTTGAGATGCTTGCCGGTAGCGGTGATAACAGCTTTTTCGATCCGCTGCGCCGCGGCGTCGAGACCGAGAGTTTCGAGCATCATCTGCCCGGCGCATATCGCCGCAAGAGGATTGATGATATTCATGCCCGTGTATTTAGGCGCAGAGCCGCCGATCGGCTCGAACATGGAGACGCCCTCCGGGTTGATATTGCCGCCCGCCGCGATTCCCATGCCGCCCTGAATCATCGCTCCCAAGTCCGTTATGATGTCGCCGAACATGTTGTCCGTCACTATGCAGTCGAACCATTCGGGATTCTTTACCATCCACATGCACGTCGCGTCGACGTGCGCATAATCCGTTTTGATGTCCTGATATTCCTTGCCGACTTCGTAGAACGCGCGTTCCCAGAGATCGAACGCGAACGTCAGCACGTTCGTCTTTCCGCAGAGCGTGAGTTTCTTGTCGCGGTCTCGCTTGCGGCAGTAATCGAACGCATAGCGGATGCAGCGCTCGACGCCCATGCGCGTATTGATCGATTCCTGAATGGCGACTTCGTGCGGAGTGCCTTTTCGAAGGCAGCCGCCGGCGCCGGCGTACAGGCCCTCGGTGTTCTCGCGCACGACGACGAAGTCGATCTGCTCCGGGCCTTTATCCTTAAGCGGCGTTTCCACGCCGGGATACAATTTCACCGGTCTCAGATTTATATACTGGTCCAGCTCGAAGCGGAGCCGGAGGAGAATTCCTTTTTCGAGAATGCCCGGCTTTACGTCCGGATGCCCGATCGCGCCGAGAAAAATCGCGTCGAACTTTCGAAGCTCGTCAGATGCCGAATCAGGAAGAACCTCGCCCGTCCTGATATACCGGTCGCCTCCGAAATCAAAATCGGCGAATTCGAACTTGATGTCTTCTACCGGCGCAACAGCCTTTAGAACCTTGATGCCTTCGGCGACAACTTCCGGCCCTGTGCCGTCTCCGGGAAGAACTGCGATCTTGTAAGTTTTCGACATTTCAATACCCCTACCTTCTTAATAATAAAGATTAGGACAAAGTATAAACAAAACTTGGATTAATGCCAGACGAGTGATGGAATTTTGAAAGCGGCGGCTTCGAGGAGCTTATTCGAGGTAGCCTTTCAGCGTTTTGCTGCGGCTCGGGTGGCGCAATTTGCGAAGCGCCTTAGCCTCGATCTGCCGTATGCGCTCGCGCGTGACGTTGAATTGTTTGCCGACTTCCTCGAGAGTGCGCGGGTGTCCGTCGGCAAGCCCGAAGCGAAGTTCGAGCACTTTGCGCTCGCGTTCCTGAAGCGTGTGAAGCACGGTGTGAAGATGCTCTTTTAGAAGCCGGTTCGACGCTGCGTCCACCGGCGGTTCGCTGCCGTGATCTTCAAGGAAATCGCGCAGGCGGCTGTCTTCGTCCTCTCCGATCGGCGTTTCAAGCGAGATCGGCTTCTGCGCGATCTTCATGATCTCGCGAACCTTTTCCCGCGTGATGTTCATTTCCTTCGCGAGTTCTGCCTCGGTCGCCTCGCGGCCGAGTTCCTGCATCATGTGCCTCGAAACTTTTATCAGCTTGTTAATCGTCTCGACCATGTGGACCGGCTTGCGAATGATATCTCCCTGATCGGCGAGCGAGCGCGTGATCGCCTGCCTGATCCACCACGTCGCGTATGTGCTGAACTTGTAGCCTTTGCGGTAGTCGAATTTTTCGACGGCGCGGATCAGGCCGAGGTTTCCCTCCTGAATCAGGTCGAGAAAGTTCATGCCGTGGCCGACATATTTTTTTGCGATGCTGACGACGAGCCGCAGGTTAGCCTCAGACAGCCGCTGCTTCGCTTCATCGCTGCCGAGTTCGATCATCTTGGCGAGCGCGACTTCCTCCTCGCCGGAGATCAGGGGCACCTGCCCTATTTCCTTTAAATAAATGCGCACTGAGTCGTCTATGCGGATTTCGCCGGGCAACTTGAGCAGAAAGTCCAAGTCCTCCTCGGTCTTTTCCGGGATGGCGACGCCCATTTCATCTATTTTCTTTTCGAGCAGATTCACGCCATCGAAGTCCAGAATCTCGATGTCGAGTTCCAGAAAGTCGCTGAAAATATTTTCGACTGCGTCAGGATCGAGGTCAGCTTTGCAAAGAAGGTCGTCGATTTCCTTATAATGGACGGCGCCCTCTTTCTTCGCTTTTTTGAATAGTTCGTGGATTGCCGGAACGTTGGCTGTCGCTGTAGAGACCAATCTTTTCCCTCCGCATTCTACGACTTGTTGCGTTTATTCTTTATTGTGTATGTTTTGTTTTAGTTCGGCGACACGCGCCGCAAGTTGCGCCGCGAGCTTTGCGTCGCCTCTCTTCTGAGCCTGCTCAAGTTGTCTGATAAGGTCTGCCCTGTGTCTTGTGTGCGCGTCCGATATGAATTTCTCAATAATATCATCGGACTTTTCGTTCCTGTCGTCAATAAATAACGCGGTCCCGGCTAATTTGGTTATCTCCTGCGGATGCACGGATTTCAAAAAGTCCTCAGGCTCGAAGCCGCCGTGGGTCTTGAAATATTCGAGGCAATAGGCGAAAAAAGAGCGGTTGGCGTGGTCCTCGAAGTCTGCCGGATCGAGCGCCTTGAATATCCTGCCCGCTTCAGCCGACGACTTCAAAACCCTTTTCAGCAACATCATCTCAACCTTGGCGCCGCCGGATAGTATCTTCTCTATCGCCGCAGTGTCCACAGCCCGCCTGCCCCGCTCAGCGTCCTTCACCTGCGACATCGCCGCATTCACGTGCTGCTCCGATATCTCAAGCCGCTCCGCGAGCTTCTTAACCTGCTGCTCTTTCAATATCGCGTTCGGCGTTTTCTCTATCAGTTGCGCCATCTCGAGAATAACGTCGCGCTTGCGCGCCGGCGTGTCGCCGCCGATCCGCTCTATGCATTTCGTCAGGAAAAAATCAAAATAATCCGCCGCGTTGTCCAGATACTTTATGAACGCCTCCGCGCCGCCCTCGCGTGTTATGCTGTCCGGGTCCTCGCCTTTCGGCAGCGACACCACGCGAATGTCCATTCCGCGATCCACAAGTATTTCTATCCCGCGCATGGACGCCTTGTCGCCCGCTATGTCCGAGTCATACGACAGAACAACTTTCTCTGTATAGCGGCGCATCAGGTCAACCTGCATCGGCGTCAGCGCAGTGCCCATCGACGCCACGGCGCTCCGGATGCCGACCTTGTGCAGCGAGATAACGTCCATGTAGCCTTCCGTCATTATTATCCCGTGCGGGCCGATGTTCTTCTTGGCCCGGTCGAGCGCATAGAGCATTTTGCCCTTCTCGAAGAGCGGATTCTCGGGCGTGTTCAGATATTTCGGCATCGCGTCGCCGAACGCGCGGCCCGCGAAACCCACGATGTCGCCGACAACGTTGAACAACGGAAACATCAGCCGGTTGCGGAACCTGTCGTAGCATTTACTTTCGTTCGTTATCGCCAGACCGGCCTGCGTGATTTCGCCCGGCGTGAAATCCTTTTTCGTCAGCGCCTTCAGCAACGCGTCCCACGAATCCTGCGACGCGCCGAGTTTGAACGACCTGATCTCTTCCTTGGGAATCCGGCGCTGTTCGAGGTACTCCATGAACTTCTCGCCGGACTTCGATTTCATAAGCACGGTTCCGAAATAATTAGCCGAAAGTTCGTTGATCTTGAGGATTCTGTCCTTGAGCCTTCTGCGCGAGGCGTCGCCCGGCTTGGCTTCGGTAAGCATGACGCCGCACCGTTTCGCGAGGACCTGAACGGCCTCTGCGAAATCCACGTTGTCGGCCTGCATCACGAACGAAAAGATATCGCCGCCGGCGCCGCAACCGAAACAGTGCCATAGCTTCTTGTCGGGGTCCACCGTGAACGAAGGCGCGCTGTCCGTATGGAACGGGCAGAGACCTTTATAGCGCGCGCCGGTTTTTTTCAGCCGGGTGTGCGCGCCGATCAGGTCGACAATGTTGGTCCTCTCGCGTATCTGCTCGAGGTCGTGCTCGTTAGACATCTGTTGCCTTTTACCTGCGAAAGTCCGACATTGCGAGCAAAGCTAAGCAATCCCAAGCGTGTAAACAAATAGGAAACGAGTTCGGGTTTGCTTCGTCACTTCGTTCCTCGCAATGACGTTTCTTGATATATTATTTTCAGCTCCGCTTAATATGTGAGCTTCAGGACTTCTTAACGATGCAACTAAAATCCGCGATCTTGTCGCAGAAATATTTTGTGTTTTGAAGAATTTGAATCCGATTATCCTTAACGTTTAGGTCTTCAGCGTTCACAAGTACTTTTTCGAAGAATGAATTTACGATCAGCGTTAATTCAAACAATTTATCAATTCGTTTTCGATCATCCGATTCACCTTCAATAAAACTTTCAACTTCTTGCGACTTCTCAAATAATTTCTTTTCTTCGTCGTTCTCAAATAGTTCAGGATTGATTTTTACGTTTTTGTCTCCTGCATTTTTAATGATATTAGATATTCTCGTATAGACTTCAAGAAAATTTTGGAAAGATTCAGTTTCTCTTAACTCGGCGAGTATATCCATCAACTTCCTTGTTTTCGCTAATGACGATCTATTTACTTTTCTTCCTAAAGCGGCTCTTATGACATCGTATTCATACCCTTCAGATTTCCAATAGTTTTCTTTTCTGTCTTTTAAGAAAGCTATTAAACGTTGGTCTAATCCTTCTTTTGCTATAATCTCCATATTTTTATAATTGTTCAACGTATCATCAAATAATCCATTATCAAATGCCTCGAATTGAAACTTTTCCAATATCCTTATTATTCCCAGCGCTGATCTTCGAAGCTGGTATGGGTCGGCGGAACCTGTTGGTATCATTCCTACTATAAAATACCCGACAATTGTATCGAGCTTGTCCGCAATAGCCAAAAGAGCGCCCGGCATAGTTTCCGGAAGCTCATCTTCAGCGAAGCGGGGCATATAATGCTCTTCAATCGCCTGCGCCACATAAGGATTAATGCCATCCTGTAAAGCATAATATTTGCCAACTGTTCCCTGAATTTCAGTGTATTCGAAAACCATCTGAGTCGTCAGGTCGGCCTTCATCAGCCACGCAGCTTCTTTTGCGATTTTTATGTCGTGCGCGCCTAAATTCATTTTATCGCCAAGGATACTTACAAGATTCTCAACTCTTTTCGTCTTGTCCAGCAGTGAGCCGAGCTTTTCCTGAAATGTTATTCTGCCAAGCGATTCGACGCGTTGCGCGAGCGGCGTCTTCAAATCCTGTTCGTAAAAGAACAGGGCGTCCTTCAGGCGTGAGTTGAGAACTTTTTCGTAGCCGCCGACCACCGTCTTGTTGTCGGTGAGCGGCACGTTCATGACAACGACGAAACGCGGGAGCATTTTATTTCCGGACAGGTCCTCGATAGGGAAATAGTGCTGATTCTTTTCGATGCATATAATGATGACTTCGCGGGGCAGTTTCGTGTACTCTTCCGGGAAAGTTCCGACTCCGAGATAGGGATATTCGACAAGGAAAGTGACGTCGCGAAGCAGGTCCGGCGTCATGTGCGGCTTACCGCCCGCCAGTTTCCCGACGCCGTCCCGTATCATTTCCATTCGGCGCCTGTGGTCGACTATCACGCCTACCGCTTCGAGCTTTTCGAAATATTCGGCGACCGACTTGAACGGAATCCGCTTGGAACCGAAGTATCGGTTGCCGAACGTGAACGCGCCGGACGGGATGCCCTCGAACTGAACCTTCACGGCCTTATCGCCATACAGCAACGCGATCCAGCGAACGGGCCGCGCGAAGTTCACCTTTCGCACGTCCCAGCGCATGTTCTTCGGGAACCCCATCTTCCCGATTATCCACGCGGGCAGTTCCGGCAGCGCCTTCGCCGTCTTCACGCCCTTTTCCTTTATCGTCAGAAATATGTATTTGCCTTTTTCGGTCTCGCGGACTTCGAGATTCTTAATGTCGCCGCCGCGCGACTCCGCGAACTTGGACGCCGCCGGAGTGAACTTCCCCTGCGGGTCCACCGCCGCCTGCGCGGGAGGCCCCTTGATCTCGGTTACCTTGTCCGTTTGCGAATCAGCAACCGCCTGCGCCGTGAGCGTCAACCGCCGGGGCGTCGCGTATGTCTTTACGTCGCCGTGCGCTATGCGGTTCTGTTTGCAGAACTCGACGAATTCCTTCTCCATCCTCTCAAGCGCCGGAAGTATGAACGACGCCGGGATTTCCTCGCAGCCAATCTCCAAAAGCAGTTCGTGTGTCTCGCTCAATGTCGTATGCTCCGTCTAAAAGCGGCCTTGGAATTTAAGAAGTATAATGCCCAATGCCAAACGCCGCCTTTTGTTTTCTGAGTCTCCGTGGTTAAATATCATCACTAAAATACGCGCTTAAACTTTTTCATTTTCGAGTATTTTCGCCTGCGCCGCCGCGAGCCGCGCGATCGGCACCTGATAGGGCGAACAGCTTACATAATCAATGCCGATATTGTGGCAGAACCTGATCGTGACCGGGTCCGCGCCGTGTTCGCCGCAGAGGCCGAGCATGATGTCCGGTTTCGCATTGCGGCCGTCCTCGACAGCGATCCGGATGAGGCGACCGACGCCCTCCGGGTCGAGAGTCTGAAATGGATTCTCGTCGAGAATCCGCTGGTTCAAATAATTTAAAAGGAATTTATGCTCTGAGTCATCGCGGCTGAGTCCGAAAGTCGTCTGGGTCAGATCGTTAGTGCCGAACGAAAAGAAATCCGCATGCAGCGCGAGTTCGCCCGCGGTGAGCGCCGCGCGCGGCACCTCAATCAGAACGCCGACTTTGTATGAAATCTCTTTGCCGTTCTTCTCCATAACCTTGCGCGCGGTTTCATCTATGACGCCGCGTACGCGCTTCAGTTCATTCACGTGGCTGACGAGCGGTATGAGAATTCCCGGCTTGACGGGTATTCCCTGATCGGCGACTTCGCACGCCGCCTCGAACACGGCGGAGATCTGCATTGTCACGATCTCCGGCCTGAGGATGCCGAGGCGCACGCCGCGCAGGCCGAGCATCGGGTTAACCTCCCGGTGCGAGAGAACCTTGCGGAGAAGAACTTCCTTGAGCGCCGCCGCCTCGCCGGATGCGAACTGGGCGCGCATGTCGTAAACGTCGTTCATCAGAGGTTCCAGATCCGGGATGAACTCGTGGAGCGGCGGGTCCAGCAGCCGGAAGATAACCGGCCTGCCTTTTATGTTACGGAAGATTTCGATGAAATCCTCCCTTTGAATTTTCTGAAGCTTGGTGAGCATCCGTTTCTGTTCGGCTTCGTCGTCGGCGAGGATGAGGGTCTGCATGATTGGCAGCCGGTCGCCGGCCATGAACATCGCCTCGGTTCGGCAGAGGCCGATTCCCTCAGCGCCGAACTCGACGGCGCGCAGCGTATCCTCCGGCGTATCGGCGTTCGCGAAGACGCGCAGAGTGCGCGACTCGTCCGCCCATGCGAGCAGCCGGTTGAACTCTTCGCTTATTGTCGACTCCACCATAGGCACGGTGCCTGAAAAAACGCGGCCGGTGCCGCCGTCTATCGTAATCACATCGCCGGCTTTAACTGTTTTGGAGCCGACGGTGAACTTTTTGTTTTCGAGGTCGATCATCATTCCCGCGCAGCCGGCTACGCAGGGTTTTCCCATCCGCCGCGCGGCGACCGCCGTGTGGCTCGTCCGGCTTCCCTTCGAGAGCAGAATTCCGGACGCCGCCTCGACGCCTTCCGCGTCCTCGATCCGTGCGTCGGGGCGCACGAGGATCGATTCCTTGTGCTGTTCCTTGAGCGACAACACTTCCTGAGCGCTGAACGCCACTATTCCGGACGCCGCGCCGGGCGACACCGCCACGCCGCGCACGAGGTTGCGCACCTGCACGTTCGGATCTATGTATCTGTGCAAAATTTGCTGAAGGCTTTCCGGCTCGACTTTCAGAATCGCTTCCTCGCGGGTGATCAGCCCTTCGTCCGCCATGTCGGCTGAAGATTTGATCGTAGCCTGCGTCGTGCAGTCGGCCGGCCGTGTCTGAAGCAGATATAATTTGCCAGACTCGACGGTGAACTCGATTTCCTGAACTGCGCGGCGCGCCTTTTCGAGCGCCTCCGCGGCGGCGGCGAGCCCGTCGTAAACTCCGGGCATTTCCTCTTTAAGCTCGGCTGCTGACTTCGGAGCCCGCATGCCCTCCCGGATCTCCTCGCCCTGCGAATTCATCAGGTATTCGACGAACAGCCGGTTGACTCCGTAGATCGGGTCCCGCGTGCTCGCCGTGCCCGCCGCGGAATTAGCGTCGCGGTTGCCGTATGTCATCGCCTGAACCACGACAGCGGTGCCGGCTGTCTCCGGCACGCGCCGCAAATTCCGGTACACTCGCGCCCGCGGGCTGTTCCACGAAAGGAATACCGCCTCGACCGCTTTCTTAATCTGTTCGAGCGGATCGGACGGGATCACTCTGTTTTTTATTCTATTGACCACGGATATATAGGTTTCGGAAAGGCGCCGGAGTTGCGAAGCGTCGAGATCTGCCGGAGAATGGGCGTTCGCGCGGTCGAACTGAATTTCCAAAGCCTGCTCGAATTCGCGATTGCCGACTCCAAGCACGATCTGTCCGTACATTCGAATGAAGCGGCAGTAGCAGTCGTATGCAAAGCGCGGGTCGCCGGTTTCGGCGGTGATCGCCTGCAGGGCGCCCGGAGTCATGCCGAGATTCAGAAGCGTGTCCATCATGCCCGGCATGGGAATAGCGGCTCCCGAGCGCACGGAGAGCAGCAGCGGGCGTTCGCCGCCGCCGTACGCGCGGCCGGTTTTCGCTTCAAGTTCCGCGAGGTTCTGTTTTATCTCTTCGAGAAGCTCGCCGGAAATGCTGCGTCCGCGTTCGTAGAACTCCCTGCATGCCTGAGTCGGAATTATGAAACCCGGCGGAACGTTCAGTCCCAGCCGCGCCATCTCGCACAGACTCGCGCCTTTAAGCCCCAGCGCATCGCCCTGTTCCGCCAATCCATTTTCGATTTTTACTATCATCGCCCGGCGCCACCCTGTTTTTCCCGCTCTTTTATCTTCTGCCAATTGTCAACTATTTCCTGCTCGGTCAAATCCTTGGGATCGCCGAAAACGTGCGGGTGCCGCCTCACTATCTTCTCTGATATCGACTTTACGCAATCGTCGAAATTGAAACGGCCCTGCTCTTCGGCTACCTGCGCCATCATCAGCACGATCAGCATCACGTCGCCGAGCTCCTCGCAGACGTCCGCGTCTGTCTTCGACTCGACCGCCTCCGCCACCTCGCGCGATTCTTCCAATATATATGGCGCCAATGTTTGAAGCGTCTGTTTCTTGTCCCACGGGCAGCCGTTCTCGCCCCGCAACGTCCGAATAAGTTTTTTAAAATCCTCGAAATCAGACATGCCGGCAGCGCCCCCGTAAATGAGTTTTCATATTCTAATACAATGACATGCAAAACTCAATTCCGAAAAGCGCGGCGCGTATCGCCTCAATGCCGTTTGCGCGAGACCGGTCGTACGGCCGGTTTGCGAAGCAGTGAAATTCCAGCAATCAGGCGCCACAATTGAGCGTCAAATAACATTGGCGACTATTGTGAAACTTTTATCAAACTATTCCTAAAATCCTCTATGTATTGCAATGTTATTAACAATTTCATATAAATGATAGGAAGTCATACCGGGATGCCGCCGAGGCGGGCCCGGACAAGGAGGAGAACTATATGGCAGGTGTGAAGTACGTTTATTATTTTGGAGACGGTAACGCGGATGGGGACGCCGGCATGAAAAATCTGCTTGGCGGCAAGGGCGCCAATCTCGCTGAGATGACGAATCTTAACATCCCGGTGCCGCCGGGATTCACCGTCACGACTGAAGTTTGCACGTATTACTACGCGCACAAGAAGAGTTATCCGAAAGAGTTGAAATCGCAGGTCGAATCGTCGATTGCGAAATGCGAGAAAGTCATGGGCATGAAGTTCGGCGACGTAAAGAACCCGCTGCTTCTCTCGGTTCGCTCTGGCGCCCGCAAGTCCATGCCCGGAATGATGGAGACCGTTCTGAACATCGGCCTCACATCGAAGACCATTCCCGGCCTCGTGGCGAAAACGGGCAACGAGCGGTTCGTCTATGACGCATACCGCCGCCTGATCCAGATGTACTCCGACGTCGTCATGGAGAAAGCCGCCGGCATAGAGCCGAAAGAAGACTGCGGAATCAGAATGCAACTCGAAAAGGAACTCGAAGCTCTTAAGGAACGCCGCCACGCGAAGCTGGATTCAGACCTCACCGCGGCGGACCTCAAGGACCTCGTCGAAGTTTACAAAAAGAAAATCAAAAAAGTTCTCGGCAAGGAATTTCCGGATGACGCCGCCGCGCAGCTCTGGGGCGGAATCGGCGCCGTATTCTCGTCTTGGAACGGCCGCCGCGCCATCGAATACCGCCGCATCGAAGGCATCCCCGAGGAATGGGGAACCGCCGTCAACGTGCAGACCATGGTGTTCGGCAATCTCGGCGACAGCTCGGCCACCGGCGTGGCGTTCACACGCAACCCGGCCACCGGCGACGCTCACTTCTACGGCGAATGGCTCACAAACGCGCAGGGCGAGGACGTTGTCGCCGGAACGCGCACTCCCAACCCGCTCAACAAGGTCACCAAGTCCGACCAGACAAAGCATCTCAAGAGCCTCGAAGAATCTTATCCGAAACTTTACAAACAGCTCTTCGACATCCGCACGCGGCTCGAAAGACATTTCGCCGACATGCAGGACATCGAGTTCACGATTCAGGACGGACGCCTCTGGATGTTGCAGACGCGCACCGGCAAACGCAACGGCATCGCCGCAGTCCGCATGGCGGTCGATATGGTCAATGAAGGCCTGATATCGAAAGAAGAAGCGGTGATGCGCGTCAACCCGGAACAACTCACCGAGCTGCTGCTGCCGATGATCTCGCCGAAGCCGGAAAAGCTGGCGAAGGAATTCGCGCGCGGCCTCCCGGCCGGACCCGGCGGCGGCACCGGCAAGATCGTGCTCACGGCCGACCGCGCTCAGGCAGCCAAGGAGAAGGGCGAAAAAGTCATTCTCGTGCGCGCGGAAACATCGCCGGAAGACGTGCACGGCATGCACGCCGCAGAAGCGATTCTGACGGCAAAGGGCGGCATGACCAGCCACGCGGCGCTCGTCGCCCGCGGTTGGGGCAAATGCTGCGTAGTCGGCTGCTCCGCTCTCGAAATTGACACCGAAAAAAGAACGGTCCGCGCGAACGGCGTCACCCTCAAGGAGGGCGACTTCATTACAATGAACGGAACCACCGGCCGCGTGTACGCCGGCCAGTTGCCGCTCATCCCCGCGGAACCGGACAAAAATAAGTATTACAAACAGATCATGACTTGGGCGGACACCTTCCGCAAACTCGGCATCCGCACAAACGCCGACAGCCCGGTCGACGCCCAGCGCGCAGTCGCTTTCGGAGCCGAAGGCATCGGCCTTTGCCGCACCGAACACATGTTCTTCGGCGACGACCGGATCAAAGCCATGCGCGAAATGATCCTCGCGGCCACGGAAGCCGACCGCAAAATCGCGCTCGGCAAACTGCTGCCCCTGCAGCGCAAGGATTTCTTCGGAATATTCATGGCGATGGCCGGCCGGCCGGTCACCATCCGCCTGCTGGACCCGCCGCTCCATGAGTTCCTGCCGAACCGCGAGGAGCTTATGGTCGAAATCGCGAAACTCGAGATCACCAGCCCGAAGTCGCCGAAACTCAAGTCGCTCCGCGCGCTGCTCGACCGCGTTCAGGAACTGCACGAGTTCAACCCGATGCTCGGAATGCGCGGCATACGCCTCGGCCTGACCATGCCGGAAATCACCGTCATGCAGGTCACGGCGATCATGGAAGCCGCCTGCGACGTCGCGGCAAAAAAGAAGCCGGTGAAGCCGGAGATCATGATTCCGCTCACGGGGCACACGAACGAAATGCATGCCGCCCGAGAAATCTGCGACGCCACCTGCAAGGAAGTTCTCAAGCGCCGGAAGATGAACGTTAAGTATCTCATCGGGACGATGATAGAAGTCCCGCGCGCCGCCGCCACAGCGGACCAGATCGCGTGCGACGCCGAGTTCTTCTCATTCGGCACGAACGACCTGACGCAGATGACATTCGGCTACAGCCGCGACGACGCCGGCAAGTTCATCAAGATTTATCTCGAAAAGAAATATCTGCCCGAAGACCCGTTCCAGACTCTGGACACCGAGGGAGTCGGCCGGCTGATAGAGATGGCGGTTAAGATGGGACGCTACGTTCGCAAAGACCTGCATGTCGGCATCTGCGGCGAGCACGGCGGCGATCCGAAGTCCATCGAGTTCTGCCACAACACCGGATTCAACTATGTAAGCTGCTCGCCCTTCCGCGTTCCGATCGCGCGATTCGCGGCAGCCCACGCGGCGATCAAGGAAAAAGCCGCAGCGAAGGAAGCGAAGAAATCAAAATGCGGCTGCTCTAAATAACAACAGCCGCATCGTTTTTACTGCGCCGCCTGACCGCGATCCGGCCGGCTGGACCAGTAAATATCAAAAAACGCGTCGCCAAAAGCGGCGCGTTTTTTTATGGGTTATTTTTGTCGGTTGCTGATTTTTTTCTATGTTCTCGCTACTGTTTCGTTCACCATTCAATTTCCCGGGCGCGTTCCCTGTGATTTCGCTTGATCGTCATATACACAAAGAAATACGGCGCGAGCACAAGCAATATCGATATGTAAACTATTAAATAGTGAAACCAATTGTTGTCTTTCGCGGCGGTCGCTTCGCGCGCTTCAACAAGTTCTATCGCGCCGGCAGCGCAATGATATTCGCATAGCCCGCAGCCGACGCACAAGTCCTCGTTCACCGTGCGCGCGCCGTTTGAAACCGATATCGCTTTACCCGGACACACTTCCTCGCACCTTCCGCACCCCGAGCAGGCCTTCTCATCGAATCGGGGCAGATACTCGCTGCTCATAATCCCGCTTTTGATGTCGCGCTCGTAGCGCAGTTTGTGCGAGACGCAACAGCAACTGCAACAACAGCAGATGCAGTATGTGTTCGGCTCAACGCACCATTCCACGGAAAGCAAAAGGCCATCTTTGTAAGCCTGTTCGACGATACGGACCGCCTCGTCGTTCGTGATCCGCTCGCTCTTGAGTTGCCCCTTGGTCAATTCAACTTCGGCGCCGGTGTTGATCTTGAGGCATGTGCGCGTCGAGTGGTTGCAGGCGCCGCTCCGCACCCGGCATCCGCATTCGGACACCGCCATGGATTTCGCCTCGTGAATCAGCGGGATGACATCCCTGAGAGGAGTCGCCCGCCCGGAGTGGTATTGCTCGCCGTAAAGATTCACGATCGGCTTGAAGAAGCGCTGTCCCAGAAACGGGAAGTGAACTGTCAGAGTCAGGGTTTCGTAGAAATCAAGGACGTCCAGCGTGCGGCTCATGTACTCGCCCATGAAAAACACGCGCATGGGATCCCGAAGATCCTTCAGATGCCATTTCGGCTTTGACCCGGCGTCAGCGCCATTGCCCGCAGCGCTCACAGCCTCAATTTCCTTTTGTGATCGTGACATAAAACCCTAATTCCCTGAAAATTTTATCGCGGCCGCCTTGATCAGCGCGGCGCCATGTCGAGCGCGAGTTGCGTCAGAGAGCGCACCGCCATGCCCGTCGCGCCCTTCGCGAAATAACGGTCTTTCTTGTCTATATAAGCCGTTCCGGCGATGTCGAGATGCGCCCACGGCGTTTTGTCGGCGAAATATTCGAGGAACAGCGCCGCCGTGATCGCTCCGCCCCACCGGCCGCCGATGTTCTGTATATCGGCGATATCGCTCTTCAGCAATTCCTTGTAATCGTCGTCGGTCGGCATATGCCACATTCGTTCGCCGCTCCTGTCTCCGGCCGCAGCTATATCTTCTATCAGTTTTTTGTCGTTTCCGAACAGCCCGGTGCGCACCGAGCCGAGCGCCACCATGCACGCCCCTGTCAGCGTCGCTATGTCCACTATCGGCGACATTTTGTTCTTAACGGCATAGCAGATCGCGTCGCAAAGGATAAGGCGCCCTTCAGCGTCCGTATTCAGTATCTCCACCGTCTTGCCGTTCATCGCGCGCACGATGTCGCCCACCTTCTGCGCTCCGCCTCCCGGCATGTTGTCTGTCGCCGGAACAAGCGCGGTCACGTTGATCTTCGGCTTCAGCGCCTCGATAGCCTCCATGGCGCACAACACAGCCGCCGCGCCGGACATATCGGTCTTCATGTCCTCCATCGAGTTCGCCGGTTTCAGCGACAAGCCGCCCGAATCGAACGTGATTCCCTTCCCGACTATCGCCATCGTCTTGTCCGACTTCGGATTCCCTTTATATTCCATGACTATGAAAACGGGCGGGTTATGCCCGCCTTGCGCCACTCCGAGAAACGCGCCCATCTTCATCTTTTCGATCTCGCTCTTTTTGAAAACGCGCACGGTGAGCTTTTTGCCCTTCGCTATTTCCTTCGCGCGCCGCGCGAGTTCCTCCGGGAACAAAACATTCGGCGGTTCGTTGACCAGGTCGCGGGCGCGGTTCGCCGCATTCGCCATGATCTCGCCTGTCCCGATTCCTTTGTTCGCCGCCGCGGCGCCTTTAGCGTCGAGAGTGACTATCGTCAACTCTCGGACGCCGTCGTCCTTCCCGGCGTCCTTTTCCTTTTTCGTTTTATATTTATCGAATTTGTATAGTCCCAGAATTGCGCCTTCAGCTATCGCGCCGCCCGAGTCTTCAGGCGAAATGCCGCCCGCGCCGGTTCCGTGCAGGACCATGCCGACCGTTTTCGCCTTCATCGACCTTGCTTTATTCATAGACGCCGCCGCAACCGCGCGAACCGCGTCCACATCCAACTTTTCCTTTGTGCCGAGGCCTACGGCTACGACCCGGCCTGCGCCGAGCGCCGCGCATCCCGCGAGTTCAGCGGTCGAACAGCGCTTGCCGGTGAACTCGCCGCGCTTGATCAGCCGCGAGATCGCTCCGCCGAGCGCTTTGTCGACAGCGCCCGTCGCGCCGCCCGGTTTTGAAACGCCTTCAAATAAGTTGACTATCAGCACATCGCATTTGTATTCGAGAATGTCTTTCGCAACCGCCTTGATTTTCATGACTTGCTCCTTATCGATTTTTTCCGCGCGCCGGGAGCCGCGTTCACACCTGCGCCGTTCCGATTCCCTTCTGCGCCTGATACTTGCCTTTCCTGTCCGCGTATGAAACCTTGCACGCCTCTTCCGCGCCTATGAATATCACCTGCGCGATGCCTTCGTTCGAGTAAATCCGCACGGGCACGGGCGACGTGTTGGCGATGCTGATCGTCACATTGCCCTCCCATTCCGGTTCGAGCGGAGTGATGTTTATCAAAACTCCGCAACGCGCGTATGTCGACTTGCCTGTGCAGAGCGCCAGCACGTCGCGCGGGATGCGGAAGTATTCGAGACTGTGCCCGAGAACAAAGCTGCCGGGCGCGAGAAGAAAACAGGACGTCTCAATGTCCTCGAACTTCATTTTGCTCGCGTCTTTCGGGTCCAGTTCCGCGCGGCCGCCGAGAACGGGCGCCATGTACCGGCCGCTCAGCCTCATATCGTACCCGTACGAAGAAACGCCGTACGATATCACGCCTTCCTTAACCTGTCCGGCCTCGAACGGCTCTATCATTGCCTTTTCCTGCGCCGTCCGTATTATCCATTCATCATTCTTAACCATTAATCGATTCCTCTCCAAAAAGATCATGAAGTTTAACAAAAATAAAGGGCGCATGTCAAAACACCGCTTTTCATTCCGCTTGTGCAACGCAAATCCTTATGTTACTCTAAGTTGAACTGGTTGTTATTTTAACCGCCTGGAGGAAAGTTATGAAATGCCCGCGTTGCGGCAGTGAAGCGAAAGAAGGCGTGAAATTCTGTTCGAAATGCGGCGGCAAACTGGAAGGCCCGCAAGCCCCCGCGCCTCCAGCGGCCAGACCCTCTTCGGCCTACAACGCCGCCACGTCGGCGATGCAGCCGCAGCAAACCTCAAACCGCTTCGGCCTCAACAAGTATCTATTCAACCAACGCCTGCTGAAAATCCGCTCGACATATCAGGTTTACGACGAAACAGGCGGCGAGCTTTTCTATATTCAGCGCCTTACATTCGCTCTCAAACGGCACATTTACGTTTACTCCGACAGCTCCATGAATAATAAGATACTCACAATTTTGCAGGATAAGTTCATTGCGATTTTGTACATGCCTTTCACGCTGCAGGACGCGAGCGGGCAGACGCTGGCGAAATTCAGACGGCGGAACATGATAAGCATTCTGAGGCGAACGTGGGATATCCAGTCGGCGGACGGCGAAGTGATCGGCCAAGCCGTCGAGGACTCGTGGGGCAAAGCGCTTTTTCGCCGGTTCGGGCCTCTGGGCGAATATTTCAAGACCGACTTCATTATCACATTCGGCGGCCGCGTCATAGGGAAATACATCCGCCGCTGGACCGTTCTCGACAAGTACCTCCTCGACCTTTCCGAAGACCCGCAGCAGACTTTCGACCGCCGCGCGGCGCTCGCTCTCGGCGTGCTCCTCGACTCCGGGGAAGCGAGATGAGCGGCAGCCTCATCATTAAAATCTGCGGGATAACGCGCGAAACCGACGTCGATCTCATTGGCTATTCAGGCGCCGATTACATGGGGTTGCTGATCGACATGCCCTCTCAGCGGTCGCTCGACCTCGACACCGCCGCCCGGTTCGCAGCGCTTTCACAAATCCCAGTGATTCTGCTCTTCTTGGGCGCGTCTCGGGAACTGATAGCGGACGCGGCGAAAATGATCCGGCCCGCGGGCGTTCAGATTCAAGGCGAAGAGACGCCGGAGTACATCGCGGCGCTGCGGACTCTTGTGTCGTGCGAAATCTGGAAAGGCGTCCATCTGCCCGCCGGAAGCGGCTCCGATTGGGATGCCGAGCCATATCACGAAAAAATCCGCGCGTTCGCCGAAGCCGGAGCCGACAAAATCCTGCTGGACACAGTGTTGCTGAAAGACGGCGCGAAGGTAATGGGGGGAACCGGCTGTTCATATGACTGGGGAAAAGCGCGTCTGCTCGCGGAGCGGTCGCCGCGGCCCGTGATCATGGCCGGCGGATTAAATCCGGAAAACGTGGCCGACGCGATCCGCGCGACCCGCCCGGCGGGCGTCGATCTCGCGAGCGGCGTCGAAGCTCAAAAAGGAATCAAAGACCCCGCGAAAGTCGCGGCCTTTGTCAAAAACGCCAGAGCGGCTTCTATCGATTGAACCGAATCCTCCGCTGGGATTCCGCGAAAATGAGTTAAAGGGGAGATTCAAATCCGCAAACCGTAAAGCCCGTCCCTTTTCTTCAACAAATAATCCTGTCTCAAACGCAAGCGACGCAGAGGAAACGTTCATGTCAAAAGATTGCGCTAATTGCTATTGCGCTTTCACAATCTTTGCCACATAGCCTCCGGCGGGTCGAATGACCATTTGCACGGAATCATTTTTTGTGACAGCGGCAGACACCCTTTTAACTCCTGACGCGCTCGAAGAACTGTCCTGAAGCGCCTCCATGGCAAAGTTTCCCTCGTTCAGGAAATCGAGTTTGAAATCTATTGTTCGTCTGAAGTCGCCGTTAAGTATCGCTACATACCATGTTTCGCCTGAACGTAGCGCAAAAGCAACTGTCTTGCCGATCTCAGTCGGCGGGAGCGCGACGGTTTCGTCCCAGACGGTGGGCATTGTTTTGATGATGTCGACAGCGGGACTCCTTAAAAAATCCTTGGGAGAACCGCCGAAAAATTCAACAGGAGAGCCGAGAATGAAACCCATTGCGAGCTGGTGCATTCTGGTCGAAGATCCCATCCAGGCCCGGCTGAAGTGCATTGGCGTAAAATCCGCATGGCCCGCAAGGAATCGCGTGAACGGCAGCGTGGTAAGGTGAGAAAGCGGCAGGCTGCGGTACTCAAAGCCGCGTATTCCTTCTCGCGTCATTTCATTCGGCCATGCGCGGGTTTCGCCGGTCGGCTTGTTCGCGCCGTGAAAGTTGACCATCAGATGGCGCTTTGCGGCGTCACGCCTGCAGGCATCGTAAAACCTGAGCATCTTCTGCGATTCGGAATCCATGAAATCTATTTTGTTGCCAACGACGCCTATTTCGGCGAGGCGGCTGAAATGCTTATCCCGCGCGTCCGGATCAATTATGTCCGAGTAGTGAGTCCATACCCATATTCCGACGCTTTTCCCTTTTGCATAGCCGGCAAGATCAGCCATGACGCCATAGAAATCCTTTCCGGGCGCGGACCATTTCTTCCATCCTTCATCAACAAGCACATACTCGAAGCCGAGCTGGTTTGCGGCGTCTACATATTGCATCATGTTTTCGGGCGTCACCGCCGTTTCGGGGTTGAGATAATTCCATAGGGAGCGGCCGGGCCGAATCCATTTTGCAGTCGCAATCTCTTCTGTCGGGGGCGGGTTAAGGCCAAATATCAGGTCTGAATTCACAAGTCCGGTGAGGTCTTCTTCAATGAGAATAACGCGCCAAGGAGTGGTGATTTCGCCGTCGATTGCCCAACCGCCGGGATCGTCGAGAAATTCAGCTTCGAACAGGTTGTTCTCGCGCGCGACAAGAGTCATGCCGCTGTAGCCGATGGGCGCCCCGGCTTCGGAGATAGCCGAGTAAAAGCCTGCCGGATAAAAAACCGTTATCGGCGGACCTACTTTTGTGCCCGCTTCTATAGAGATCGCCTGTCTCTGAATGTCCTCATAGTTTTTGACATCGGTCTGATACCAGAAAGCGACCCCGCCCGGCAATTTCCACGACGTCGCCTCGCCGGAGACGGTCCTCTTTCCGCTTCCCGGGACGATATATCTGTACGCGACGCCATCCTCGCAAGCCCGGACTTCGAGAGTGTATGCGGATTTGCTTTTTATGTGAGTGACCGGGATACGCGCGGCGTTACAGTTCAGGCGGCCGGCTGAATGCCATCCGCGAGTCGCAAAAGTCTGGCTGACCTTATCAAGAGCAGGAACGCCGAGGCTGACTCCATCGCCGAAATCAACGCCATCGACGCTTATGCCGAGCGGCGACTCCTCCGTCACCTCGTTGTTCTTCCAACTAACATTGCCGGCAAGGCGGCCGGACGCATTCACTATCACTGACACCGAAATGCCATTGGGAGATTTCAAAACAACATCCGCGCCGGCGGCTGCAGACAAGGACATCGTTAATAAAGCAATTGACGCTCCATATAAAATCGATTTCATAAAATATTTCCTTTTCTAACCCCATCATATTCGAGAATATATGGAATTATAATTTTATAATCTTTCTAAAATAACCTTTTCGCCGGAGCGGGCGCTCTTGAATATCTTCGCGTCTCCGACGACCTTTCCGACCGGGTTAACAGCGCTCGCTGGCCGGATTTCGTCGCCTTCGCTCGCGGGCGTGCGCCCGAAGAATATGCAGAACGCGGAGCCCGGAGGCCAGTATGCGAGATCGCCAAGAGCCACGACTTCCTTTGCGTCCGCCGCGAGCGCGTCCTTCACTGGAATCGAAAAATAAATCTCGTCGCCCCACGTATTTCCGGAGGCTTCGATCGGCAGCGCGTTCCAGATTTTTTCCGACGTCTGAGAATCGTTGAGAACCGCTTCCGCCGTCACGCTCCCCGCCGTGATTTTAATTCGCCGTTCAGCCATTTCTTCACCTCATATCTTTTTACATTCAGCATTTTTATCCGGGCGCCGGATTAAATATGGTTTTCGACAACTTCGAGCATACGCCTTATTCTATGCGCATAAGTGTGTTCGGCGAGAACATGGCGTTTCGTCATTCGCGCGCGCGATTCGCGCTCCTCGTTGTTTTCCAGAAAATACGCGACCTTCGTCGCCATGTCGTCTTCGTTGTTGAACACGGCGATTTCCTTATCCGTGTCGAAAAGCAATTCGGCGTCCTCGCGTTTGTCCGTGAGCACGAAACCGCCGCAGGCCGGCGCATCGAACACGCGCTGATTGACGGATGTCTTCAGTTGAGATTTAGTCAGGTTGAGATTGATCCGCGAAGCGCTGTACAGGAGCGGCAAGTCAACGTCGTAACCGATCGGGCCTCTGAAAACCGGGCCGGGTTCAAGCAGCGCGGGCCAGCCGCTATCGCCGTAAACCTGAGGAGCAAAGCGGGCGAGCCGGTTGATCGCGCGGGAACGATAGAGCGCCATCGACGCGGTCTCTATCCGGACCTCGATCGCGCGGCGCTTATCCACGACCGGCGCTGTCTTTTCGCGAGCCAGAGCTTCGTTCAGCAACTCGCGAACAGGCGGGTGCGGCGGTTCCGAATGGCGACTCACGCATTCTTCCATTATGTCCCGCATCCGCGGTTCGTATTCGTTTTCGATTCCGGATAATATCGTCCGTTGCCCAAGCGAACTGCCTACGAAACTCACATCACAGGCGAACGGAGCGCAGCGCGGATCAGACGGCGGCGTGCGGCGGAATTTCGCCGGATTCGTTCCCAGCGGCAGATACTCGGCGGCAAGGCATCCTAAATCCGACAGCGGCTTAACATATACCCGGTCCCATGAGAAAGCGATGAACTTGCTGCAGACACTCCCGAGCGTCATAAACATCATCGGATCATCAACAAACCACGCGGCGACCGGTATGCCGAGTTCGTCAAACAAAGCAGGATAATCCCGCGTGAAAACAGCGTCTATCGAAAGAATGAAATCGGGTTTGATTTCCTTGATGCATACTCGCATCTTGTTGAAATAGTCCATGACGGTCTCTTCCGAAGACATTTGGATCTGAATGCCGGAAGCGCCGACCTTGGCGCGGTTCAATTCACTTTCATCGGATGTCACGCGCATCTCAATGCCTATAGCGGCTACGTTGGCCTGATTCAGAGCCGTGACGCATTCATCCGCGATATACGGCGTGACAATGCCCGTCCCTCTGAGGACGACGGCGCTCTTAATGCGATATCCAGCCTTATTCATAACTTCCTTCAGCATTAAACATCAATTAGATGTAGTCGCCGATGACTTCGAGTATGCGTCTCATTCTGTGCGCGTAAGTGTGTTCGGCGAGCACATGCCGTTTCGTCATTCGCGCGCGCGTCTCGCGCTCCTCGCTGTTTTCCAGAAAATACGCGGTCTTCGCCTCCATGTCGTCGTAGCTGTTGAACACGGCGATTTCCTTGTCCGTGTCGAAAAGCAATTCGGCGTCCTCCCGTTTGTCTGTAAGCACGAAACCGCCGCAGGCCGGCGCGTCGAACACGCGCTGGTTGACGGATGTCTTCAGTTGAGATTTAGTCAGGTTGAGATTGATACGCGAGGCGCTGTACAGAAGCGGCAAGTCGACATCGTAGACGATCGGACCTCTGAAAACCGAACCTGGGTCGAGCAGCGCGGGCCATCCGTCGTCGCCGTAAACATGAGGGGCGAAGCGGGCAAGCCGGTTGAGCGCGCGGGAGCGATACAGCATCATCGCCTCGATCTCGATCTGGCCTTCAAACGCGCGGCGATTATCGGCGACCAGAGCCAGTTTTTCGCGCCCCAGCGCTTCATTCAGCAATTCGGAAACGGGCGTGTGCGGCGGTTCCGCGTGCTGCCGTATGCATTCGTTCATAACTTCCCGCAACTTAGGTTCATATTCATTATCGATTATGGATCTTATCGACTGTTTCTCGAGCGAGCTTCCTACGAAACTCACGTCGCACGCGAACGGAGCGCAGCGCGGGTCCGTAGGCGGCGTGCGGCGGAACTTCGCCGGATTCGTTCCAAGCGGCAGGTATTCAACGACTTTGCATCCGTAATCGCGAAGAATTTGAATGTACTCGCGGTCCCATGAAAAAATCATCAGCTTGTCGAACATTTTTTCCGGAGTCATGTCAATCGTGGGGTCATCAACAAACCATGCGACGACCGGGATGCCGAGATCTTCAAAGAAAGCGGGTTCATCGCGAACCAATCCCGCGTCCATGGAGAGAATAAAATCGGGCTTAATCTCATTCAGCTTCTCCCGGGTCTCGTCGCGTACGCTATCGAATGTCTGCCCCGAAAGCACCCGAATGGATAGGCCGAAAACAATGACTCCGACCTGATCCAGCGCCGCGACGCAATCATCGGCTATGTATGGCATCACTATCCCGCCGCCCTTGAGAACTATCGCGCGCTTGAATTTCTTATTAACTGCTTTCACGTTTTCCTGTTCGAAGAAAAGGCATCAAACCCATATAAGTTACAACAAATAATAACATAGCACATAATGCCGATCAATGTAATTATTTCGAAGCCGGGCGATCAAAGCCTAGCCGGCGCAGTCGCAGCTTTTGCGCCGAGACGCATGTTCGCTTATAATTCCGTAATGATTCGCGCGGCTTTCCGCCGCTTAAGGAGTTATACGACCATCATGCGGCTCGGCCTTACAACAAGAATAGTTTTTTCTTTCCTTGTCGTCGTAGCCGTTTCTATCTCCGTGCCCTCTCTTTACGGGTTCAGCTACCTCTCGCGCCTGATATATCAGGAAGCGCAACTGAAAATGGAATCCGACATCGAGATCGCGAACCTGCTTCTGAAGCAGAAAAAGCAGTCCCTGCTGATGCCGGCGCGCGTGCTCTCTAAAGATATTTCTTTCAATCGGATACTCGCCGGCCGAGTTGGCGACCTCGTCAAAGTGCGCGTGAAATATTTCGTGCGCGGCCTGTCGGAATCGGATCTGACATACATGACAGTCGTTGACAGGGACGGGATAGTGCTGTTCAGGTCGCAGGCGGCGTATTCGACAGGAGACAACATGAGCGGAGACCCGGCGGTTCGGCGGGCGCTCAAGGGCGAGGAAGTCATAACCTTCAAGAGGCTCGGCCCTTACGAGCTTTGGCAGGAGGGGCAACTCGCGGAACCGCCGGACGAGTCAAGCCACGCTGAAGGCTTGGCGATTGTGGCTGTGGTTCCGGTTTACATGCAGACCGGTCCGGAGGATATCGGCGGCTTTCAGGCGGCTCCTGGCGAAAATGAGGTGGTCGGCGCGATCATCGTCGGCTATCTGCTGAATCGGGACAAAACGCTTCTCGCGGAAATTCATGGAAGAACGCGAGGCATAGCCAGCATCTACACGGCCGGCGGACTGGTCAACTCATCGGACGCGAGCTGGAACGGCGAGTTGCGCAAAGGGCTTTTTAGAGAGGTCGCCGGCTCAAAAACCCGTTCCTCCATAGTCAGATATGGCCGCAGCGGCGAGATCGCCGGCTATGTCGCGCTCCGCGGATACGACAACCGGCCGGCTGCGCTGTTCGAACTTCGAAGCTCGACAGTTTGGATCAATAAAGCTAAATACGCTTCGCTGAGAGACAACTTTTTCTTCACTCTGATCGGGATCGCGATGGCCTTCGGGCTCGGACTGGTTCTCGCGCGAAGGATCACAGACCCGGTTCAGCGGCTTCGCAAGGGCGCCGAGGAAATCGGGCGCGGCAATCTCATGCACCGCATAGACATCCCCGGCGACGACGAAATCTCACAACTCGCGGACGCATTCAACGACATGAGCGTGCGGCTGTTCCGCTCGATGGAAGAAATGCGAATGTCGAAACGGCAAATCGAGGATTACTCCCAGCGCCTGAAGTCAGCCCACTCGAGCCTTGAGATGTACTCGCGCGAACTCGAAAAAGTCAACCAGGAATTGCTTAAGAGCAATATCAACCTTCGCAAGGCGAACGAGGTAAAGGATACTTTTCTCTCCACCGTCTCTCACGAACTGAAGACCCCGCTCACTACGATAATCGGCTACATCTCAATGCTGCTCGAAGGAGCGCTCGGGCCGCTGGCGGACGAACAGCGTCAGAGCCTCGACGTTGTTCTGCGGCGCGGCAGGAACCTTCAGGCGCTTATCAGCGACTTGCTCAACCTGTCCCGGATAGACGCCGGCCGCATGGAACTGCGAAGAAGCTATGTCGATCTCGGCAAGGAACTGCGCAGCCTCGAAGAGGTTTTTTCGGAACGCCTCAAGGAAGCCGGCCTGTCGCTCGAAATCTTCGTCGAGGACAACCTGCCTCACGTTTACGCCGACCGCGACCGGATTAATCAGGCTCTATTCAATCTGACAGGCAACGCGATTAAATTCACGCCCTCCGGCGGCCTGATAACCGTCCAAGGCCGCCACCGCAAAGAGGAAAATCTCATCGAGATTTCTGTAACCGACACCGGGATCGGCGTCCCTGAGAGCGAACAGGGCCACATTTTCGAGCGGTTCTATCAGGTTGACAAACACGACGGACGCGAGTTCGCGGGCACCGGCCTCGGCCTCGCCATCACAAAAGAACTCATCGAACTGCACGGCGGCCGAATTTCGATTGAAAGCCGCCCGGGGCGGGGAAGCGCGTTCACTTTCACGCTGCCTCTGAAGTAAACTCTAAACGATATCGCCGGCTAACCGGCAATTTAACGCGACGACAAAAAAACAGGAGCTTTTCAATGAAACGTTTTATCCGCATCCTGGCAGTATGTTCGCTCATGTCCCTGGCGATGTTGAAATCGGCCGCGGGTATGACGCCGGCGATACGCGAGCTGAAGCAGCCGACGTTCAGCCGCCCCGCGTTCGCGTTGCCCGGCGGCTCGGTCAGCGTCGAACTCGAAACAACCGCCGAAGGCCGCGCCACGGCCGCCGCAATTTCTCCAGCTCTAGAAGCGGGCGCCTCGATGCCTGTCGCTATCGACGCGCCTCTTAAAGCCGGCTCGAATTCGTTTGAATTCAAACTCCCGGCGCAGGCCGCTCCGGGCCTATACGACCTCTGCGTTTCGTTCGTCGCAGCGGGCCAGGACAAACAGGATTGCCAGAGGCATGCGGTTTCGGTCGTAAAATCTTTCGACGCCCCGTTCACTTTCGTGCAGATAACTGATTACCACATGGGAGATCCGCGAGCGGAGCGGCAGTTTCCGGGCATGGACATCGCCCAAGTGCGCATTGCCGCGCTCGAAGCGGCCAACCGCCTCAATCCGTCGTTCGTTCTCATCACCGGCGATATCACCGCATATACTGAAACCTACGAATGGGCCTATCCCGCGGCCGTGAAGGAAATGCTCGATCACGCGCGCGTGCCCCTCATCATCATCCCCGGGAACCACGACTTTTACGCTTACAGCGACGACAACGGCGTCATACAAATTGACGGTCGCGCGATCTGGCCCGACTTCTTCGGCCCGACTCACACCACTCTCGATTTCGGCCCCTTCCGTTTCATCTGCTTCAACTCATACGACTGGGACTCCGAGCCGCGGAACATGAACACCGCGTATCAGTTGAAAGCCGGCGTCACGCACACTTACGGCGGAACAATGAGCAGCGCGGAGTTCGCGTGGGTCCGCGCGGCTTTCGACACTATCGGCGACCGGACTCCGGTTCTCGTTTCCCACCATGGACCGCGCCAGTTCGAGCCAATCCCCATGCAATGGTGCAAAGACTGCCTCACCCAGGGAAAATTCATGTCATTAATCAACAAACTCGAAGTTCCTTACTATTTTTACGGACACATTCACAGGAACAACGTAACCAAGGAGAAAAACACAATGGCGATCGCGACAACTTCGGTCGGAAGCGACGTCGACAAGAATGAATTATGGGGAATACGTGTGGCGCGCGCTTCGGCCGACAGGACGATCACGACAGAATTCATCAAACTGTTCGATGCGCCGCCGATGAAAAAGTAAAGCATGAAAAATGAATCGGCAAAGATAAGACTCGAGTTGTTCGAGACGCTTTCCGGCGAGCCGGCGTGGAACATGGCGCTGGATGAAGCCATTCTGAACGAAGCGGCGGCGGGCCGCCAAAGGCCGGCGCTGCGTTTTTATACATGGACGCCGCCGGCTGTGACGCTCGGCTACTCTCAGGACGCCGGCAAGGAAACCGACCTCGAAGCCTGCCGAAACGCAGGCATACAAGTCGTGAGAAGAATAACCGGCGGCGGCGCCGTGTTCCACGAAAACGAGATCACGTACAGCCTCGTGATTCCGGCGGCGGCGGCGCCGGGCGCGATCGAAAACTCCTACCGGCTGATCTGCGGAGCGATTGCCGCCGGGCTGGATTTTTTGAGAAATGGTTTTGAATTCTCGCCTGTTAATGATATTATCTATCATGGGAGAAAAGTCAGCGGAAGCGCGCAGTTGCGGCGCGGCGGCATGATCCTGCAGCATGGGACGGTTCTTCTTGATCCCGACATAGAGAGGATGTTCACTCTATTAAGGGTTCCGGAGAACAAATTTCGAAAACACGGACTGGAAAGCGCAAGAGACCGGGTAGGCGGCGTAAGCGAAGCAATCGGCAGGCGAATCGGGCCGGAAGAAGCGGCGGAAACGATCCTGAAGGGCATGAACGCCGTGTTCGATATAGACGGCTTCGAATCGCCCGTCCCTGAAAGCCTGATCGAAACCGCGCTTAAACTTGAACCGCTATACCTCTCCGACGATTGGAATCTACGCCGCGCAAAAAATCCGCGCGACGATAAACAAGACATCGCAATACTAAGGAGGAAGTGAAAAAGAATGAAATTCAAAGGCGAATACATCTTCAACGGGCCGATTGACATGGTGTGGGAAGCCAGAGAAAAACGTTTCGAGAATCCGGAACAGTTCCCGGAACTCCAGAAACATCAGGAGATCGAACGCCGCGAAGAAGGCAAGAAGATTTTCTCGAAGCGGCTGATCGAAATCTCGTCCAGCATTCCGAAACCGCTGCAGAAAGTGCTCTCTCCGGAAATGATGAAATGCACGGACGACTCCGTTTACGACATGGAAGCCAACACACACACATGGAGCGTTGTGCCGAACTTCAAGACCAAGGTATTCAAGTGCGTCGGATACTCAAAATACAACGAGTACGAGGAAAACGGCGAAAAGAAAACAAAGCGGCTGATCGAGCTGACAGTCACGGTCGACATCCCGCTGGTCGGAAAAATGGCCGAACAGGTAGTGCTCGACGGCTATAAGAAGAACCTCGAAAAAGACAACCAGACGATGTCGAAGATGATCGACATGATGAAAAAAGCGAAATAGCGGCGGGTTTCGGCGCCTGGAGCCATAGCTGAAAAAGGCCGCCTGCCCGCCTGGTTTGTAATCCGGCGCGCGGAACCTTACAATAGCTTACATGTAAAGACGCGGCCGGCGTTTTAAGGAGCGGATTAAAGTGAACGTCTATTCAGCGATCCAGCGTCGCCGGACGATCAGGCGGTTCAAGGAAACACCGATCGCCGAGGGCGTCCTCATAAAACTTGTAGACACGGCGCGGCTCGCGCCGTCCGCCGGCAACATTCAGCCGCTTGAATACATCATCGTTTGCTCAAAAGAAAAATGCCGCGCAGTTTTCCCGCTTCTCAAATGGGCGCGCAACATCAAACCTGATGATGCGCCGCCGGAAGGAAACCGGCCGACAGCTTATATCATCGTCCTTATCAACAGAGAGATTTCGCCGAAAGGCGGCGGCCACGAGACCGGCGCCGCCGTCCAGAACATCATGCTCGCGGCGCTCGAAGACGACATCGGCAGTTGCTGGATGCGGTCCGTTGAGAAATCCGAGCTTAAAATTCTTTTCAACGTGCCGGAATACTGCGATATCGACAGCGTAATAGCGCTCGGCAAGCCCGGCGAATCTCCCATGACCGAGCCGGCCCGGGACGACGAAACAGAATACTGGCGCGATGACCGCGGCCTGATGCACGTCCCAAAAAGAAAACTGGGCCAGATTCTTCACCGCGAAAAATACTGAACGCTCCGGAATTGCGAATGAGCGATGCCAAACCCCCGCGCACGGCCGAGAACTCCGTTTTTTCCATAGTCCACATCGCGCCGCCCCAGATCACCGCGGGCGGCGATTTCGTTTACAGGCTTCTGCAGCCCGACTCCGCTCTCGGCCGACTTCCCGGCGTCGTCTCCGTAAGCGCAACTAACATCATATCAAGCCGAATTCAGCTTTGCCTCGCCGCCGACGTGTTGATCATCCAACTGCTCGGCGACCCGGACCTGTTGCCCGTTATTCTCGAACGACGCCGCTCCGGCCGCCCTACTGTCTTCGAAATCTCTGATAATTTTCTCGATTTCCAGCCCTCTAATCCGGCGGCCGCTTTCTATGAAAACATGGAAAACCGCGCATGCATACTGCAACTGATTTCCGAATCGGATGCAGTTCAGACTACCGTGCCGGCGCTCGCGGATATGTTCGCGAAATATAACAGCAACAATGAAGTTTTCGAAAACATGATCGAAAACCCCGGCGGCGTGGAAAAACCGGACGGGCCTCTCACCGTCGGCTGGGGAGGCAGCGCGGGCCATTACGAGGACATCCGCGCGGCGGCGCCTGCTCTCATCGCATGGCTCAGGCGGCATCCCGGCGTTCGCCTCTCGATCATGGCCGATCCGAAGTTCAAAAAACTCTTCGCCGCCGCGCCGGCCGGCAGTTTTCTATTCCGGCCGCCAGGCAGCCTTAGCGATTATTACGATTTTGTCCGGTCTCTGCACATTGGCATCGCTCCGCTCAGAAACGACCCCTTCAATCTTTGCCGCTCGGACGTGAAATTCATCGAGTACGCCTCGCACGGCGCGGCTCCCGTCTGCTCGGACGCCCCGACTTATGCGCGGACGGTCAGGAACGGCGAAACAGGCATGCTGTTCAGCGATCTCGAAGAAATGACTCTCTCTCTCGACGCCCTCGCCAGCGATCCTGAACTCCGCCTCAAAATCGCAAAACAGGCGAACGAATATATCCGAACGGAACGATCCGAACAAGCCGCCGCCTCAAAAAGGCTCGATTTCTACAAATCCCTGCTTCCGGTCCACAACACGCCCGGTGGAATCGACGAACGGTATCTCACCGCTAATCCGTCTCTTAAACGCACTCCCGGCGCCAATCATTTTCTCCACCATCTTACGAACGCCGAACAGCGCGCATACAACGCGCTCGTTTTCCAGTTCAGCCACGGGGACTTGAAATCAGCGGAGAAGAGTTGCCGCGAGGCGGCGGAAATAGAGCCGGAGTATTTCCACGCTCATTTCATACTCGGCGGCCTGGCTCTGGGAAAAGACGCCGCAACGGCGGAAACGGCGCTCAGGCGCGCGGCGAATATTTTTTCGGCTTCCTGCGAAACCCGGATTCTTCTGTCGCAGGCGCTTGCGGCGTTGTCAAGAAACGCGGAAGCGGTTGAAATAATCCGTAGCGTTCAGAGCGACTGCCCGCTATTTGCGCCCGCCTATCTCGCCGAATACGAAATGAGCGCTACAGCCGGTGAAGGCGAGAAAAATGCCGGTCTTCTGGAAAAAGCGCTTGAAGCGAATCCACATTATGCAACCGCCGCGATGCGGCTTGGCGCGATAAGCCTCGATTCCGGCGATCACGCCCGCGCGGAGGAACTCTTCCGGCGCGCCGCCGATATCATGCCCCGTTTAGCGCCGGCGCAATACGGCCGCGCCTCCGCTCTCAACGCGCTCGGACGCGAAGAAGAGGCGGTTGACTGCTTCGCGGCCGCGCTTAGTCTCGCTCCTGACTCAGCGCCTATTCTCGACTCGCTTCTCTCGATTCCATTAAAATATTACAAAGCCGGAGACAACAAAAAGGCGATTGTATTTCTCGCTCGCGCGCTTGAAGCGGCGCCCGACCGGGCAGAACTCTTATTTTGGATGGTCCGAATACAGGAACGCGTCAACGGCGAACAGGCGGCTCTACCCTTCCGCCTCAGGCTGGCAAGCTCCGACCGTGCTGGAAAATATAAACGTTACTATGAAGACAATAAGCAATAAACCTCGACCCTCGCCTTCATAGGCATGATGCAATGGATTTATGGACTTTAAACAAAAAGCAAAAAGCCCTTTAACAAAAGGGCTTTTCAAGTGGAGATGAGGGGGATCGAACCCCTGGCCTCCGCATTGCGAACGCGGCGCTCTCCCAGCTGAGCTACATCCCCAGGCAAAGATGGCTTCCAACGAAGCCGGAAGAGAATTATAGCGGGTTTGAAATCGGTTGGCAACCGGTTTATTTCAAACTTTCAAACATTTTCAAGAGGCATGACTGATCTGAGTTTTTTTACGAGTTGGCTCTCCTCGGCAGTAAGGCTGAATCCGGACGCAAAGAGTCCGCCGCAGCAATGTTCCATCCATATAAGCATGATTTCGACATCTCGCGCGGTAAATCTCTGCGGCTCGCCCCGCTCTGTTTTTTTCAGCTTCTCCAACGCATGCGATTCGTCCGGAAAGACCACGTCGCCGTCGCCCCAGTGGCCGCCGCTTATGGTTTTTTCCGACCAAAGTTTAACTATCGCGGCTTCGTGCGGCGTGATTGTCAGGTCGAGTTCCATTTATTGGCCTCTGTTCGCGGGCCCGGAAATCAGGCGCCCTATTATTCCGCTCCAAACAACGCAAATGGACGGATGATAGTAATTATAACATATTTTCGTTGTGATTGTGACATAGCGTCTTCTAACAAGATTTGATTGGAATCGTTGCGGAAAAAGTGGTTATTGTGTGATAATATTGAAAATGTTCAAACTATTTCGACAGAATTCAGGTTTTATATGGGCGGTCAATTAACACTTGTATGAACAAGCGGGAGCTGACCGCGCGGAGTCGTTCGCGCGGCGCCCGCGCCGTTTCGCGCATAGGAGGACTTTTGGATGAAACTCTCAAAGATACTGCCGAGGAGCCCCGAGAAACGCAATAGGGTAATGGGCGTGATTCTGGGCATGCTGGTCGCGCTTGCGGTCAGTTTGTCCTATTCGGACTGGTCGGCGAACAAGCCTTTTCTTAAGTGGGTGTACGGCCAGATGCACCGCATGGAGTATAAAGCCTACGACATGCGGTTCAAGCTGCGCGGCCCGCTTCCGAAAAAGGACATTATTCAGGATATCGTGCTGGTCGATATAGACGACGAGAGTTGGGAGTGGGCGCCTTGGCCGTTCGACCGGACGCTTTACGCGGAGATGGTTCGCGCGCTCGGCACGCCCGGTTCGCGCACCAAGGCAACTTTCTACGATGTGTTTTTCTTCGATCCGTCAGGGCCGGTGCTGAACGTGGAAATGGCAAAGCTGTTCGAGAGCGAGTTCGGCAAGCTGCCGCCGCTCGTTATGGAAGACCAGGCAATAATCAACGACCTTAAGACCGGCCTATACGATACAGCCGGACAACTAAAGGGGCCGATCGATCCGGTGGTTCTGGCCAAAGCGAAAGCTGCCCTTACGAATCTCTCCGCCGAACCGCGGCTGCTGAAAGATATTCAGGATCTGAACGCCGTCTCGACTTTCATGACTGAAAACCAGTCGCTTGAAACGCTCGCTCCAGACCGCGACAAAGTTTTTCACGATGCAATCCAGTACGCCGGCAATGTCTATCTGGCGCAAATTGTCAGCAAGAAGGAGCCGACCCCGTACGACGTGAACGACATTTTGTATGACTCGAGAATTCACAAGATATTCGGCAAGCTGATACTACTGCAAGACAGGACGAAAACGAAGAGCCACACCGATGTGCTCGTCAATTACGCTCTCAGGAACATGATGGTGGTTGACTTTGAAAGAGTGATGCGCGAAACCGATCCCAAGGCGCCGGCGGACAAAACGCCGAACGCGAAAAAGGCGTTTAAGTACAACGACAAAGAGCGCGCCGCGATCAAAGAAGCAATGGACGATCTGGTTAAGCGCAACATGGCGGCGATCTCGGTAAATAAACCTTTCGGAGTAGACATCGGCAAGAATGCGCCGGTTTCAAGAAATAAAATATTTAAAAATTTTATCAACATCGTCTCGATGGAAACCTCGAATCCGCTGATCGGCGAATATGTCGCCGGCGTGGGTTACGTTATGCCGGAGCTTCAACAAGACGACGGAACGATACGCGCCGTGGCGCCGGCTGTGGTTTTCGAGGGCCGAATGTATCTCCACATCGACCTTATGCTGGCCGCGAAATACCTCGGCATCGACAATAAGAAAGACATCCTGTTTTACGAAGACAGGATCGTGATGAAAAACTGCAAATTCCCCGGCCGGAAAAAGAAGGAATCGATAACGATTCCGTTGTTTGAAAAAGGCACGATGCTTGTGAACTGGGCCGGCACGTATCTGGAGCCTAATCAGTTCGTACACCGGAGCTTCCGCCGCGTGTACGAAGACGCTGTGAAGTACAACATCCTAACAAAGCAGGCGAAGGGCGAGCCGCTGAACCTGTTCGAACAGCAGAAGCTCGCGGCGATGACCAACAAGGATATCGCGCGAGTGAAAAAAGAAATCGAATTTTTCAACGGAAAGATAACGCTTACCGGATTGACCGCAGCCGATACGCACGATCTGAATCCGATCCCGTTCCATCCCCGCTATCCCCTCGTAGGAATGCACGGGAATCTTGTGAACACCATAGTTAACCGGCTTTTCATAAAGACTGTTCCCTTCTGGACGCTGTTTCTGTTCATTTTCGGACTGTCTGTCGTTATAGGATTCACCGGCGGGA
>JBAYJY010000006.1:0-62155 GCA_041664945.1 bacterium | reverse complement strand
GACCTTTCAGGACGCCGGTGACATTGTGAGTCACGCCGGGAGCGATGTCGCCGGTCAGCGTCATTTTGACGCGCCGTATTCCGTTTTTAGCTATGCGGCGCAGGCTTTCTCCTGTTTTACGGTCCACCCAGAATCCGGGGATCGGCTTGTCGTGAATATCTTTCTCCATGAAGCCGTAGGGGGCGTAGTAGTTCTGGCCGCCGGCATAGTGGTCCTTGAGAACGCCGATGAAACCGGCGGCGCCGTGTTTCGCGGCCT
The DNA here is from genome assembly GCA_041664945.1 of bacterium. Taxonomy (GTDB): domain Bacteria; phylum UBP15; class UBA6099; order UBA6099; family UBA6099; genus JBAYJY01. Next base: position 61,897 of record JBAYJY010000006.1, on the reverse strand, counting down.
CGAGATAAATCTCCCAATGGAAACGAATCCATGGCGCCGGATGCAGCGTTTTTTTAATATTTTTGTCGGGATCGTTAGTGAAAAATGAAAGGCCTTCGAGCGATCCGGCGTTGATTTCCGGAAACTCGATATCGGCGACGACGATGCGGTTTTTCCATTTTGAAGGAGGGATGCGGCCGATGTCATGTTGCCGCACGAAGAGCGGCTCGCCCTCTGCGCCTTCGCCCGGCGTGAATGCCGTGTAAGGTATATAGTGAGACGGGAGCGCGCTGAAGCCGCCTCCGGAAGCGGATTGCGCTTCAAGCATGAACTTATCCGGTTGCCACACGCGGATCGGGATCGGCGTTTTGTAAACGCGATCGAAGCCAGCGGCCTTAAGATGGTTCGCAAGATAGTCCTCGCAGAGATGATCGGCGCGCGTTCCCGCGCGGCGCGGACCGAGCGCATACATATCTTCTATCCAACTGAACATTTCATTTTCGGCCGGCATAACAAAAGCGCTGTCCATATCAATTTACCTTTCTGAATCCTTCATTGTCTTTCATATCGCACGCATCAAGCGTTTTTCAAAACCGCTCCGGCAATTATACATGACGAAGGCGGTTTCCCGGCAAGAGAGCGGCGTCAATTTGCGCATAATTAAAAAGGGCGCGATTTCGAAGTCGCGCCCTGTGATAGAAAACATAATTGCTAATCGACGCACTTTCAGAATTTCAGTTTTGAAATCCTGTCCATCGCTTCGGCGATGCGTTCCTTGCTCTGGCAGTAGGCTATGCGGAAGTAGCCTTCGCCCTCGGCGCCGAATCCGTTGCCGGGCGTGACGACGACCCCTGTTTCCTCGAGAATCCGGGAGCAGAACTGTTCGGAAGTGTAACCTTTCGGAACGGGCGCCCAGATGTAGAACGTCGATTTCGGCGGGGTCAGTTCCCAGCCCATTCCGTTCAGCGCTTCGATCGCCAGATCGCGGCGTTCCTTGAATATGTCGCAAATCTCGGCGACTTCGTCCTCGACGTCGTTCAGGGCGGTTATGCCGGCCATCTGAATCGCCTGAAACAAGCCGGAGTCAACGTTAGTCTTGACTCTCGCGAGCCCTTCGACAATTTCCTTGTTGCCGACGAGGAAACCGCAGCGCCAGCCGGTCATGCAGAAGGTCTTCGAGAGCGAATGGAACTCGCAGGCGATCTCTTTCGCGCCTTCAACCTGCAGGATGCTGGGCGCGACATAGCCGTCGTATGACATCTCCGAGTAAGCGCAGTCGTGGCAGAGCGCGATGTTGTATTTCTTGGCGAGCTGGACCGCTTTGCGGAAGAATTCGATGGAAGCTGTCGCCGCGGTGGGATTGTTCGGATAGTTGATGAACATGATCTTTGCTTTGTTGAGCGCTTCCTGAGGAATCGCGTCGAGGTCCGGGAGGAAAGCGTTCTTTTTGAGCAGCGGCATGGTATAGGACGTGCCGTCGGCGAGGATGGTCCCGATGTTGTAAACGGGGTATCCGGGCGAGGGTACGAGCGATATGTCGCCGGGCTGAACGAAAGCGAGATAGATGTGGGCGATGCCTTCCTTGGAGCCGATCAGCGACAGCACTTCGTCTTTCGGGTCGAGCGTGACGTCGAAGCGGCGTTTGTACCAGTTAGCGACAGCCTCGCGGAAAGCGAACATTCCCTCGTATGAGGGATACTGGTGGTGGATCGCGTTAGCTGCCTCGCGCTGGAGGGTTTCGACAATTCTTTTCGGAGTCGGAACATCCGGGTCGCCGACGCTGAGGCTGATCACGTCAACTCCGCGAGCCTTGACGATCTCGCGTTTTTTGTCCAGGTCAGCAAACAGGTAGGGCGGTATTTTATCGATTCTTTTAGAGTATTTAAAAATGGCAGTCAGCCTCCTCGCGAGTTGCGAAATATTTTTGCCCGGATCATTTTGAAAGCATGAATAAGTCGGGCCCGACAAGAGTTCCGTTAAAAACAAATTCGGCCGGTCCGGACATAAGAACTTCGCCGGTCTCGGTCCAGTCGATGAACAGGTCGCCGCCGCGCAGATGAACTGTGACTTTTCTGCCGGCGCGGCCGGTGATGTTCGCGGCGACCGCCGTTGCGCATGTGCCGGTTCCGCAGGCGAGCGTTTCGCCGACTCCGCGCTCCCAAACGCGCATCTTGAGTTCGGTTTCAGAGATAACGTTTACGAACTCGACGTTTGTTTTTCGCGGGAACATCGGATGTTTCTCGATCTCCGGGCCGGCGGTCAGAACCGGGGAATCGTCAACGTCTTCATCGCGGAAAATAACAGCGTGGGGATTGCCCATTGAGACGCAAGTCGCCTTGAACGTTCCGAACGATGTTTTGATCGGGATTTCGACAGCGCGATCGCCGGCTACATTGACGGGGATCGAGGGCGGATCAAGAATAGGAGCGCCCATGCCGACCGTCATCATGCCGACGCCGTCCGCGCGCCATTCGGCGACTACGGTTCTAACGCCGGCGAGCGTTTCGACGTCCAGAATGAGTTCGTTGTCGCCCGCGGGGCGGTCGTCGTGCGGCATCATTTTCTCAATATAGTATTTTGTCGCGCAGCGGACGCCGTTGCCGCACATCTCGGCTTCGGAGCCGTCGCTGTTGAAAATCCGCATCCGGAAATTGCAGCTATCGGAGGGCAGAACGGCGATGAGGCCGTCGGCGCCGACGCCGAAATACCTGTGGCAGAGACGGATTGCGAGCGCGCCGAAGTCAGTGTCCGGGATTTCGCTGAATCCGAACACGACATAGTCGTTCCCCAATCCGTGCATTTTTGTGAACTGCATGGAATTGCGCCTTAAACGTTATTCGCCGTTGTTATTCTTAGTCGGCGCGCCGCGGTGCAGTTTGATGTTCAGCGGGAAAGACGGAGTGATGGTCGTAACCGCATGTTTGAAGATCAACTGCTGTTTGCCGGCGGACTCCAGAAGAATGACATACCGGTCGAATCCGGTGATGTGTCCGTGGAGCTGGACTTTGTTTGTCAAAAAGACGACTACGGAGATTTTTTCGTTTCTCGCTTTTTTCAGAAATTCGTCTTGAATGTTGATCGACGCTTCTGCCCCCGCTCCGGATGCTCCTGAGGTTGACATAATGGTACCCTCCTTAGTGGTTTAGTATTAGTTTATGATAAATAAGAATTTAGTTTCATCCTTTGTCAGACATGAATCGGAACGCCGCGTCCTTATCAGGCAGGTCTGCGTTAAGCCAAGTCGCTCTTTCGAGCGCCCGCAGCCACGTCAGTTGCCTTTTCGCATATCGGCGCGTCCGCATCTGCGTCTCGGCCACAGCATGCTCGAGAGTTGTCTCGCCCTCGATATAAGACAGGCAATCCGCATATCCTATTATCTTTTTCAAAAAGCCGTTGGCTGACGCGTCACGGTCAAGAACCGAGATGATTTCTTCAGCCAGTCCCATATTGTACATAATAACCGTTCTTTTGTTAATTCTATCATACAATTTTTTGCGCGGCATATAGAGGCAGAAAACATTGAATGAAAGTCCGCTGTTTTCCGGGCGCTCAGGCGCGGCGACAGACTGCGTTCTGAAACGCGACGGCGGTTCGCCGGCGACCTTCAGAATTTCGAGAGCGCGCACCAATCTGAAGAGGTCGTTCGCGTGGATTTTCCGCGCCGCCTCCGGGTCGGCCTCGCGCAGCCTTTCGTGCAGAACGCCGGAGCCGAGCCGGGCCGCTTCGTCGTTGAGCGCGTCGCGGTATTCGGGGTCCGCGTCGACTTCGCAAAAGTCGAAATCGCCGAGAAGCGCGGAGAGGTAGAACGGCGTGCCGCCGACGATCACCGGTCGTTTGCCGCGTGAGACGATATCGCGGATCGCCTCATGGGCGCGGTCGACGAAATTAGCGACGGTGAACCGGTCGCCGGGTTCGGCGATGTCGATCATGTGGTGCGGAACGCGGGCGAGCTCCTCCGCCGTCGGCTTCGCGGTGCCGATGTCGAGGCGCCGGAATATCTGGCGCGAGTCCATGGAAATAATCTCGCCGCCGAAGCGCTCGGCGTATGCGATGCCGAGCGCCGTTTTGCCGCAGGCGGTGGGCCCGCAGATCACAGGTATGTCAGACGTCAATGATTCCATAGAAAACCGTTCTTCCGCTCTGGATAATGCGCGGAAAATTGAATGGGCCGAAGCAGCCCCGTCGCCCTTTGACGACAACGCGGCGGCGAGCGACCCGCGCGGCTTCGCGCAGCGCTTCTTCTGAAAGCTGTGTTTTGTCGGCGAGCGCCCGCACTCTCTGCATCATCGGCGACGCGCTGACTGTCTCCGTGAACATCGGATCAAAATAGATGAGATCGTATTCTCCGTCGCCGAGCGTCCGCATAAATTCGACGTGGTCGGCATGGACGATTTCGATTTTATCGGCGGCGCTTTCGAGGTGTGTTTTTTTGAAAGTGTATTCTTTTAGTCCGCGGCTTACGAGGTCGGCGAGCAGAGGGTTGGACTCGACGCCGGTGATTTTGCCTGAGTCGAGGCTGGTTGCGATGACGAGCGCGTCGCAGGCGAGGCCGACAGTGGCGTCGAGAATGCGGTCGTCCGGCCGAGTTTCGAGAGCGCGCAGGAGCGCGTCGGTTCGGCCCGGATGCGTGGTGCGGCGCCCCGCGGTGTTTTCGTGGAAAAAGAGCTGTCCGGCCTGAGTCTGGATAAGAGGAAAGTCTTCGGTTTCGACGAAAGCGGCGATTGCGCCGGTTCGCTCGAAGATTGTCGCGAACGAGTCCTCGCCGCGTTCGACATACGGCAACCCCAGCCGTTCGGCGGTCTTCGCGGCTTTCGCGTAAAGGGCGCCTCGCCTTCTGGGCGCGGTCACTATCCAGCGGTTATCGTCTGAACCAGGCATTAAGGTTCTCCCGCGAGACTTTATGAGTGATCGGGCGCCCGTGCGGGCAGGTCCGGTTGAACTCTTCCATTAGATATGCTTCCACGAGAGCGCGCATTTCCCCGGGCGTCAGGTCTTGGCCGGCTTTGACCGCCATCTTGCAGGCGGCGACGGTGAGCAGTTTGTCGGTCAGCGCGTTCCCCGGCGTTTTGAACGGAGATGAGGTTATCTCGTGGGCGATGGCGACGAGAAGCGACGCCGGATCGAACGGGCCGGCCTTATGAGCGACGGAACGGATCACAAACGCGCGGTCGCCGAACGGCTCGATCTCGATGCCCGCGGCGCGCACGCGTTCGAGGTTTTCGTTCAGAGTGTTGAACACTTCGCGCGGAACTTCGACAGGCTCCGAAATCAACTGGAGTTGCTCCGGCCGCCTGACTGATTTTCTTTTCAGTTCGTTGTAAAGGATTCGTTCGCTCGCGACGTGCTGGTCGATGAAAACCGGGTCGCCGTCGATTTCGACGAGAATATATGTTTTATAAAATTGCGCCAGGACGCGGCAGGAGCCGCCTTTGAATGGAAACGCGTCGGTTTGCCCTGTGAGGGATTCAAACTTATCGGCTGGCGCGGCCGGAGGCGGAACCGTCACCTTGATTTCGACGGGACCGGCGGGAGCGTGAAAGATCGGTTGCTGTATGGCAGCCTGCGATTCCGGCGCCGGAGGCGGGACGGGGGAGGGCGGCGCTGAATGAACGGGCGGGGACGCCGTTTTCGCCTGCTTCATAAAACGCATCATGTCTTCGGGTTCCGCCGGGTCTTTCGAGTCCGCGCGTGGAGTGAGAGTTAATATCTCGGTGTCATTCGCGCCGGCGTCGCTAAAGCGGCTCCTTAGAGCGCGGTATATCAGAGAGTGGATGTCGTGCGGAGCGGCGAATCGCACTTCAGTCTTCGCGGGATGCACGTTTGCGTCGAGTTCAGCGGAATCGAGGTTGAGAAAAAGAATCGCCAGGCCGTAACGGCCTCCGGGAATAAGGCCCCTGTAGGCGGAGTCGACGGCGACGGTGATATGGCGGTCCTTTATGAGGCGGCCATTGACGAAAAAGATGTGATATTTGCGATTAGGGAAAGTCGTATCTGGGAGCGTGAAATAAGCGTCGAGGCCGATTCGGCCGGCGGCGCCGACGACGTGCGCTATTTTTTCGGCGATGTCTTTTCCGAAAATGTAGCGTATGCGATCCTTGATCTCCTGGCCGGCGGGCGCTTTGAAGACGTCCAAGCCGTTGTGAGTGAGAAGGAATCGGACGTTTGGGTGGGCAACGATCATGCGCGCGACGAAAGAGTCGATCGTTTGGATTTCGGAGCGCGGCGATTTGAGAAATTTTCTGCGCGCGGGCACGTTGAAGAAAAGGTTTTCGACTTCGACGGTTGTTCCGCGGACTCGCGCGGCCGGTTCCGGGGGAGGCTCGGCAGCGCCCTCCATCCTGACGCGCCAGCCTTCGCCGCGGTCGTTGTCGCAAGTTGTCACCGTCAGGCGCGAGACCGCGCTGATGCTGTGCAGCGCTTCGCCGCGGAAGCCGAATGTCAATATACGCTCGAGGTCGTCGGTGGTGGCCAGCTTGCTCGTCGTGTGGCTTTTCAGGCACAGCGCGGCGTCTTCGGCGGTCATGCCGACGCCGTTGTCGCTCACGCGGATCAGCTTGTGGCCGCCTTCCTCGATGTTGATTGTCAACTCGGTGCATTTCGCGTCGAGCGCATTCTCAACCAGTTCCTTGACTACGGAGACCGGCCGCTCGACGACTTCGCCGGCGGCGATTTTTGCTATTGTGAACGCGTCCAGCGCGTGGATAATTCCCATCGTCGTTCCTTTTCGATCTTTCGAGGCGCCGCATTGCGAAAAATCAGCCCCCCATTGTTATCCTATCATTGTATTACTAAATATATCGTCACATGTTATTTTTCTTTTTAAGTTCCGACAGGTCGGTTGAGCCTTTAACCGACTTGAAAGCCTCGACTGTTTTCGAAGCTCTGTCGTAGACGACTCGCTCGGCTTTGAAGTCGCGGCCGCGGTCGTCGATGAAATTGACATGTCCCTCGAACACCGTTCGTTTTGAGTCGCCGTAATGCCAGGCCTTGTCCGACGCAGCGCTGTTGGCGCCTTGAGTGAACTTCACTCCGCCGTCAACAAATATTTTGTTCTCGCCATATTCCGAAATGAGGCGGGCGGCGGTGATTTCGAGCGCGCCCCGCGCCTTCTTCTCAACGTCTTCCTCGACGTCCTCGTCTATGAATTTCTCGTCGAAAATCCAGTCGCCGGAATCCTGCGAATACTTTACGCTTCCGTCTGCCTCGAAAATTTTTCGTTTCGAGTCGGCCGTAATCGTTCGCGCCCTTATCTCGCGATGCTGTTGAACAATATAGACGCCGCCGCTGAGAGTGGATCGGTCGTTCCCGTCATCGAAGAACGCAGTCTCGCAGGTGATGTCCGTCGGTTTCTTAGCGAGCCGTTTCGCTTTGTCGTCGTCTTCGCCGAAAACGTCGCGCTTATCGAGCCAGTCGCCGCTATCCTGATGAATTTTGACGTCGCCGGAAAGTTTGTAAGTTTTTGTGCCGCGGTCGAAATCGAGTCGCGCGGCGGAAGAGCGTCGCCCTTCCGCCGAGATGTTGACCTTCCCCTCGGCGACGCCTTTCTTATTTTTCCATTCGTATTCGAGACTGTTCGCGTCGAGGTTCATGCTTTCCTGTTCTTCACGGCCGCTTTCCGTTTTGCGTCCGGCGTCTCTCATGCGCACGTTTCCGGAAGCGTTGAAGCTTTTATCGTTCCAGTCGACAGTGAATTTCGAAGCGGTGATGTGATTGCGCGTGTCGTCGAAACTGACGCCACCATCGCCTCGCGCGGTGTCTGATTTGTAATCGACGAAAAGATTGTCGGAGATGATCGTGGCGTCCCGGAAAATAAGTTTCGCGTCGCCTTCCGCGGTGAGCGCGTCTTTTTTCTCGTCGTAACGCAGTTTTCGCGCGGTGACTTTGATGTTGTCGCGGGAGAATGATTTTTCGTCCGGCCGCTCGCCGTCGCGTTCCTCATAGTAGTCAGAGATGTCTTTCCGCTGGTCCTCGTCCGGCGCTTTCTCGGCGTAAACGCTGTCCAGAGCCTCGAATATTTTTTCATTTTCGTAATAGACGAATCTGTCGGCGGTGATGCGGTAGTCTTTGTCCTTATAAAACGAATCGCCGAAAACAGACCACGCTTTTTTGTCGCCGTCGTAGTGGGCGGAACCGCCGGACAGGTTGCGGTTCTTCTGCGTCACCGTTACGCCGCCGTAGGCGTTAAGCGCGTCGTTCTTAGAGTCCATGTCCATGTTGTCGCAGACTACGGTTGTTTCCTCGCGGACAGCGTCTTTTGTCTTTTTGCTCGCGTCTTTATCCACAACGCCTTCGTCGAGCAGCCAGTCGCCTTTCGCCTGATGCAGCCTAACGCCGTTCGACAGGACCGCTGTGTCGCGTTTGATGTCGACGAACGCGCGTCCGGCGATCGCCGTCATGTCCGTTTTTGTCATAGTCACAGTATATGGAAAATCGAGGAACCCTTCTTTCCAAAAAAGATTCGCCTGTTCTGTTTCATAAGCAGAATCCTTTTTTAGAAACGCGCGCTTCACTTTTGAGTCATTTTCATTTTTCTTACTTTTTGTTTCGGCTTTTTTCAACGCCCATACCTGACCTGTCGCCTGCGCCGCTTTCCGTTCCATGTCGAGAAACATTTCGCGCGACTTCAGAATGAAGTTTTTGCCTTCGAGCGTCACGCGGTCGGTCGGCTGCGGAGCGAGCCGGCCGGGAAGGAAGATCCCCATGCTGCTTGGATTGGGATAAACTTTCATCACTTTTTCAAGCCGGTCGTATTCGACGAGTTGCGCTGTTATAGATAGTTTTTTGAAATATGTCTCGTCAATAGAAGTTTCTTCGATTTCTTTTTTAGTTTTTTCGCCGCCCATTTTCTGGAGGTCGGCGATTGTGACGAAGACATCTTTCGAGACGCTGAAGACGGTGAGGTCATCGCCCCATGCTTCGAGGCGGCCGCCGCGCATCGCATTTCCTTCGGAACTGAAGGCGACTTGCGTGGGAATGGAGAGCCGCTTGTTCATGCCGTCCCATTCGGCGCTCGCGGCGCGAAAAAAATCGCCGTTCTTTGAAGTCATGGCGAAGTTGCCTTCGAGCAGAAGCTTCTCTCTGGTTGAATCGTAGCTTCCGGAACCGGCGGTGAAAGTAAGCGGAGGGCGGTCCGACCGCTGAAATATGCCGTCGTGAATTTTCGTGAACTTGTATTTCTTTTCGTCCGGCGACATCACGATTTTATCGACGCGGAACTCCCACTTCGCTTTTCCATTTTTAATGATACGGATCAGGCCGTCCGTGATCTCGATGGAGGCAGGCGTTTTTCTGCCGGCTTCCTCGATTTTCATTATGAAGGCGATTGTAATGAACGCGATAACGAGCGCGACGAAAATAAATACAAAAATGCGCCTTATTGATTCGAAGCCCTCGAATAGCATTGGTTCAGCGCGCCTCCACCCATTCCCGGATTCTGCTGAAGATGTCAACGCAGTCCGGATCGCTCATCATGCAGTGAAAAGCCTCCGGATAAAAAACGAATTCCTTTTCTTTTGAAGCCAGCTTCTCATAGAAATCGCGAGTCGATTTGGCGTCGACGGCGGTGTCGGCGCCGCCCTGAATAACAAGCGCGGGAACGTTGATCTTTCCTGCCGCGCCGCCCTTAGAAGCGCGGTCCATCAGTTTTTTTATGCTTAACAGATACCTAGCGCTGACGTATTTCAGGTGATACGGATCTTCGCGGTCGTACTTTATGTTGTCGATGTTTCTCATGCCGAGATGCTCTTCGCCAGTGGTTTTGACGACGCGCCAGCGAGGCTTAACGAGTAGCGAGAAAAGAAAGACCGGCCCTTTGATGATCTCCTTGATGGGGAATTTGTAAGCCGGCCGCACCGCTGGCGCCTGAAGTATCATTCCGGCTATGTCGCCCGGCGCGTCCATCATGTAATTGATATTGAGAATGCCGCCCATGCTTTCGCCGAGCAGGAATATCTTCGCTTTAGGGTGCCGTTCCCGCACGTGGGCGACGACGGCTTTGATATCGTCCATGATCAGCATCACTTTGGGCAAGTCGCCTTTCAGCCCGTCGCTCAGCCCGTGATGGCGGTGGTCCGGCGCATAGAACGCGATTCCGTTCGGCGCCATCTCATCAGCCATTAGCGCGAAGTACCAGCCGTGCGCCGACATTCCGTGCAGCGCGATGATCACGCGTTCTGTCTCTTTATCCTTCGGAAGCCAGTATTGCAGAAACAGTTTCGCCCCCTCCGCGGCCGCGATGAACTCATATTGGCCGTCGCCGGCGGCGCCTGCCGCTTTAAGCGAGTTTCTTACAACAACAAAATTCTCATCTTGTTTCGGATGCACTGTCGCCATGGAAGCATGTATCCTTTAATTTATTTATCGCGCGCGCGAGCGCCGCTCCAGATATTATTAACATTATAGAGAAAAACAAAGCAAGCTTTTGCGTCCATCCCGCCGCGTCCGGATAGAAAGCGCCGATGCGGGTCCACCAAGTGTCGAGCCGAGCCGCTGCCGCGGCTCCGCGCGGCGGCGCATATGACGCGATGCCCTTCCACGGGAAATCTTTCTGCATCTCCGCTTCGAGTTTTCCCTGTGAAAGGCCTCGATTCAATATAATATGCTTCAGCAGCCAGTAATGTCCCGCAAGCTGCGAATATTCAGGGATATAGTGTTCGCTGAGAATGTTGTCTCTCAGCTCGACGCGCGCCGGATTGAAGAATCCGTTGTATGGAGACGCGCGGTTCGCGATGATCAGGTATTCGCTCGCGCTCACGGAGACGCCGAGGATCTGAACGAGGAACGAGATCAGGAACGCCGCGCCGATGACGGCTCTTCCGGCGAGTCTGCGCGAAAACCCGGCGCGGTCGAACAGCGCTCCGAGCGGCAGTATCAGAAGCGGGACTGCCGGAAGAAGGAAACGAGGCCCCCATGCGAAATCGCCGCTCCATGCGTTCCACTTCGCGTACCCAAACAGCATAATGACAAACGTCGCCGCGACCGTCCATGCCAGCGCGGGCCGCTTTTTCGCGAAGGGCATCCATGCGAATACCAGCAGAATCAAGGACGGAACGAAGAAGAGCAACCCTTTGCCGGAACTGAAGAGCAAACCGTGCAGTCCGACGAGCAGGGGAACGCTGAATCCGTGAACGCCGTCCCTGTCGGCGCCGCCGAGGTATCCGAACTCGAAAATGCCGCCGAAACGCGCCCAGTTATACCAGAGAATGACAGCGATCCAGAAAGCGAATGGCGCCGCGAAAGCCGCAAAGGCGGCGGCGCGGCGCTCGCCGCGAGGCCGTGAGCGGAGCGAGGCGAGAAAGTAAAATGCCGCGGGCGCAGCAGCTAGCAGCAGAAACGGCTTGGCGGCCGCCATCAGACCGAGAAGGAAACCGGCTGCGAACGCGCGCCGCGCTCCGCCGGATTCGCGATAGGCTATCAGCGCGTAAAAACCGCCCGCCAGACACAGCGTCTGAAGAGGTTCGCTGAAAAGCGTTTTCGAGTGCGGCCAGACGAGGGTTCCGAGGCCGAGAAGGAATGTAAGCGCGAGCGCTGTTTTGAAATCACCCCATATGCGAAGGCACATCAGGAAAAACAGCCCGCATAGCGCCGCGCAGATCAGCGGCGAAGTAAATGATGTTATGAAAAACAGAAGAAATGCGGGATCGATGGTATTTGTTCTCGCGGCGGCGATGCGAGCGACGAGGTAAGCGGGTATCTCGGCGAGCGATTGACCTATGCCGTATTTCGAGACTAATTTGCCGTCGCGACCGTGCCGCAGAACGACCTGGCTGGAATCCGCGAGAAAAAAGCTTCCATCCTCGACAAGAGTGTTTGTGACGAGAAACATGCCCAGCGCGTCGCCGCCGGTAGGAAGCCCTTCGAGCGTGAGGGAAAAAACGGAGAAAAAGAAAATGAAAAGCAGAAGCGCAAATGAAGGGGAAACCGGTTTGTCTGCGTGAGCGTCAGCCATGATCAACAATTTTAGCGGTTCGCGGTGAAAGTCACAAACGGCAGTAGCGTAAATGCGAGGAACGAAGTGACGAAGCAACCCCGAACGTTCGTATCCAGTCTACTGACGGGCGTGTTTTTCGAGGAACGGCTTAATTGCCGCGAGCCAGTCGCTGAAGGGCGTTGTGCGTTTTACCATAGTTTCGTAGCCGAGAGGTTCGTCAACCGGTCGCTTAAGATAGTTGTATTTAGGCGCAATGCGGTAGGGCTCGCCCATTTTCTTCAGAGTCTTTTTGTTCGTGGTGGCCATGAGAATATTAAGAAGGGCCGCCTGGCTTGGATACAGCTTGAGCGACTTCAATTTGATTTCGAGAAGCGAGTCGTCGAGCGGCACATATTCAGTTTTCACATCATCGCGCGGAAGCAACTCGCCCACCCGGTATTTCTTTTTGTAGAGGTTATATGAAGAAAACTCATAATGTTTCGTTCCGGCGGGGAGCCGTTCGACAAGCAGCATGCCTATCGGCGACGATGCGTCGTGGTCGATGTGGCCGCCTTCGTAAGCGCCGGTGAAAATGGCGTTCGGTTTGATTTCGAGCGCGATTTTCAGCAAATCGCTGAAAATGCCGTCGAGATTTTTTAAGACGCCCATGTCGTGGTAGCCGAGAAAATACAGATGATCCTGCGGGACGCCGATGAGCTTCATGCAGTCGCGGGATTCCATTTCGCGAACGTCGGCAGGCGCGGAGAGGTCGCCGTTGGTTGTCCACGCGGCGTAAACGTCGTTGCCCTCGCGCATGTCGAGCGCCATCTTCGCCACGATGTCCAGTTCGTCGTCCTGATGCGCGAAGATATAAAGGATTTTTTCCTTAGTTTTTGCCGGCGTCGCAGGCGGGTTATCGCAACGTCCCGCCGCAGACATGAAGATAAGAGATATAGCTGTTATAAGAATAAGTTTGATTCGCATGCAGTCGCCTCCGCCCGCACATTATATTTCAGCGGCTGAACAAAAAAAACTCACAGCGCCTAATTTGACGATTCACCCGGCGAATGATAACTTATGTGAATTGGAAGTTTGAGTCATAGATTTGGAGACACATAGAAGATGAAATCCGAACAGGCGTTGATGGAACTGCTGAAGGAACTGGGCTGGTATATGAGCGGCGAGATTCACGGCGAGGTGAGCAAGACGCCGGTTGATCAGCTCGCGGCGGTTGTGCGCGAAGCGGCGGACGATACGATTTATAAGATAGATCAGGAAGTGGAGGACCGGATAATCGGGTTCTTCGAGAAGAAGATGAGGCCGGCGATTCCGTGCCTGCTGATAATGGAAGGCTCGCCGGAGGAAGGGATTGCGTTCAGCGCGAGCGGGCGCAAGAGCGACTGCGAGTGGACGATTCTGATGGACCCGCTGGACGGCACGCGCGGCCTGATGTACGGGAAGCGGAGCGCATGGATGCTTTCCGGGGCGGCGCCGGGAACGGCCGACGGAATGACATTGCGAGACATCACTGTTGCGGTGCAGACGGAGATCGCGCCCCCGAAGCAGACGCTTGTGGACCAACTGAGCGCGTTTCGAGGGAAGGGCGCGAAGGGCAGCCGCCGCAGTCTTTTGGGAGGCGACGAGAAAGTTTTCGAGCTTGCGCCGTCGCGCGCCGATTCGATCCACTACGGGTTCTCCACGTTCAATAAATTCTTTCCCGGAACAAAAGACATCATCGTCGCTGTGGAAAATGAGCTGAACCGGCGGCTTGAAGGGAAGGCGCAACTGGATTTCTATTTTGAGGATCAATATATATGCAACGGCGGCCAGCTCGCGGAACTGGCGACCGGGCACGACCGTTTCGTGTGCGAGCTGCGCGGGGTGATCTCTCCGGTTCTGGTTGAAATGGGCGGCAAACCGCTGCTCTGCGCGCATCCGTACGACGTATGCACGGAGATGATAGCGCGAGAGGCGGGCGTCATAGTGACTGACGCGAAAGGCGAGCAGCTTTCCGCGCCGCTTAACACGACGTATGACATCGGCTGGATCGGCTACGCGAACGAAAAGCTGCGCAGTCTTATGGAGCCGCCGCTGTTGGATATTCTGGCGAATATAAAAAGTTTTTTATAAGCGCCGGTTTTTTCCCCAAACGAAAGAGGGCGCGGAGTTCGCGCCCTTCAATCGCCCAGCGTTTTTATAACCCGCGATGAAACGCGGAACCATCAAGCCGCTTTATAGCGGCTTATTGAGCTTTTCTCGCGAGGTGTTCCGGCCGGATCGCCTGCAGAGCGGTCAGGTCCGGGGCGGAGTTAAGCTTGGATGTAGCATAGTTGTCGGACCGCGCCCAGTAGGTGGAGCCGTCTGCGGCCACGTATACGCCCATGTTGCTGTTCGTCGCCCGCGTTGTGAGGTCTGGAAAGTATGCGCGCACCGTCACTTCCGGCGTTGTGATGATGACGATGTTTTCAGTCAGCATCGAACCGGGGTTGCCTTCGGCGAGCATGCATCCGGTTGGATTGGCCGACGACGCGATCATATAGCTTGTGTAGTTCATGAAATAATCATACTCGATATACACTGTGGGGTAGCCCCAGTTGATTCCGTCGCCTGGATTGTTGTCGTACGCAACGATGCTGTCCGGGAAAACGCCCCAATTGGGATTCACAGGAGCGAGCGATGTGGCATTGCCGCAAGTGAAAGGCGAAGAGGGATCGATAACCGGATCAGGCGTTACAGGAGGCGTCGGCGGTTCTTCAGTCGTTGGAGGCTCCTGCGGCGTCGGCGGCTCATCGGGAGTCGTCGAAACAGGTTGATTTACAGTGATCGTAACGGGTTCGGACTGAAGCCAGCCGAACAGGTTCGCTACAACCTTCGCTTCGCCTGGCGCGGCGGCTGTAAAAATGCTTGCGGCGACAGAACCGGTTTGCGCCGGCGCAACAGTCCACGTGATGTATTTTGTGACGTTTTCCGTTTTGTTGTCGTTGTAAGTGAGGGCGGCGGAGAGAACGGAGGTCTCGTTAGGATACAGAGAAGCAGGGGTGGCTGCGGCTGTGAGCGTCTTGAAACCGTTGTGATTTATGAACTTGATAAGAAAATCGATTTTAGCGTCGAGGATCAGAATGTTTTTACTGCAAGAGGCGCTGCATTTAGCTGTTATTCTGAAATTCTTGGATTTGAGTATCTTAACGGCGTGTTTTTGATTTCCGCCGTAGAACGCGGTGTAAACGTTTTCGAGAGAGCGGAGAGTTTTCTGTTTTTGTTTGTCGGAATGCGGCCCGCTGAAAATGGAGTCCGGCGCCTGCTGCAACCCTGTCTTAATATCATTATATATTTTCTCGAACATCGGGTTGAGCTTGATGGTTTTTGTGTGGCATTCCGCCATGCGCGCGTCGGTGTCGGGATCGTATTCCTCGGCGTCGGCCGTCCGGGCGTCGGCGGCAAAGCTCAAGTCATCCGAGGGGGGCATCACCGCCACCGGCGAACCGCCGCCTCCGCAGCCGGCGAACAGCGCGGCAGCCATTATGAGTATCCCCGCGAGCGTTATGATTTGTTTTTGAGCTTTCATCTCGTCACCCCCGAACTCTATCGTATCTATCTTGTTGCCATCATAGGGGCAAATGAAACGCAGATCACAAAAAACAGAGCGATATATTGCTTAATGCCAACAATTGTCGCAAAAATGTTTGAACGGACGAATCAGGGGTATATAGATAGACAATAGGAGCGGCGCGAAGCTCGTTTCTACCACAAAGAATCCACAATTAAACAACAAATATAAAAAACATTTTATCGCCAAATCGTGATGGCCGTGAATCAGGCCGGGAATGCGGCGGCTGAAAATTTCAGATCAGCGGCTGCAGTTTGCGATTTCGTCGATAACATTTTTCGCGTGCGGCGCGAGTTTGAAGAAGTTCTGAATCTTTTCACAGGCGTCGAGTTCGGCGCATAAGCCGCAGTTCGCGAGTTCCTTTGATATCGAGCAGGCCCGGATCTCGCATTCGCCGCAGTGTCCGCATTTGCGGCCCTCGACGATGCAGCCGTCGCACCACACATCGTCCGGAGATATGTTTGCGTTGTATTCCTTGGCCCACAGTTCTGCGATCGCCGCGATTTTCGCCGCGTCGCCAGCTTTCGTGGCTATGTATCCGGGGCAGTCAGAGCAGACAAGTCCGCAGCAGGCGATCATTTTTTCTTCATTGTTTGTCATGAAAGACTCCTTTTCAACGGCAGAGTTCCATTATTTATATTGATTATCAGACAGCGTCGAATGCGTTGTCAACCGGCCCGCAAACGATCATATTAATATTCTTGTAGCGGGCGGCTTAGTTATGATATACTTAACGTCGCTCAACTTAATTTGCTAACATGGACAACACGAATAGAAGGCGCGGAGAAAATCCGTTGACTGATATTTGCGATAAAAATTTGAGCCGGCCGCGCCGCCGGCGAAGTTCCGTTGCCCGCAGACCGCGCTTAGGCGCGTCCCTATAATAATGATGCCCTGAAAGGAGAGATTTATGATCAAGTTCAGTAAAGAACAACTCAAGATTCCGAAGATGATGAGACCTGTATATCTTGTCACCGCTGGAGAATCGGAGTTCCGGCGCGCATTCCCGGAGAAGCGCACCGAGGAGCTTTGCGTTGACGCCATGAACATGGCGGCCGAATTAATCGGCATGTCGCCCGCGGAAATGAAGAGTTACATTCACTCCTGCTACTATGGCCACTTCGCGGATCACTTCGGCGACCAGTTGCTCGGCGAAGCGCTGATACACGACCGGCTCGGGCTCGACCCGCTCGGAAATGTCGGCGTGAAAACAGGCGGCGCCACAGGCGGCTCCACTCTTTGGGAAGCCGTCAAGACGGTCGCTTCCGGTTATTCCGACTGCGCGCTCGCGATGGGCTGGGAACGCATGGACGAAGTTCCAACGGACGAAGGCAACCACCTGATCTCCTGCGCCGCTGATAAGGACTGGGAGACTCCGCTCGGCCACATCTACACCGGTTACTACGCCGTAATGGCGCAGAAATACTGGCAGGTGTTCGGGAAGTCCGAACCTTCCTTCCGCCGCACCATGGCCGAAATTTCAGTAAAGAACCACGGCTATGCCTGCCACAATCCGTTCGCGCAGTCGCCGATGAAAATAACGGTTGAAGACGTTCTGAAATCGCCGATCGTCGCCAATCCGCTTCGCGCGCTTGACGCCTGTCTCATGAGCGTCGGCGCGGCGTGCTGCATCGTTGCCGACGAAAAGACAGCCTACAAGATGTGCAAGAACCCGCTGCTCGTGTATGTCGCCGCCGGTTCGCACACTCTTCGCGCCGGCGACAGGCGCGATATGGAGATCCCGCTTCTTCCGAACGAAAAAGCGAGTCAGTACAAGGATCTCGAAAAACGGTTCCCCGGCGCGGGCCGCTATCCGGGCTTCACCGGGTTCCTCGGCGCCCGCATGTGCGCCTATTACGCCTATCGCATGGCCGGCGTAAAAGATCCGAATGTGGACTTCGACCTCGTCGAACTTCACGACGCTTTCACCATCAGCGACATTCAGACGTACGA
The DNA here is from genome assembly GCA_041664945.1 of bacterium. GTDB lineage: Bacteria > UBP15 > UBA6099 > UBA6099 > UBA6099 > JBAYJY01. The sequence goes on along the minus strand of JBAYJY010000006.1, from coordinate 44,450 downwards.
AGACATCGGAATCAGGCCGTATGGCGAAGGCCGCACTTATGTCGAGTCCGGCGACTGCTACCACACCAATCCGCACACAGGCAAACCCGGCCAACTCCCGGCGAACATCTCCGGCGGTCTCATCGGCTGCATGCACGCCGTCGGCGCGACAGGCCTCATGCAGGTTGCCGAAGTCGCTCTCCATCTCTGGAACAAACACGGCAAAATCCACGGCGACGCGAAACGCTGGAAGTCATTCGGAAAAACCAAGCCGAAAGACTGGAAAGACCTTCAGGTTAAAGGCGCGAAACGCGGGTTGGCGATCAGCCATGCCGGCGTCGGCTCTCATGTCACCGCCACTATCCTTGTACATCCCGATCATCAGCTTAAAGGAGGCAAATAATCATGGCCGACGCAAAGAAAAAAGCCCCGTCAGTAAAAGTCGTTAACAATCGCTACAAAGTTAAAGGCTCGTTTCACGAAGCCACTCCGAACGCTCCCATTATCAATGAAAAGGGCAAGCTGTGCGGCGTTACGAACCCGCGCAGCATGACCTATCTGCATTCGTATGGAAAAGATGCGCCGTTTTTCGAAGGCATCGCGAAAGGCATTCTTCGCGGAACGCGCTGCGACAATCCGAAATGCGAATCCAAGGGATCGATCTATCTTCCTTACCGCATTTTCTGTCCGGACTGCCTTAAGGAAATGAAAATAGTCGATCTGACGAAGGTTGCGAAGAAAACAGCGAAAATTCACACCTTCATGATCACGGAACGCACCGGCGCTTTCAACACGCTCGGCATTCCGATTAAGTTCATCAACATCGAGATCGACGGCGTTGTCACGATCCTGATGAGTTATGTCGTCGCGGGTGAGCCGGAGATCGGCAAGCGCGTTGTTCCTGTTTTCAGGACGAAAAATCCGACCTACACAATCACTGACCTTGCGTGGGTTCTCGAAGGAACGCCGGCGAGCAAACTCCCGAAAGGGTTCACGTTCTAAGAGTATTTGTTGTTACAGTAATTTCAGGGAGCGGGTCTTTTCGAAGGCCCGCTCTTTTTTTTTCTGCAAATGCGTAAATATCGCGCGCGCGCGTCTTTTAAAAAGTATTTGCAAAATCGGCTGTTTCGCTCATAATTTTACGGACAACCTTGATGAAGGGATGATGCTAATGGCAGCGGCAAAAGTAAAAAAAGCGACGATCAAAAAAAGCGCGGTCTCCGGAAGCGTGAAAAAAGCGACGGCGGGCTCGGTTAAGAAGAGCAAGCCGATAATCGTGAGCAAGTTCGGCGGCACGCCCATGGCGAGCGCAAACAACGTCGAAAAGGTCATAGAAATGATCCTCGCCGATAAGAGGCGAAGAATCATCGTCGTGTCTGCGCCCGGCGCGAGGGGCAAAGGCGATAAGAAAATCACCGATCTGCTGATAGGCGCCGCGAAAGCAAATATGCCCGACAACCGGAAGGTCACCGACCTGCTGATAGGCGCTGCGAAGTCGGTTCAAGGCACTGATGACCAGAAGAAACACGTTCGCGAGATCATCAGCCGTTTCGCCGAGATCGCGGCCCGCACCGGCGCCGGTCTGGATATTCTTGAGAAGGCTGTTGCGGATCTCGATGAACGGCTGGCCCGCAAGGACAGGAATCAGGCGCGGCGCATGGACTCTATCAAGGCGTACGGCGAGGAATGGTCAGCGAGGATTCTCGCGGAGGCGCTTTCGAGTCGCGGATACGAAGCGCGGTATGTCGATCCCAAGGAAGCCGGCATGGTTGTCACTTCCGAGTACGGCAATTCGCAGCCCGAAAAGATTTGCTATAAGAACCTCGCAAGACTCGCGAAACTCGATGAGATAATTATCTTTCCCGGTTTCTACGGATATACGAAGGAAGGCGAAATCGCAACGTTCAGCCGCGGCGGCTCGGACCTCACAGGCTCGCTAATCGCGGCGGCGGTCAAGGCAAAGGTTTACGAAAACTTCTCCGACGTGCACGGCATTTTCGTAGCAAACCCGAAAACCGTAAAAAGCCCGAAACCGAAAGTCATTAAAAAACTCACCTTCCGCGAACTGCGCGAACTCTCATATTCCGGCTTCTCGGTTTTTCACGACGAAGCGGTGCAGCCGATATTCCAGCACGCGCCGGACGTGCCGATACATGTCAGGCATTACGCCTACCCGAAAGTCGATGGAACGTGGATCGTGCGCCACCGCAAAGCGGTTAAGCACGAAGTGTCGGGCATCGCGTCGGATTCCGGATTCGCATCGATCAACGTTGAAAAACATCTTATGAACCGAGAAGTCGGATTCGGCCGCAAGTTGCTTGAAATCTTCGAGAAGCGCGGGATTTCATACGAACATTCGCCGTCGAGCATCGACAGCATTTCGGTTGTATTCAAGACGAAGAACGGCGCGACGCCGGAAGTGATCGAAAGCATAGTCGCGGAGATAAAGAAGACGCTCAAGCCGGATTCGATCAGGACGCAGAGCGACCTGGCGATGATTTGCATAGTCGGCGAGGGAATGCGGGACAGCATCGGCATAGCAGGGCGCGCCGCGAGCGCTTTCGCTTCGGCGAACGTCAATATCGAGATGATAACACAGGGCGCGTCCGAGATCAGCATTGTCTTCGGCGTCGAACACAAAGACGTCGACCGCGCCGTCAAATCGCTATATATGAAATTAGTTCACAATAAGAAATAGATTTGACGCTTAATCATTGATTCTAAATAGTGTGACTCCGTCGCAAAGCAAGGCGGCTATCGCTCGCGGCGTTCCAAGAAAAAGCGCAAGAGCGGGCAGGATGCCTGCGCTCCCAAGTTGTGCGTATTGTGATTAACTAATCACGAGAACGTCTTTAACGGTGTTAAAGACAAGTTCCGGAGTAATATCTTCCAAGCATTTTCTGTGTTCGCAGTTGATGTCGGAGCAGGGCGCGCAGTCGGAGAAGAGGCAGACTTCGCGGTGGTTGCGGCCGAGCAAGCCGAACCGCGCGGGAAGCGTCGGGCCGTAGATGCCGACGCACGGGGCGCCCGTCGCGTCAGCGACATGCAGCGGCCCGGAGTCCACGCCGACGATGACGCTGCACCGCGCCATCAGCGCCGCAGAATCGAGTATCGATTTCCGTGTGAAGTCCTCAATGATAACCGGCGCCGAAATTTTCCCGGTGAGTTCGTCAATGACAGCCTTGTCGGCAGGAGAGCCGAAGCAGATCAGCTTGCAGCCGAGTTCCGAAGCGAGCATATCCGCCAATTGCGCGAATTTTCCGATATTCCAATTGCGTGAATGGTGGCCGGCCGAGGGAATGAGTCCGGCAAGCCGGTCTTCGACGGCGACGCCGTTTCCGACGAGAAATCCGTCGGCATATCGCCTGCTATCTTCCGGCGCGGTGATTTCCAGTTCTTTTGCCGGGTCTTTCATGCCGAGCGCGCGGACGAGGTCGAGCGAGATGTCAGCCGTGTGCCGCGTATTGCGGCCCTTAACGTCCACGCGGAAATCGGAGAATATTTCATTTGAGGAGTAGCTGACCATGAAGCGCGGGCGGCCCATGGCGAGAAGCATGCTCGGCGCGAATTTCCGCTGCGTGTCTACAATGAGATCGAACTTTTCGCGCCGCAAAGCGCGGGAGAATTTTTGAAAATTGCTCAGGCTCAAAGATTCGTACAAATGAAATTCGAGAAGATCGTCGATGTAGGGGCAGTTGTCGAAAACCGGGCGGACATAGTCGCGGAGCAACTTTCCGATGAAAACCGTGCGCGCGCCGGGGAACTGTTTTTTCAGCGCGCGAAAGAGCGGAATGATGAACAACAGGTCGCCGAGCCCCGGAACGCCGATATAGACGCCGATTTTTTTTATGTAGCGAAGCTGTGACGGATTTTTTTTAATAAGCATCGGTTTGCTTCCGGCCCAGGATAAATTCGTTATAGACGCGCGAAAGGCCTTCGAGCCTTTCTGTATTATTTTTCGAGTTGTCGCCGCGGGCGAGTTTTCTGCGGCGTGACCACAGCTTAGGATAAATCTGCGCGGCCATCATCAGGCGAAGCGCGAGTCGCCCCGGCGCGGCGCAGTGCCTGTTATAGTAATGAAAAATCCATTTGTAGTGGTTATATGAAATTCTTGCGAGATCGTGATAGGCGTCCTCGCCGAGATGCCGCTGGCCGCGCTTGTGAATGATCGCGCATGAATAAAGATAGAATATTTTCCAGCCCGCGCGCGCGGCGCGGTAGCAAAGCTCAACGTCCTCTCCGTACATCCAGAACTCTTCGTCGAACGAGCCGACCTGATCGATGACCGACCGCCGTATGAGAAGGCAGGCCCCGCATATCACTTCAACCTCCGTGTCGCGGGTGATCGCGCCCGGCTTGACTTCGTAGCCGCCGAGCAACTTGCCGAGATAGAATGTGTCTATGAACGTGCGCGCGAGCGTAGGATATCTGTAAACGGAAGGCTCCTCGCTGCCGTCTGCGTTCAGGGTGCGGCAGCCGATAATGCCGGCTTTCGGATTTTTCACAAAGAAATCTATCATCGAATCCAGCGCGCCCTGCGGCATTTCCGTGTCAGGATTCAGGAACAGAATGTAATCGCCCTGCGCGAGCGCGACGCCTTGATTGCAGGCTTTCGCGAATCCGGCGTTTTCCGTGTTTGCGATGACGGACACCCATGGAAATGCCTGCCGCACCGCGTCGACCGAGCCGTCGGATGATGTGTTGTCTATGAAAATAACTTCGAACGAGACCTCCGACTGCAATTTGCCGAGGGATGCGAGGCACTCGGAAACGAGGCCTTTCATATTGTAGTTGACGATAATAATGGTGAGGTCCATGCGCGGGCGCCGCTATCGCATGATGCGGCGGACTCCCTTGTAAACTTCGCTTGCCGGAATCGCGGTGAGGCAGTAGTATTGCTCGAAGTCCATTTCGCAAACCGATTTTGAGCAGGGCGAGCAGTCCACGCCGCGGAAGAAAGTGAGATGTCCGTCGCCGGCCGGGCCGTGATAAGCCGGATTTGTTGAACCGAAAATTGCGGCGGTGGGCACATCCTGCAAAGCGGCGGCGTGCATCAGGCCGCTGTCGTTGCTGACGAAAGCCGAACAGAGTCGGATAAGGGCGAAAGCCTGCCTGATAGTGGTTTCGCCCGAAGCGATAGTGATCGGCGAGCCGGCGAGACGCTGAATCTCCTCGGCGCGGCCGCGTTCTTCGCCCGAACCGAAAACGATGATTTTCGCGCCGTCGGCTGAAATCAGTTTCGCGGCCAGATCGGCGTAATGAATGACCGGCCATTGTTTCGATTCCCATCCGGCGGCGGGGTTTAAGCCTATGATTTTGTCAGTTGCCGCGATTCCGTTGCGGGCGAGAAAAGACTCGGCGAACGAGCGGTCCGCATCGGTCATCCATAGCTCGTAATACCGTTTCTTAGGTCTCAGGCCGGCCGTGCGCAACACCTCGAACACGCCCTCGACACCATTCATCGGCCGTTCGAGCGTTATGACTTCAGATTTGTATTTCGCGCCTGACAGCTTTGTGAGAATGTCGAATCTGTTCGTGTTCTGAAGGTTCAGAACCATGTCGAACTGGCGCGATCTCATCTCGAGCGCGAAGCGGATAAACCCCATCAGGTCTTCCGTGTTTTTCCGTTTGCGATAGGGAATGATTTCCGAAACGTAAGGGCAGGGCTCGAGGAGTTCCTTGTACTGTTCGCCGATCATAAACGAAATTTTCGCTTCGGGAAAAGTTTTCGCAACAGAAACGAGGGCTGGAAATGAGCGGATGATGTCGCCCAGAGCGCTGACCTTGATGATTAAAATATTTTTTACTGACGATTTGTCTATATCCATAATTTTTACTTTATCGAATGCTTCTTCTTTCTTCTGAAAATGTCGCCCGCCAGTTCGCGGTAAGCTTTGAGACGGGAAAGGGTTTTCTCGTCGTTGCGGCCCATACGGACGCGAGCCCCGTAAAGCGCCGTTTTGTACAATATTTCGATGTAGATAAACAGAGACCACGCGGCGACGAACGAAAAGGGATAATGTTTGCGGTACAGGTAAAGAGCGCTGCGGCGAGAACTCGTGATAGTGATATAGGGTTCCTGATCGGTGCTGGCGTAGCCGTGGTGGATGATGTTGCAACCGGTCAGCGCGTAAGTCTCCCAGCCTTTTCTGCGGGTTCGGATGCACCAGTCTATATCGTCAGCGTAGAGGAACGAATTTTCGTCGAGCAGGCCGACCTGATTGGCGGCGGTCCGGCGGATCATGAGGCAGGCGCCCTTGATGATATCCACGCGGCAGGCGCCGTTTTCCTTTATTTCGGGATATTTGTCCTCAATCTTCAGGACGCCGCGCGCGAGCCGCGGATAGAAAGGCGCCTTTTCGAAGTAGCGCGACAGAGGCACGGGAAAGCTGAACCACGAGGTCTGGTCCGAGCCGTCGCTGTTAAGCAACTGGCAGCCGACGACGCCGACGTGGGCGTGCTCGTCGAGGAAGCGGAGCATGGCGGCCAGCGATTCGGCCCTGACTTCTGTGTCAGGATTCAGAAGCAGGATATGCCGGGAATCGGATTTGCGGATGCCCTGATTGTTGGCGACGGAATAGCCGACGTTGCGGTTATTGCGTATGAGCAAGGCATCGGGATGTTTGCCGACGACCATCTCAGGCGTGCCGTCGTCCGACGCGTTGTCGACGACTGTGACGCGGTATGAGAAGGGGTATTCGCCGGTGAAAATAGACGTGAGGCAGCGGTCGAGCAGTTCCCTCGTTTTATAACTGACGATGATGATGGCGAGATCAACCATTGTTTGTCTTCAATAGGCTCCGCGCGGCGGCGGCTATTGCCTCGGGTTGGATTTCGTTAATGCACGATTCGTGTCCGCATTCCGGCGACTTGCACGGATTGCAGGACTCGCGGCGCCAGACAATTTGGTGGCGGTCGCCTCGCGGGCCGTAGCGGTCGGCGTTTGTAGGTCCGAATATCGCGACAACCGGCGTTCCAACCGCCGCGCCGAGATGCATGGGGCCGCTGTCGTTCGATATCAGCAGCCTGCATTTTCGCAGCAGAGCGCCCGTTTCGAGTATGTCCAGTTCGCCCGCCAGAGACACCGCCCGGTTTCCAGTTTCGGCGGCGATCTTCTCGCATATAGGCCGGTCGGGCCCGGAACCGATCAGCGCGAACCGGAGATCGACGTCCATTTTTAACATCCTTAATAACTCTGAAAATTTTTCCGCCGGATACAATTTGTACGGGCTGCCGGCTCCGGGATAGACTGCTATAAGATTCTTCATATACGTGAGGCCGCGCGCTTCCAGCAGAGAACCGACTTTCTTTTCGGCGTCGGCAGGTATTGTTATATGCAGTTCGCGCGTTGCGGGATGAATGCCCGCCGCTTCGAGCACGTCGAGGTGCCTGTCGATCGCGTGCCGTTTCATCTGTTTCTGATTTCTGATGTGAGCGGCGTGTGACGTCACGCGGTAGCGGGTTCTGAGGAAATATGGAATCGCGGAGTTTCGCAAGTCGACCACGAGGTCGTATTTGCAACTTCGCAGTTCGTTTACGAGACGGACGACGCCCCTGAATCCCGCGTGGCGGCCTTTGTTTTCATAAACGATCACGCTGTCCACCCACTCATGGCATTTCAGGAGAGGGGCGGCGGTCGGGCCGACGACGACGGTGATCTTCGAACCGGGAAAATTATCCTTCAGAGCTTTCATAACCGGCGTGGTCAAAATGACGTCGCCGATGCATGAAAGGCTGATAAGCAATATTTTATTAACGCTTTTGAAGCGCTCTGACGACATTGTCATTTGCCGCCTTTAGATTTCTTTGATATCACGTCAAGATAGACTTCCTCGATCTGGCGCGAGGTGTTATTGACGTCGAACTCGCGGATGACGAACTCGCGCGCCATTGCGGCGCGGTCGGCCGCTTCGCCCGGTTTTTCCAGCGCTTCGATGAGCGCCTCGCCGAGCGCTTTCGGATCGTTCGGAGGCACGAGCAGGCCGGTCTCCCTGTCGCGAACGATTTCGCGGATTCCGGCGACGTCCGTCATCACGGCCGGCCGGCCGAAAAGCGCAGCCTCCACGAGAATAACTGGGAGGCCTTCCTTTTCGACGGACGAAAGAACCGAAACGTCGAGCGTGTTAAGCATGCGGGGCAGGTCGCGACGCGTGCCCGCGAAAACTATTTTATTCGCGATTCCGAGTTCCGCGGCCTGTTGTTCGAGCGGCTGGCGCAGTTCGCCGTCGCCGACGATCAGCAACCTCGCGGCCGGCCGCCGGGCGGCGACCGCAGGAAACGCGCTCAGCAGCACGCTGTGTCCCTTCATATGAACGAGCCGCGCTATGACCCCGATCACTTCGGCGTCAGCGGCGAATCCGAACTCCTCGCGCGCGTTCTCTTTGCTTTCAAGGCCTTCCTTGTAGCGGTTGAAATCGATTCCGGTGTAAACGCGGCGCATGAACTTTTCCGGAACGCTCTGCCTGCGCAGATTGTCCATCACCGCTTCCGAGCAAGGCATTATTCTGTCGCATTTCATATAGCGATGCTTTTTAGTGATTTTAAGGACGGAAGCGACGCATGGCGTTCCGGCCATGCGCGCTGCGGCGGACCCGAGCTGCGCGCTGCTCGTCAGGTGCGCGTGCAGAATGTCGATATTTTTTTCCTTCAGGATTTGCGACAACCGCCAAGCCGCGTAGTAATCGAATTTGCTGCTTCTGACCTCGAGAGGCATGACGTTCGCGCCGTCCTGTTTCAGGCGCTGGTAATTCACGCCGCCGGGAGGCACGACAATTAAAACCTCGTGGCCCTGCCGCTCCTGCGCGTGAAGCGTGTCGAGCAGCATCGTGTACCAACTGAGGTCGATATTGTTTATGAAGTGAAGGATGCGCATTTTCAGTTCAGCAGTTTCCGATATACAGCTTCAGTGCTGTCGACCATTTTTTGAACCGTAAAAGAACTCACGACTGATTCGCGGGCCGCGTCGCCGAGCCGCCTCGCGCGGTTTTCGTCGGAGAGCAGTTCGGAAATTGCGGCAGCGAGAGCGCCGTCGTCGCGCGGTTTGATTAGTATCCCGTTGCGGTCGTGCCCGATCGCCTCCGGGATTCCGCCGACGTCTGTCGTCACAATCGTTTTCTTCATCCCCATCGCTTCGAGGATGACATAAGGCAACCCCTCGCTTGTGGACGAAAGCACGAAGATGTCCAGCAGATAAAGCAGGTCGCGCACGTCGTTGCGGATGCCGAGGAACCGGAACTTGTCGTCGAGTCCGGCTTCGCGCGCCATCGTTTCGAGCTCTTCGCGCTGCGGGCCGCCTCCGACTCCGAGGAAGAGAACGTTCTTGTGCTCTGCGACAACCTGCCGCGCCGCCTGAACGAAAACGTTGTAGCCCTTGCGCGGCGTGAGAGACGCCACCATGCCGACAACTTTCGTGTCCGCTCCGATTCCGAATTCATCGCGGTAGCGCTTCTTCATCAGTTCGGCGCGTTCCTCGTCATAAATCTCCGGCGGAATCCCGTTGTGGATCGTGCCGATACGTTCCGGATCCGTTCCGAAATGGCTGAGCATATGATTGCGGACGAAATCGCTGACAGCGATCATGCGGTCGCTCCAGATCATCACGCGGCTGCCAATGTGGACGCTGTAAGTGCTGTGGCAGGTTGTGAGGAAAGGGATATGCCGCGACTGGTTGCGGAGCGCCATGTAGCTTATCCATGCAGGCACGCGGGAGTGCGCGTGTATCAGTTCGATCTTGCGCTCCTCGATCAGCTTGCGGATCGGGCTTACGCTGTTGAATATGACCAGAGGCGATTTCGAGTGCACCGGCAGCTTGATATGGTCCACGTTGGCGTCTTCGAGTTTTTCAACGAGTTTTCCGCCGAAGGAGACGACGAGCGGGCGATAACCTTTCTGCTTCAGGCCGCGCGCGAGATCGATGACGTGAGTTTCCACGCCGCCAACGCGAAGCTCGGGCAGCGTGAGCAGCACATTCGGTTTTTCCGCGCCCGCGGTTCCGCGCGCCGGGCCTATATATCCTTTTTTGGACCGCAGCGTCTCGTAATATATTTCGAGCACGTCGCTGACCATTTTTCGCTGTGAGAATTTGCTGACAATATCGTGATAGCCGCCTTCGGTCAGTTTCGCCGCGAACCCGCGGTCTTCGAGCAGCCGGGCGATGTTATCCGAGAGCGTCGCCGAATCTTTCGGCTCGGCGAGAAGCGCAGTGCGGTTGTTTTCAAGCATCTCCGGAATTCCGCCGACGCGGGTTGCGACGATCGGCACATGGGTGGACATCGCTTCGAGGCAACCCATCGGGAAGCCCTCGTACAGCGACGAGACAACGTAAACGTCCATTATGCCCAGCAGATCGTAGATGTCTGTTCTCACGCCGGTGAAAATGAGGTCTTCGGCCATTCCGAGTTCAGCCGCGCGGTCCTGAAGCTCTTTGCGCAAAGGGCCGTCGCCGACCAGGATCGCTTTAACGCCCGGAACGCGGTTCTTAACCTGCCGAAGCGCATCGACGAAAAATCGAAGACCTTTCGTCATCGTGAGGCGGCCGATCGAGCCGATGACCGGAGCGCCTTCTGGAATCCCGAGCTCTTTTTTTACATCCGCTGCGGGCCGCCGCACCTCGAAATCACGCGTAGCTTCTTCAATGTTTATCCCGTTGTAAACGACGCGCATGCGGTCACGGTCCGCGCCGAGTTTATCCGCCATGTGATCGAGCACGACACGGCTCACGCAAATGATCCGGTCGCCGAGCGCCATGACGCGGCTGCCGATATGCGGCGCGTATTGGCCGTGCGCGGTGATGATGAACGCGGCGCGCCCGTCGCGGACTGCGTAATGGGCGATCCACGCCGGAACCCGGGAATGCGCGTGAACGACGTCGATGCCGCGCTCGTCAACGAGCTTGCGGACGCGCGAAGCCATGTCGCGAACAGTGATCGGCGATTTGCGGTGGACGGGCAGGGTGATGTGCTCGATGCCCGACTCTTCGAGGCGAGGCACAAGCGCGCCGCCGTTCGATACGACCACGACGTTGTGGCCCATCTTTTTCATGCCGCCGGACAGCGCGAGCACATGCGTCTCGACTCCGCCCACCGTCAGTTCGGGAAGCAGGTACAGAATGTTCAGCGGGCGTTGGTTTTCGACGTCCATACACGAGCCCTTCATTTGATGAGATGCCATTTGGCGAAATACATCGCCCATAGCGCGCCTGTTATTATTACAATCGCTATCGCAGCTTCGTATTCGCGGTTCTTCGCCGCCTGCGCGAAGCTGAATCCGCCGCCGGAACCGTTGGCGCGCGCCGGCCAGAGCCTCGGAAAGAAACGCGGAACTTCAGCGCAGAACTTTTCGTACTCGGCGCCGAACGCTTCCCGAAGATATGTCTCCTCGCGGTAGATCGTCGCATAGTATATCACGAAAAAGAACGGCACGTACGCGCCTATGACATACACGTTGGACGCGGCGATGACGAACCCGAGATACATCAGAAAACTGCCGACGTAAAGCGGATTGCGCGTGAACGCATACGGCCCCGACCGCGAGAGCGTTTTGTCTTTTTGAATATATCCGGCGGATGCGATGCGGATCGCTTCGCCGAACAGCGCGATCGCGGTTCCGGCGGCCAGATATCTGATGTCGGTCGGCTTTGCGAAAACCAGCGTCGCTATCGCGAACAGATGTCCGAGCCGAACTCTCCACTTCTGAAGTAATTTTGTTGTCGTTTCCATGTTTTTCCGTTCAACGTATCGTATAGGAAAGAAAATGTCCGTCCTGAAACTGCGCGACTTCATCGTGGCCGCTGACGCTCGGCATGAAATCCTTGATCACGGCATAGTCAAATCGCGCTGATCCGAATTTGCCGCCGAATCCGTAGGTTGTCATTCCGTTCATCGAGCCGATGCGGACGAAAGCCCTGCGGTCAAACGAGCGCTCGACGCCGCCGAAAAAGCGCGCTTCGAATCCGTGGCGCCAGTTGAGTTCCACATCCGTCGCGGCGAGCGTCGCTGCGTTCCAATGCGGGCGGTAGGCCGCGCCCAGCGTAACCGTGCACGATTCGTCGCCGTTTTTCTTGTCGCCGCCCAGCCGCGTGAGCAGTCCGCGCACGTTCACTCCGTATGACATTCCGCCGTTAGTTTCATAATAAAAACTGAAGCCGCCGCCGGTTTCGAAGGACCTCTTGCCTTTGATGCCTTGTTCAAAGTCGCTATAGCGGCGCCAATCGGAATCGATGTAGCCGGCGTCTATCTTTTCGGAATCGCGCATGCCTGAGTATGCGAAGCGGCGCTCGCGGCCCATCAGTTTTTCGTTGACGGGCAGAACGCCGTTCGTGTCGGTGTAGTCGACGCCCCATTCGCCGGGGATGGTGAACCCGAGACCGGCCGCCAAATCTCCCTGCAGAGGGATGACGATGCCGGTTGTGTCGGAATTGAACTGGTCCAGATTCTTTGTTTTTCCGGGAAAGTGCCGGAGGCTGTGATTTCCCGAAATAGCAAAGCGGTCCGAGCGCAAGGCGGCAGAGGGGTTCCAGAACATGCCGATCGGGTCGTCGGCGACCGCAGTGAAGGCGCCGCCCATGCCGGCCGGGCGCGGCGCCGCTTTTAAGAGATAATCTATCGCGCGGTCGGAAACTGCGCGCGCGGAAACGCTCAGGGCCAGCAGCCAGAGTATCATCGGCGCGGCCGTTTTAATTATTCTCATTCCTGAATTACCCCTGTTCCCGAACCGTTGCCGAAGAAAAGACGCTCGATCTCTATAGCAACTTTTTTCGACTCATCGAGCGCTTTGAATCCGCGCTTACTTTTGCGAAGCGCGTCGGAAATGCTCTTATTGAGGTCTTTGATGTCCGTATAAGTTATGTATTGCTCGTCCATGAGATCCTGAAACAGCCCCTCGAACTTGTTGCGGTTCTTTTTGCGGCCGACCTTGACGACGATCGCATACTTGCCGCCGGAGATTATTTCGGAGACCATCGATACGCTGTCCTCGGTGACGATCACGATTTCGCAGAGGCCGATTATTCCCGGCACCGGGTTGTCCGGGCTTTCCGAGGCGAACAGCGTGTAGGCGTTCGCAGGGCTGCCCTCGAGGCGGCCCCTGATCGCTTTTTCCGCCGCCGGCGCGGTTCTTCTGGATGTCGTCGTCAGCAGCGAAAGCCCGAAGTCCGAGCATGCCTTGAGAATTTCATCCATCATTGAGCCGGCCATTTCAGCCGAAATGAAATTGAGCGAACTGTCTCCGCCCACGAGAAGCCCGAACGGCCGTTTCACGTCGGTCTTGAGCTTCGCATACAGGGTCACGGCCTCTGCGAAAATGAAACCTTCGGAGATGTCGCTTGTCGCGCCCATTGTGTATATGACGTTGTCTCCGAGGCAGCGGCGCTGATCGTGTCTCGGCGCAATGACGAGGTCGAAATCGTCATTGGAAAGCAGGGACGGCCTCATGCAGATCACCGTTTTCGCGTCCCATATCCTGCCGAGCAGGAATGTGACCGGGTGCGTGATCGAACCGGCGGAGATAATAATTTCAGGCGAAAATTTTATCAGGTTGGCGACTTTCGTTTCCGTGACGCGCTGTATCCAGAAAAGAATCAAAGGTTGCGAAAAGTTGAATCGGCGCGCGAGGCAGGACATCGCGACGAGAAACAAATAGTACGGCTTGCTCATCCGTATCTCCAGTTTCTTGCCGATTGAATTGGGAAGTTTGCGCACGACGCCCTCGGTCTGATGCACGTGGCCGCGTTTGCCGTCGCTGACAATCAGAACCCTGCGCTTCGCTTTCCCGATTTTTTTCTCTTCGCCCATAGTAAAACCATATAGCAGTATTTAATAAGGTAATTCTATAAGTTAGCAGTGTAAAAATCAATTTTGAGGATAAATGAATTACTCTAAAACATATACGGTATCGGAGGGCTTGGAGCCGCCGAGAACGATGATTCGCCCGCTCACTCCCTCGGAAAGTTCTTCCAGACGCGTTTCTTCCACGTACAGGTCGTCTTTAAATACGATAATCTCGCTGCTGAGATTTACCGCTGTTGCTTCGAGAGCGTCACCGGCGGGAGAGCCTTTGACTCCCAAAATCGCATGCGATGAAAGCACCTGCGGGTCCAGAACCGCTTGAGAGCCGTAGGCGCGAAGCGCCGCCGTGGCGTCAGAAAAAAGAAAAACGCCGGGTCCGAATTTGACCGCCGCCGCCGCGTATGCGCCGGCAGGCTGGCTGTTAAGAAAATCCGCCATCCGCCGCGAGTCGTCGGGCTTATTGAACAATTCGAATCCATCCGAGCCGGTTACGGTTTTTCCGTCGGGCGAAAATGTCACGATGTTATAGCCGAGAACGCTTTTTGACAAGTTTTCGCCGTCCACGAAAATGCCGTCGTTGCCGCTGTAGAAAGCTGAGGAAATAATAAAAATCGAATGCTGAAAACCCGCGGGCGACGCGGCGGCGGGATGCGTCGTATTTTTAAGGATATACATTTTATCGCCGGAGGCTTTGATGAGAATGTAGGCCTCGTACAGTTCTTTTCCGATGACGCATGGGATCTCGCCGGACATTACAGCCTCGGCGACCGTCATTTTTCTCCATGATTGCTGCGCCGATCCCAGATTTGAGGAGGGATCGGCTGAATTCGCGTAAGAGCGAACGGCGCCGGACGGAATCCCTTTGTCGGCGAGCCATCGCAGGACAGCTCTGTTTGTGGAGGGCGGCTCCGAAAGCTCGAAAAGCATGCCGCGCCATCGATTGATATCATCCTGCGAACCTTCGACGACAATTATGCCGGTGTCCGTGCGCAGCGTGAGCGATGTCGTTTGCCCGTCTTCGGCGCGCGCGGCGGCCGACGCGATCAAAAGCGCCGAGGCGATAACGACGAACAGCCTTTTAACCGCGAGTCGCGCTCTCACAGATATCTCCTTATGCTGATTCCAATTCCGGGCCGGTAAACATTGAATTTGACTGTCTCGACATAAAGCTCCACAGGCAGGTCGTATTTCCAGACCTTCATGAACTTCGAAGCTCCGAGCCTGACTTTGCGCCGGAAAGGCAGTCCCTTTCCCTCGCGCGAATAGTCTAAATCTATGTGAATGGATTCGAGTCCGTAGCGGGCCAGAGCGTCTTCCCTTTTAAAATAGTTGCGGTTTCTCATAAACGAAATGAAAGCCGATTCCC
Source organism: bacterium (assembly GCA_041664945.1). Classification (GTDB taxonomy): domain Bacteria; phylum UBP15; class UBA6099; order UBA6099; family UBA6099; genus JBAYJY01. Next base: position 29,321 of record JBAYJY010000006.1, on the reverse strand, counting down.
AGAGCGGCTTGTCTGGCCGGCCTGTTATCCGCATGAAATCGTTGTTGTAGCGGATCAGAGCCAGATAGTCGGTTTTGTAGCCGATATTGAAATTGACTTCTCCTCTCAGCCACGACGCGCTTCCGCGTCCCCAGAAACGCATTGTTGTGTCTCCGGAAAACGTCACCGCTTCCGGGTCCCATCGCCGCGCCTGCGCGCCGAGCATTCTGGAATAACTAAAATCGAAATTGAAATAATCGTCGATCTCGCCTTCGTCCTCGAAGTCCTGCACCTTGAGGTTTCCGAAGCGGCCGCCGTATGAAGAGCGGTCGTCGCCGCCGCTGCACTGAAGCTGGTATCCGGAGCGGTCCACTTTCATCGCGACGAAAGAACGAGTCGCCGGATTCGTTATTTCGAGTCCCTCGAACCTTGTCAGGAGGCGCAGGCGCTCGTTTCCGTAGCCTATCTCGCTGTGAAAATGATCTTTAACCCGCCGGTCGATGTTCCCTATCAGCAACGAAGTTTTGTTTTTGTCGTATTCCGCGTTCAGCCCGAGCCGCGAGCGGCGCGCGTTGTTCAGCTGGTCCACGCGCCACTGGGTTTTCAACTCGCTGTTGATGCGCTGGTTTTTCATAACCGCCACGTTCCGCTTGTCGAACTTCTCGAACATGTTTTCAGTTATCAGGTGCCACCTGTAATCCTCCGCTTTGCCTATGAAAAAAGTGCCGTCCAGGTCTCGGCGGTTCGTTCTGTTCAACAGATCCTTAAGCTTCAGATATGCGATGCCTTCGTACTTTATGTCGGCGACCAGCCCGTCGGCGGCCGTGTTGTCGACGTTGACCTGGGCCTTTTTCGTGATTTTCGGAACCACCTGAACGATCATGTTGCGATGAGCATTGGCGAAGTCAGAATCGATCTGCTCGGTAATCGGAATGATGAATGGAATCGAGAGGAAGACGCGCTTAGGAGGTATCGCAAGTTTCACTGAACGGCCTTCCGGGGTCACCAGGTTGAGAGTCACCCCGCGAGCGAGCGATTTGTCCTCTATCTGAATCGGAAGCATCAGCGTCTCTCCGTCGCTCTTCAGAGGAGCGACGATTGCGACCTGAACCGGCTGTTCCAGACCGGCCGCGACAGTTTCGATCATAGCGCCGGGTTCCGCGGGACCGTCGTATTGAATGAAGCCGGGCGCGCCGTCCATTTCAACCGCGAAACCATCTTTCAACTGATCCGGAGTCGCCATGAAAATGGTCCGCTCTTGCGCGAAAGCGGCGGCCGAAAGCGATAACAGCGCGATAAGCGCGATTAAAGCGAGGCGCAATGCACGCGCTCCTTGTTCGATAACTTTCGACTTCAATGTTTTTCTCCGGTTTCTTCCCTGTAATACATTTTCAATTCGTCGTCGGGACCCGTTCCGTCCAGAATGATAAGCGCCGTGTCCGTTTCAACGAGCTTGCGCAGCTTCATGTCGTTGGAAAGCGACGAGAAATAGCGGTCCGTCATCGCGGTGAATCCGAACCCTCCGAGAACGATCATCGCCTCATCGAGCGACAGGTTTTCCACAGGGGGAATTCGGCCGGCGAGGATTGCGTTGCGAAGCGGCATCCTGACTTCCTTAACTCCGGCGGCGGCGCTTAGCTGCTGGGTGACAAAAGATTCTATCTGTATGCGGTTCCCGTATCTCCCGGAGAGGGTTTCAATAATATTTTTCGAATCGGCGGCGGAGTGGATTCCGGACTTTTCCGCCCATTCTTTTATTTCTTTCATGATTTTAGCGTCGGCCTGAACGAATACGGCGCCGTTTTTGAACTCGATTGTCATGCTGGAAACGGAAGCCGACGCGGCCGCGAATGGAGCTATAAGAAGAAAAACTGTCAGCAAAGCCGTTTTTTTCATTATTTTTCCTGTCTTGAAACAGCAACGCTCAGGAAAAGCTGCGCGTAGTCCGAGGAGAGCGAGCGTAATCCGGCGTCCATTTGGAACACATCCGCAGCCGGTTTCCATCTTCGCATTAACGTGTCGAGGCGCGCCGCGGCATCCGGAGGCGGCTCGCCGTTTTCCGAGTCTTTAGAGAGCCATCTCACCGCGTTAAGCGCAAGCGCGGCGCGCGCCGGAACAGCCTCCATTCCGAACCCGGAATTCTCGAATGCGGAGTACACTTCCAACAGAGATGTAGAGTCGGAAAGGGGCTCGGCCAGGTCGTATAGGCGGATTATCTCGGCTTTGAAACGGGCTTCCGCCGCGCGGCCCGCCGCTGTTTCCAGTTCGACGGGATAGTTTTCGAAAACTTTGCCGAGGCGCGCCAAGGCGTTGGCGAAGGACTCCGACTGGTTGCGAATAAGCAGTTCCTGATTCTGAAGGGCGGTCTGGTAAATTGTATGGAGAGGGAATGGTATCGGGTTGGCTTTCGGGCGGCCGTGGGTGAGGCGGATGAGCTCGGAGTGTTGAAGCTCATCGACTTTGGAGGCGAGCGCGCGGCGGTTGCTCTCGGTCAAATTACGGGATTCGCCTGCGAAAGCGCCGGCCGGCGCCAAGGCGGCGAGCATAATAAAAAATGCGCATATCGTCCGGATTGCGGGCATATTATTTGCGTCCCGGATTCAGTATCTCCATGTTCAGGCCGACCTGCCTGCTCTTGCTGTGAAGCGCGAATCTGAATTTGATGCATTTGTAACGCCGTTCCGCGCCGTAAATGACTTCGTCCGTCCTTTTCAGGTTGATGTCGTACTGCGCGTCGGCGAAAAGCTGCGTGCGCGGGCTGATGAGCGTCGAGCCATATAAGAACAATTTGTCGTTGGTGTTCACCAGGTCGGAAAGAAAAGGAGTGGAGCCCGAGTGTTTGAAGTACATGTATTGGACAGAAAGGAACCGGCTGTTTCTGTCGCCGGTTTCGGCGCCGGCGCCGAGTCCGAGCACTTTATACTTTTGCCAGCTCTCATATGCGGCGAAGCGCGCGTCGCCGATCAGCGAAAAAAGAACTTTGTCGCCGGGGTTGATCGGGTAGGACGAGTCCACTTTCGTATAAAAGCGGCTCAGCGCTTTCTTTGTGTTCGCTTCCTTCATCCGGCCGATTTCGATGTCGCTGCCGAGATAGAATCTTGTTTTCCTTAAATTTTGCTTGGGAAATATAACTTCCAAAGAGGGCTGGTTCCAGACTCTTTGGGGCGATGTGTTTCTGAAATAGCCTCTGTTTTCCTTATATTGTTTTCCCAGCCTTAACGAGATTTGCGGAACTCCCCGGCGCCCGGCTTTCTGCCAAAGCGCTTCGGTGAACATCCCCTCCCGCAAAAAATAGTCGCCGTTCAGGCCGATTGAGCTTCGCCCGCGGACGCGGCGGACTCCAGATCGGAGTTCGAGGCCTCCGAATTTAGAATAACCCATCGCCGGCGGCGAGAACGCCCATGCGCCGGTAGAAACGCTTTTTTCGTTTGAAGCGGTTTTGCTTTTGTCGCTTCCAAGCCTCATTCCGTATGACGGCCATGATATTATTTTTCTTTTGCGATAATAAAACGAAATATCTTTTAAGCGGGCTTTACCGTCCTGCGAGAGTTCAAGTGTCTTTGCGTATATGTGGTAGTCCTGACAGTCAAGAGGGCATGTGGTTCCCACGACGCCGGACATAATTATAATCTCGGGTTGGATCAGTATCTCTTCGCTTGACAGGTTAAAGCCGTCGATGCTTATTTCGCCGCTCTTTATCGAGCCTGTTTTATTTTCGTAATCATATTCGAGGCTCTTTCCGTGGAAACGCAGATTGTTCGTTGTGATGAACAAGTCGCCTTCGGATTTAATTATGCCCGCGGACATGTCTATCGTAAGCTCTTCGGTTTCGAGCGAAAAATGTTTTAACGTGATCTGAACGTTGCCTGAGAGGCGCGCCGTGTTGTTTGCTTCGTTGTGCTCGGTGGAATCGGCCGTGATGGAGAGGAATTCCTCGATTTCAGCCAGAGACGCGTTTTCAGACGCCAGCGCTGTTTCGGAAGAAAGCGAGGCAGTTGCCGCTATCAGAATGGCTATGGAAATCAGGAAAAGGAAACGGACTGCGCGGGGAAAGGCCTTGCATGCTGCGAATAAAATTGTCATGAAAATGCTCCGAAGGAATTAAGCAAAAAAAACCCCCGGAGAAACCGGTTCCCCGGGGGCTTTGTTTCAAATGCGTAAAGATTAGAAATTGATGAGCAGTTCGCCACGAACTCTGTTGAGGAGAATCGTGTCTTTGCCCTGCTGCATGTACTCAACACGGAACTTGGAGTCGTTGTTGATCGGTTTTGTGATCGAGAACGCGCCGAAGCCCGGGTATTTCTTGCCATCGAGGTTCGAACCGTCGAACGCCGTGCCGCCTGCGAAATTGCCCATAACGGCTTTTCCGGCCAACTCGACATCGCCGAACACCAGATAGCTCGCCTGCACACCGAGGCCCTCGAAACCGGCCGGGAACATGTTCCTGCCTGATTCGTAGGAATAGCAATTTGCGCCTTTGACGTCCAAGCCGAGCGGGCAAGCCGTGTCAAATTCCGAGAACGGGCTGCCGTCGAGGCTCGTGAGAACCGGGGCGGCCGGAGCATCCGCGTATGACAGGCTGAGGCTTGCTTTTTTGTTCTTGTACAGATCGACACCGAGAACAAAACTGCTGTCGCCGACGCTGTGCGCGGCGGTGTTGAGCGTGCTCGGGTTGTTTCCGTTGGTCAGGTCCGTGATCTTCAGGTATTCGCCGTTGACCTGTTTCAGGAACGGTGAATTCTTCAGCAACGGAATGACCACATCCGCGCCCCAGCCTTTTTCCTTGTCCAAGCCGGAGGCGAGATAGTTTACACCGAGGTTAACAAATGACAGGTCCAGACCGACACGCGCTGCGGCGTATACGTCTTTGCCTGTGGAGCCGAGGCCGTCAGCCGGGACTGCGCCTAATACGTCCCCTTGGAGCAGACTGCCGTAGGCGGCGACCGATACGATGTCCTTCGACGCGCTGACGAGCACGCCGGGGTTGGACTGCAGGCCGGTGTTGTCGACCAGCATGCCGTACGGGCCGAACCAAGCCTTCTGGTAACCGGAGCGAATTTTCAGCGAATCCAGCTCGCGGACTGTGCTCGCGAAGTCCATATCGACATACGCGTGCTCGATATCGAGCTCGGTCGCTGTGGTCTTCGAGCCGATTGTGGCCTTGTTGGAGATGAATTTGTCGAGGCCGATCGAGAAAGTGACGTTATCGCCGGCGTTGCCGGAGAAGATCAGCGTCGGAACCATCTCATAGCCAGCGTTCAGGCCGCTTGTGCCTACGCCCGTTACATTGTACATGTACTTGTAATATCGATTTGCAAAGTCGCTGTTGGAAAGGTCAGTGCCCGGCACATCAATGCGCTGCCGAATGCTTCCCTTGACCTGCATTTTGCCGATGGAGGCATTGTTGACTTTGTTTTCGAGATCAGCGATCTTAACCGAATTCTCGTCAACTTTAACCTTCAGGGCTGCCAGCTCGTCTTTGAATTCCGCCGCGAGTTTCTTCACGATGGATTTAATTTCCTCGAGCTGAGCGGGGTCGACGCCAGCCGCGCCTGCCGGGCAGTCGCACTTGCCGGCGACAGCCGCCGCCGGGGCGCCCGGAGCTCCGCATTCGTCTTTCGCGCAGTAACTCTTGTCGAGCTTTGCCATCAAGCGTTCGACAACCATCGCGTATTCGTAGCGGGTCATGGGGCGGTCTCCCTTGAATGTGCCGTCGGGATAACCTTCAATCAGTCCGGCGTTGATCAGTTTCGTTACCGCGTCTTCGGCCCAGTGGCCGCTCGGCACGTCAACGAGTGTCGCGGAGAACGCGATTGACGCGATTCCCAACACCAAGCCGGCGAGTGTTAATGTGAAAAATTTCTTCATTTACAACCTCCCTGGAAAATTCTTTTTTGTTTTGAACCTCCGGGGTCCTACTGGGCAAGTGGCCTAGTTTCCTTACCGCCGGACTCCTTCAGTTCGTTCAACTCACTATTGCCGATTCTTTTATCGATGTTTTCCAGAGATTTCACCTCCTTTCTTTACATCGATCTTTTTCGGCAAAAGCATATATAATGCGAATTTGCGCATTATACTACAATATTATCTCAATATATACAATACTTTTGACAATGATATTAACTCGTTAATATGGATATGGGCGTATAATCGGAGAATAAAGCCTGTTTTCCGCCTCAATGTAAATATTTAGCTCGTTTTCTCTCGTTATCTGCTAAACAGCTTCTTAAAGAGAAATAGAAAACGTCGAAAATCATATGGCTCAGTGTCTAAAATGCCTCATGCCGGTCAGGCAGAGGGCGACATTGTGCTCATCGCAGGCCATCATGATCTCGTCGTCTCGCCTGGCGCCGCCGGGTTGGATGATTGCGGCTATTCCATACTGCGCGGCTTCGTCCACAACGTTGCGGAACGGGAAATATGCGTCAGAAGCCATAACGGCTCCGACCGCATTCTCGCCGGCTTTTTCGAGCGCTATCTTTATCGAATCGAGCCGGCTCATTTGTCCGGCTCCTATGCCCAGAGTCTGGCCGTCTTTCACTATCACTATCGCGTTGGACCTCACATACTTGCAAACCTTCCATGCAAGCACGAGGTCGGCGAGTTGCTTGCGCGTCGGCTTTCGCTTCGACACCACTTTAATCTGGCCGCCGTCCGGCACAAGCAGATCGTCTCTTTCCTGCAATATGATTCCGCCCATCACGCTTCGCAGTTCAGGTTCTTTCTGGTTCTTGACCCATTTCTTGATGTTGACCTTGTAGATCCGCATGTTAGCGGTCTTTTTCGAAGCTTTCAGAAGTTCCATCGCGCCGTCTGTTATCTTTGGCGCCAGCAGCACTTCCGTGTATGCGTTTTCAAGCTCTTTTGCGGTTTTTTTATCCACTTGGCCGGTGAAGGCTACGACTGCTCCGAACGCTGAAACTTTATCGGCGTCCCTCGCTTTTATGTATGCCTTGCAGGGGTCTTTGTCTATCGCCACGCCTGTCGGGTTTCCGTGTTTTACGACGACGGCTGTTTCGCGGTCGAACTCGAGCGCTATCTCAAGCGCGGCGTTAACATCGTTGAGGTTGTTGAATGACATCGGCGGCCCTTGCAGAAGTTCGAGGTCGCATAGCGAGATGCCCGTAGTGTCGGGCTGTCTGTAAAATGCCGCTTTCTGGTGCGGATTTTCGCCGTATTTGAGTTCCATCGCTTTTTTGTAGCGTAAATAGAGCGTTTCGGGTGGAAATTGTTCCTTCCCCGTTTTTTTATAAAAATGTTCGTAAAGGCGAATGTTGTAGTCGGCGACCATCTCATATGCCTGAAGAGCATAACTTCTAACGATGGATTCAGGAATTTTGCCCTCGCTCGCCGTGAATGCTTCCATGAACGGCGCGTACTGAGCCGGATTCACCAGAATCACAAGATTCTCGTGGTTGCGCGCCGCCGCGCAGATCATCGCCACGCTGCCGACATCGATTGAAACCACCGGTCTCGAGTGCTTTCCCTTCACCGGGGCGTCCACCGGTTCGAGCGGAAGCGGATTAACAATCAGCAGTTGGATCGACTTGCCGCCGATTGTCTGCAATTGTTCCATAGCCTGCGGTTCCTCGGGGTCTGCCATGAGGGATGCGAAGACCGCCGGATGCAGGGTTTTAATTTCCCCGCCAAGTAGTTCCGGGCTGCCGGCAAAGGCGGTCATCTCAACCGTCTTTACCCCGTTTTTTTCGAGGTTCTTCTGCGTCCCGGATGTCGCTACAATCTCAACCCCTCTTTTTGCGAGGAATGAGGCGAGTTCCACCACCCCGGTTTTATCATATACGCTGATTAATGCACGGGCGATTTTCTTCATGTTTCCCCTTCCTCCCGTCGGCAGTATTTCCCCTGTCGAAATCACGCTGCCGATCAGTTATGCTTAAGACAATATTACCGCGACCGCCCGAACTTTCCTAAAAGCGCTATGTGTTCGGGTGAAATGTCGAATTGTGAAATGCCGCCGTTTTCCAGTTTGTTCTCCCATAAAGCGTTGAGCGGCTTGTCTTCGAGAATGCTTTTTGCAATTCCGCTAATGATCTGATGCGTAACGAAAAGGATTGTTCCGCTTTCCTGCGTGACAATTCTTCCCAGACCGTTACAAAGTCTTTCCGCCACTCCGCCCACCGATTCGCCTCCAGGAAATATTACAGCTACCGGGTTGGACTGGAACCTGTAGAGTATTCCGGGAAACCGCTCGCCGCTTTCCGCGGCGTTCAGCCCTTCGAGCGCTCCGTAATCTATTTCGACAAGCCAGTCGAGCATTTGGACGGGCATTTTTTTGTTTTTCGCGATTATTTCGGCGCTTTCCATCGCCCGTTTCAGCGGACTCGAATATATCGCGTCAATTTTCACGTCTTTCAGCTTTCGCGCCGCTTCGACGACCTGCTCCCTGCCGCGATCATTCAACGGCACATCCTGCCTTCCCTGACACCTGAATTCACGGTTCAGATCGGTCTCTCCATGCCTCAAAAAATAACACGTTTTAACGCTCATACCACACGCCCTATCTCCACTATTCCGATTTTCTTTTCGTCGGCCGCCTTTTTTGCGGCGCCGACTTCTTCAGGAGCCACGATGCAGACCATTCCGATTCCGAGATTGAATACTTTTCTCATTTCCTGTTCTTCGACCCCGCCCAGCCTCTGTAAAAATTTGAATACTCCCGGCCGTTCCCAAGCGCCGTAATCAATTTCTATTTTTAAACCGCCGGGTATTATTCTGATAATATTTCCTTCAAGGCCGCCGCCGGTTATGTGGGCGATTCCTTTGAGATCAACTTTTGACATTAACGAGCCTATTATGTCGGCGTAAATTATCGTGGGTTCGAGAAGGACTTCGCCGACTGTGCGGTTATTTTCCTCGGGAACCGGGTCGCCGACTCCGAGGCCGCCCGCGTCGAACACGATTTTCCTGACGAGCGAGAAGCCGTTGCTATGCACTCCTGACGAGCGAAGCCCCAGCAAAACGTCGCCGGCCTTGATTTTGCTTCCGTCTATGATTTTAGCGCGGTCCACAATCCCGACGCAGAAGCCGGCGATGTCGTATTCGCCGTCTGCGTAGAAGCCGGGCATTTCCGCCATCTCGCCGCCCACAAGCGCGCAGCCGGCCTGGCGGCAGCCTTCCGCGATTCCGGATATCACTTCCGCCACCTGTCCGGGCTCAAGGCGTCCCATCGCTATATAGTCGAGAAAGAAAAGCGGTTTCGCGCCCGTGCAGATCACGTCGTTTGCGCACATTGCCACCGCATCGATCCCAACCGTGCCGTTCTTGCCTGTCATGAAAGCTATTTTGAGTTTGGTGCCGACACCGTCCGTGCCGGAGACGAGAACCGGGTCATCGCCTACGAGGTCTTTGATTGAGAAGAGGCCGCTGAATCCGCCCAGTCCTGAAAGGACCTGAGGCGTAAAGGTGGAACGCGCCATGTCGCGGATAAGATCAACCGCGCGCTCTCCCGCGCCGATGTCTACTCCGGCTTCTCTATAAGTTAACGGCTTCTTTTGTTGGACCATCAGTTCCGCTTCGGGCCTGTCAGGGGTTGGATCAGAACATCTGTTCGAGATCCTTAAAGCTCAACGACATGAATCGCGTCGGGTTCAACAGCCGGTTCTGGTAATGGACTTCATAGTGAAGATGCTGTCCGGTTGTTGAGCCTGTGTTTCCGACAAATGCTATTATTTGGCCTTTTTTTACCTTTTCTTTATCTTGAACAAGAGTTCGCGAGCTGTGCGCGTAAAGTGTTGTGAATCCGTTTCCGTGGTCTATGGAGACGCATAACCCGTATCCCGACCGCCATCCGGAGAAGGAGACAGTTCCGTCCGCCGTCGCGTATATAGGCGTTGTTGAGTCGCCTTCGAGGTCCAGCCCTTCGTGGAACTCCCAAGCGCCGGAAATCGGATGTGTTCTGTACCCGAATCCGGAGTTTACAACGCTGCCTCTAACCGGCCGGATCGACGGCACATTCGAATATTTTTTTGAAAGAGCGTCTACCCTGTATTCGGCGGCCAGAACAGATTTTTTGCGCGCTTCCACTTCGCTGCGCAATGTCTGGAGCCGCGCGTTCAGCGCTTCAACATCCTGCGAGGCGGACCTGCTCGGCAGCGCCTCGGCGGCGCTGTTCCTGTTGTATTCCACGTAACCCGGCTCAACGCTTATGCCTGTCTTGGTCTGTATCTCGCGGCTGACTTCTTTAATTTTTTCAATATCACTTTCTATCGCCGCCGTGTTTTCCATCAGGGATTCGACTTGCGTATCTACTTGTTGGATTCTATGCACATTCGACACTTTCCCCTTGAGGCCGATATAGCCGGACAGAAGAAAAAGGTTCGCGCCGACCGCCAGCAGAAGAACGCCGGCGAATACGTAGATCAGATGGTATGAAAGGGCGACGTTATAGAACGCTTTGCCAACGCGGGGAACTATAACCATGTTGAATTTGCGCAGTTTTTCGTATTCGTTGATCATTTGTCCTCCTGATGCCAGCGGTCCCAGTTTCTGCCGTTGAATTCCTCATGAATAATGCAGGGCAGCCGGGGCAGGTCCATCAGCTTCATCGCGAACGCGTGCGCCGCGATCTCGGACAGCACAGTCATGCTTTTTTCGATCCTGAACAGCTTGAAGTCAACGATCGGTATCTTGTACGCCAGATTCATGAAACAGAACGTTTGACGTTCTATATGATGGTAGATTTCATGAGCGACGCAAATATTCGTAAGGTTTGAAAGAAAAACGCGGCCTGTTTTATCTTTTTTGGGCAGTTTTTCCCGAAAAAGGCGCAGCCGGTTTTCATACACTGTAATGGTCGGCGGTTTCGGTGAATATGAAGAAAGAACTCCGAGACTGTCCGCTTTGTAGCTGAGGCTGATATCGAAGAGAACGCGGATTTTCATCATGCGGGAAAGCCGCAGCGGTTCCGAACAGTCGCACATTTTAACTAATTCCGTTGCGTTGCCGGCGCCGACGTTCAGGGCGAGTTCCGCAAGTTCGTGCGCCCGCGTTTCGGGCAGCCGCGGGTAGAGCGGATCCGTTCGCAGTAGCTCCATCGCAAGCGACATGTCCTCCAACGACCAAGTCGGGAACGCTTCGCTCTTGGTAAATCTGTTGTATGTTAATTTATGATCCATTTTTTATTATTGTCAGCGGCCCATGCCGACTCGCTGCGCGGTCTGGAGCAGTTTCCCTTCAGTCATGAATGAAGGGGAAATCACCAGTTCCACATGCTGGAACTCCGCGATAGTGCGCGCGCCGCAGAGACCCATGGCGTTTTTGATCGAGCCGAGCAGGTTTTGAGATCCGTCGTCAACAAGCGACGGCCCGAGCAGGATGTTTTTGAGCGGGCCATGCACGCCTACCCGCACTCGCGTTCCTCGCGGGAGCGCCGCGTGGGATGTCGCCATGCCCCAATGGTAGCCGCGGCCGGGCGCTTCATCCGCTCTGGCGAACGGCGAACCGATCATTACCGCGTCCGCGCCTGACGCGAACGCCTTGCAGATATCGCCGCCGACTCTCATTCCGCCGTCGGTGATAATCGTTACATAGCGGCCGGTTTTTTTCATATAGTCGTCCCGCGCCGCCGCGGAATCCGCTGTGCATGTTATCTGCGGAACGCCGATTCCGAGCACGCCGCGCGTTGTGCACGCCGCTCCGGGACCGACACCCACCAAGATGCCGGACACGCCGGCTTCCATCAGATTCATCGCCACTTTGTAGGAAACGCTGTTGCCGACCAGAACCGGTTTTTTGTAATCCCGGCAGAATGCAGCCACATCCAGCGATTTTGTCTTTGTCGAAAGGTGTTTTGTCGATGTCACCGTCGATTGAATTACGAAAATGTCCACGCCGGCTTCAGCCGCGATCGCCCCGAAACGCTCGGCGTCCTGCGGTGTCGATGACACTGAACAGATCACGCCGCCCTTTTTTATTTCCTCGACGCGCCGGCCGATCAATTCGTCCTTTATCGGCTGCCGGTATGCCTCCTGAATAAAGGGAGTCGCTTCGACAGGGTCTTTCTTCGCTATCTCGTCCAGAATCTCGCCGGGATTGTCATAACGTGTCTGTAGTCCGTGCAGATTGAGTACGGCCAGACCGCCGAGTTTGCCCATCTCGATCGCGAACTTTACGTCCACCACTCCATCCATCGCCGAGGCCATGAACGGTGTCGTAAACGTATACTCTCCGATCTTAATCTCGGTTTCCGTGTCTTCCGGATCGATTGTCGCTTCCGACGGGACTATCGAGACGTCGTCAAAACCGTATACTCTTCTTGCTTTCCTGTTGCCGCCAATTATCACTTCTTCCATAGTGCGCAAATACTATCAAAGCTGCCCTTTTTTGTCAACCGTAAATCTAAAATATTGATAGGTAAAACGACAAAATCGCACAACATTTCTTCGTTTTTTTGATTGTTATGTAGGTAAAAACTCCTTTTAACACTAATAAATATCTGTTTTAATATATATAATTAATAATTCTGACTAACCATATATGGATAAAACATCGCAAAAAAGGACTCGTAAAGTCGATTTTTCATCATAAAACCATTTTCTGGCCCGTTTTTCAACAGTGTTATCCACATATTAACATTGGTTTTTCAACCTCGATGTTTATAAGTTAAACTGCCTAATATTTATTATATTAATCCGTAAAGGCTTGAATCTAATTAAACATATGTTAAAGAAACGGAATAGTTAATGAAGAGTAAAGAAATGTTAAATCGACTCAATTTCGGCTGCAGGCAGCGAGTCAAGAACTTCTTCGATAAAGAGGGATTGGTTGGTTGGCTTGGAGAGGTCGAGTCGGTTAGGCTTGATCGGCGAGTTGGTGTCGTCGCAGGCAAGTCTGATGATTGGCCTGAACGGGTTGTTTTCTGTGACGCCGACAACGGTTCCGGAGTAGCCGTTATTAAGGCGAACGATGCTTTGAACCGGATAAATGGAAAGGGTGGCGAAAACAGTTCTGAGGATATCTGGGTCGAAGCCTTGGTCGGATGTGATAGCTTTAAGGGCGCGCCTCGGAGGAGACTGTTCGCGATGAGCGCGGGGTTCTCTGATGGCGGCGTAAACGTCGGCTACGGCGATGATGCGGGCGAATTTAGAAATATTCTGGCCGGTCAAATGGCCAGGATAACCGCTGCCGTCGATGCGTTCGTGATGTTGGGAAACAGCTTCGAGAACGATTTGCTTGAATTCCGGGACGCGCGAAAGGATCGTTACGCTGTGTTCGGTGTGGCGGCAGACAACGTCGCGTTGTTCGGCGGTCAGCGGTCCGCCGTGGGTGTAAACATCAGCCGGGATGAGGGACATGCCGACATCGGCGAGTAGAGCCGCCGTTCCGAGTTCCAGCAGGTTTTCTTTGTCAATTCCCTGTTTCATGCCGATCAGGAGGGCGAGAACAGCGGTGTTCACGGCGTGCGCGTAGAGGTAGTTGTCCACCGAATAGATGCCTGTCAGCTTGAAGAGGATATCCGACTTGACGAGCAGCTTTTCCATCAGTTCGAGAATCAGGCTGTGTATGTCGGGGGCTCCGGGCGCTTCGCCGAGAGCGACTTTGTCGATGAACTCCTGAGTAAAATTCATTGCGCGCTGGTGAGAGATTTTGAATTCTTCGGTTAATATACGTTCCTGATCTTCAGCGATCCTGTCTTCAACGCTCGTATCGATAATGCAGACTGAATCGAGTTCCCAGAGTTTAAGCTTTTCGATCAGTTCGCGGTTGAGAAAAGAGCCGGCCTCGAGAAGAATTGCTCCGTTTGGGGCCAGCGCGGGACGGCTCAACTGCATTCCCGGTTCTATTTGGTCGGTCTGTATCTTTTTCAAAAGTAGTCTCCAATATTTGTCGGTTGCGGGAGTGTAGCGTTAAATAATCGCCGCAAGATATATTATTTTACTTTTTTTCCGGCGAAAAATCAAAGCGAAAGAGTTTTATACGAATACGGCGCGCGCGCGGCGTCTGTTATTCTTTACAATGATTCTGATGTATTATATCATGTCCGATATGCAAATTGACGCAACGGTCGCGAGGCGGTTGCGCGATACCGGGAGGATTTGAAGTGACAGATACATCAAAGAAAATCGCAATGGGCAGCGATCACGCCGGTTACAATTTAAAAAAATATTTAGCCGAAAAGATTCGGGAACAGGGTTATGAGGTGGTGGATGTCGGGACGCATTCCGCGGAACAGGTTGATTATCCGGTCTACGGCCGTGAGGCGGCGGAGAAGGTGGCCGCTGGCAGTTGTGATTTCGGGATTTTGGTATGCGGGTCCGGAGTCGGAATGAGCATGACGGCGAATAAGGTCAAGGGCGTCCGGGCGGTTGTATGCACCGAACCGCTGTCGGCGAAGATGTCCCGAATGCACAACGACTCGAACGTGCTTTGCCTCGGCGAGCGTATGGTCGGAATCGGCATGGCGTGGGAGATTGCGTCGACTTGGCTCGCCACTCCGTTCGAGGGCGGCAGGCACGCCCGCAGAATCGGCATGATCGAATCCTGCATCGACGACGACTGAGGCGAAATAGCTTTGAGCGGTCCCCGAACGGAGACACGTTTCCATTTCACGGCGAAGGCAGATTAAAATGAAGCTTTTAACGTCATCACAGATGCGGGGACTTGACCGCAAGGCGATTGAGGAATACGGAATTCCCGGGATAGCGCTTATGGAGAACGCGTCGCGCGGCGCGTTCGAGACGATAGACGCGCTGGCCGGGCCGCTCGAAGGGAAAAAGGCGCTCGTTGTCTGCGGCAAAGGGAATAACGGCGGCGATGGGTTCGCAGTCGCGAGGTATCTGCTGAACGCCGGCGCTAAAATGGAAATCGTCTCGGCCGCGCAACTTCGCGAGATTGGCGGCGACGCCGCGACGAACCTGAATATCTGCAAAAAATTGAAGATTCCCATTACGGTCGCGACGGACCCGGCGAATCTGAACGTTCTGAAGAAACTTGTTCGGGAAGCTGACTTCATTGTCGACGCGCTGCTCGGAACAGGTGTAGCCGGCCCGGTCAAGCCGCTCTATCTGAAAATAATTCAAATCATAAACAAGTCAGAATGTCCTGTTTTCTCGCTTGATATTCCGTCAGGGGTTCAGGCCGACGACGGCCGCGTTCTAAACGGGGCGGTTGAAGCCGACTATACGATAACGTTCGGGTCGGCGAAGATCGGGCTTTTCATGCATCCCGGCGCGGGGAACGCAGGCGAGATTTATATTGCGGACATCGGGATTCCGGCCGAATCAATAGATGAAACAGAGGCCGGCGTTTTTCTAACGACGCGGGATTACGTGGGTGCATGCGTGAAAGAGCGGCCTGCGGCGGCGCACAAGGGCGACTGCGGACGGTTGCTGATTGTCGGCGGTTCGCGTGGAATGGCGGGAGCGCCGAGCCTGTCTGGGATGTCCGCGTTGCGAACCGGCGCCGGGCTGGTCTATGTCGCCGCGCCGAAAGGAATACTCGGCGTCATCGGCAAAAAACTTGTGGAAGCGGTCGCGTTGCCGATGGATGAAGACGCGCGGGGTTTGTTAAGCAGGGCGTGTCTCGGCGATTTGCTGAAAGCGGTGAAGAAAGTTGATGCTATAGCGATCGGGCCGGGGATCGGCGTTTCAGACGAGACGGCCGAGGTTGTCTATCGGCTGATAGGAGAGAGCAAAGTTCCGATGCTGATAGACGCGGACGCGCTGAATTGCGTCGCGCTCGATCCGGATGTTCTGAAAACCGCGAAGGCGCCGATTGCGCTGACTCCTCACCCCGGCGAGATGGCGCGGCTGGCGAAGTTGACAATCGGGGAAGTGCAGGCGTCGAGGCTCGACACCGCGCGCGAATTTGCCCGCAAGTATGGAGCGACAGTTGTTCTGAAAGGCGCGAATACGGTTGTAGCGGCGCCGGGAGGCGTGGCATTCGTGAACGCAACTGGAAATCCCGGAATGGCGACGGCTGGCAGCGGCGATGTTCTCAGCGGGATAGGAGGCGCGCTGCTGGCTGAAGGGATTGAGCCGTTCGCGGCGGCGGCCTGCGCGGCGTATCTGCACGGCGCGGCGGGCGACAAGGCGGCGGAAAAAATCGGGCGGCGATCTATCATGGCGTCGGATATCGCGCGCTGCATTCCGGATGCGCTGGCGGAAGTCATGGCCGGGGAATGCGGGCTCCATAAACATTAAAATTTCAAAAGGGAAGGCAATAAATAAAATGAAGATTTTCAGGCCGATCTGGGCGGAGATAGACTGCGACAAGGTAGAACACAATTTCAATCTGATACGGGAGCGCGTGGGCGCCGGCGTAAAAATCATGGGAGTGGTGAAGGCGGACGCGTATGGGCACGGGGCGGTGGCGGTGTCGAAATCGCTGTTGCATGCGGGCGTGGACTCGCTCGCTGTGGCGTCTCTCGAAGAGGGAGACGAACTGCGGCGCGCCGGAATCGGCGCGGAGATAATGATTCTCGGCTATACGCAGCCGAACTGGGCGTCGGCGGTTGTTGAGGGCGGCTACACGCAGACGGTTTATCATTTGAATCTCGCCCGCGCTCTTTCCGCGGAGGCTGTCAGACTGAAGAAAACCGTTCCGGTGCACGTGAAGATAGACTCCGGAATGGGACGCATCGGAATAGAACCGGAACACGCGCTGCCTTTCATGCAGGAGATTTCGCGCCTGGAAGGAATCGAGTTGAAGGGCATTTTTACGCACTTCTCGATGGCGGACGAGCCGGGCAACGAATATACGGGCAGGCAACTCGAACGTTTTGGACAGTTGCTGAATAGTCTCAAGGCGGCCGGCTGCTACGTTCCCGTGATTCACGCGTCGAACAGCGCGGCCGTGCTGATGCATCCGGAAGCAAATTTCAATCTTGTCCGCCCTGGGATTCTGCTTTACGGATTGAGCCCGGCGCCGACAGTGAAAGACAAGGCGGCGGACTTCAGGCCGGTGATGACGGTTAAGACGACGATCGTGGAGCTTAAAACCGTTTCGGCGGGATCGAGAATAAGTTACGGCGGAACGTTCACGGCGAGCCGCGCGGCGAGGATCGCCACTTTTCCGGCTGGTTACGCGGACGGCTTCAGCCGCCTGCTTTCGAATCGCGGCAGCGTTCTCATCGGCGGCAGGAATGCGCCGATCGCCGGAAGCGTCTGCATGGATTTCACGATGGCCGACGTCACGGACGTTCCGGACGTAAAAGTCGGCGACGAAGTTGTTTTGATAGGGCGCCAGGGAAATGAAACGATCGAAGTCGACGATATCGCCGCGATGATCGGAACGATCAACTACGAAGTAGTGTCGCTGATCGGCAAACGCGTGCAGCGGGTCTTCACCAACTATGTAGCCGGCAACCCGAACGAGATTTAACGGCGCTGTCAGGCCGGAAAAAAGAAGCTGTTTCTATTGGCTGAGAAGCAAATTAAATGAACATTCGAAAAACAATCATGCTTGCAGCGCTGTTCGCGACGCTTGTTTGCGCGTCCGCGCGCGCGGCAATCATCTATACATCCGATGAAGGGAAGGAACGGCATCTCTATTCAGTCGAACCTGGCGGAACGCCCGTGCAGTTGACGAAAAAGGACAGCTCTGACCTGCTTCGCGTTTACGACATGTTCCCCGCCGTGTCCGCCGACGGCACGCGGCTCGCCTACGCCTCCTATCGCGTTTACACGGACGAAGGCCTGCGCCTCTGGAAGCAATGGAACGGAAAGGCGGCTTACCCGAATGAGGAATTCTATCTGTTTTTTTACAGCTATTTCCCGTCGAGAACGTATTTTACTCGCCACAAAAGCCTGAACTGGAACGTCTTCATGATGGATCTCAAGACGGGCAAGGAGCGGAAGATTTCGAATTTCCTGTGGGATGAATACGAGCCGCAATTCATGAGCCGCGGCACGGATATTATCTATGTTCTGACGGCCGAGACAAGCGCATTTGTGTTGCGAGGCAGCAAATCAGGAAAGAGCTTCAAGCAGATCGTTTTGAAGAACAATCAGGCGATTCACCCGCAGATTTCGCCCGACGGGCGCAAGCTTCTCTATCAGTCGTACCAGACCGGCAACTGGGACTTGTTCACTATGGCGATGGCGGACCTGCCGAGCGGGCGGATCGAAACCCGGCTGACCGCGACGAGCAACGTTTCGGAATTGTTCCCGCGCTGGTCGCCGGACGGCAAAAGCA
This sequence comes from bacterium, assembly GCA_041664945.1. Classification (GTDB taxonomy): domain Bacteria; phylum UBP15; class UBA6099; order UBA6099; family UBA6099; genus JBAYJY01. The sequence goes on along the minus strand of JBAYJY010000006.1, from coordinate 11,189 downwards.
TTTATTATCTCGCAGACGGCCAGAGCTCGCGCTTCTATGATATTTATCTGATGGACATTGAGACGAAGGAAAAGAAACAGTTGACGAATCGCGAGCGCGTCGGCGCCGACATCATAATGTCGCCGGGGGGAGACAAGCTGGCCTTTACGGCGGATCAGGGCCGCGGCCGCGCGCTGTTTGTCGTCAACAAGGATGGAACCGGAAAAAAGAAGTTGACGGCAACGACCGAGTCAGCGTATTTTCCGGCATGGTCGCCGGACGGAAAGCGACTTGCGTTTCTGTCGGACGCCGCAGGGCAAACGACCGGCCCTAAAACGAAAAAGAAAGTTCAGCTCTATGTGGTTAATGTTGACGGAACGGGCAGGGCGGTTGCTGTAAAGAAACCGGTTTATCTGTCGCCGATTGTCTGGTATTGATATTATTCTGAATTAAAACCACTTTCTCTTGCGGAAATATGCAAGCATTCCGACCGCGATACTGAACATCAATCCCAATGCCATTGGATAACCGTATCTCCATCTGATTTCCGGCAAAAAACGAAAATTCATTCCGTAGACTCCGGCGACAAACGTCATCGGCAGCATTATCGTCGATATGATTGTCAGCAGTTTCATAACTTCGTTCATTCTGTTGTTGACGCTGGAGAGGTAGATGTCGAAAATGTTGGAAAGAATTTCCCTGAAGGTTTCCGACGTGTCCATGACCTGAATGATATGGTCGTACAGGTCTTTGAAATAGATGTTCGTGGAAGCTGCGACGAGAGGGGATTCACGATGTTCGAGTTTTGCGATCACCTCGCGGAGCGGCCACGCGGCGCGGCGCACGCCGATAACCCGTCGGCGCAGCGTCTGGATGTGACGCATGGTCTCGGTGTTATATTCAACGGCTGAAAGTTCTTCAAGCCCATTGATTGCGTCGTCGAGCTTTTCGAGAACGGCAAAATAGTCGTCAACGGTCACATCCATAAGGCTGTATGCAAGATATGAGGCGCCCATCTGGTGGAATTTCGCGATGCCTTGGCGCAGGCGGTCGCGCACAGGGCCGAAAAGATCGTCGTCGGATTCCTGAAGCGAGATAACGTAATTTGCGCCCAGCAGAATGCTGACCTGCCTGATGTCGAGTTCCGATTGGTCGGCCATGTCGCTCATGTCGCCGCATGTGAAATGCTTGAGGATAATGAAAAGATAATCGCCCTGATCGTCCAGTTTCGGACGGTGGTCGGTGTCCATGATGTCTTCGAGCGTGAGAGGATGAACATTGAAAATTTCGCCGACTTTTCGAATCTCGTCGGGTTCGTTCACGCCGATGATATTGATCCATGTGATATGGCCGTCGGAGTCGGGGCGGCATTCCTCGATCGTTTTAGCTTCTGTCTCGCGGATATCCGTTTCGTTGAAGCGTGTCACGATTATTTTGAGTTTTTCGGGAATGATATTTCCAATGTGAATGAGAGCGCCCGGAGGCATGCCTGATTTTTTAGAGCGTTTCTTGTTTTTTCTTGACATATATTTCTCCGGCGCCGCGGCACGGGCCGCCCGTGCGCGTTCATTTGGTCTTAATTTTAGCCAGGTCCGCGGATTTTAGCCACTCCATGGTTATTCTCATGCCTTCGGCGGGCATTATCTTCGGCGCGAAACCGAGGTCTTTCCGCATTTTTATATTGCTGTAGCGCAAATTGCGGGCGGTGACTTCGAGCGCGTAGCGGGTTATTACAGGGCGATTTTCAGATTTCGCGAGCCGGGCGATCGCTTCGGAGGCGGCGGCGACTCCCTTCGCGGCGGGAAAGGGGATCGTGATAGCCGGCCTCGTCAGATGGAGGTTTTCGGCGATCAGATTCGTCAAATCACGCCACGAAATCTCTTCATTGTCGCAGACGAGGTATCCATGCCAGACAGCTTCATCGCGTTCGAGCGCGAGAAGCGTCGCGTCCACGAGATTGTCTATGTAAGTGAGCGCCATGACATTGCGCGAACTGCCGATGAACACTAATTGCCGTGAGCGCATAGCGTTCACGATCTCCGGCAGAAATGTCTTGTCGCCGGGGCCGTAAACCCACGCGGGCCGCAGGACGACTACCGGCATGCCGCGCTTTCGCGCGTAATTGAAGGCGAGTTCTTCAGAATCGATTTTCGTGTCGGGGTAGGGGAATCCTGTTTTTTTAATCGGGAATGAATCGTCGATCATGCGGCCTTCATTATTGAAGCCGAAAACGTCGGATGTGCTGAAATGAACGACGCGTTGGGCGCCGGTTTTTAGAGCGGCATCGAAAACGTTGCGCGCGCCGTCTACGTTTATGCGCTCGAAGGTCTCCCATGCGCCCCAGTCGCTCGCGAGCGCGGCGCAGTGAATGATTGCGTCGGCGCCTTCAGCGGCGTCGAGAACGGATGCGGAGTCCGTTATGTCGCCGTATCGCAATTCGATGCCGGCGGCGGCGAGCGCCGCTGTGTCCGATCTGCGGCGAACAAGCGCGCGAACGGCGCGTTTCTCCCCTTTGAGGCGGCGGGCGATCGCTCCGCCGATGAAACCTGTAGCTCCGGTTACAAGGATTTTTTCCATGATGTTGTTTCGCTCTTGTTTGCTAACGCAAAATTATCGGACCTTATGTCCTTTCGTGTCAAACACGAAAAGGTTCATTTCGGTTTCAATTATTTTTAAATTGTGAGAGAAGAAACTGTTGAAATGGCGATCTGTCATTCCTGGGAACGGAGTGACGAGGAATCCCTATATGTATTACGCTTTCGAAGAGAACAGGTTGCCGATGTCGTCGAGCTGGTCTTTCATGCGCTGGCGTTCGGCTTTGAAGGAGTATACTTCCTTGACCTGGTCGTCAACCGATTTTTCTCGTTGGCCGAGCCTGGTATCTTTTCCTTCCTTGCTTGTGTCGGTCACTTCGCTGATGAAAATGATCTCCATTATGCCTTTGGCGGCCTTGGCGTCCAACTTGTCATTGACGGCGAGGTCGCGGGCCATTCTATAGAGCGCTTCGCGCTTCGAGCGCGACATGCGCGAGTATTTAATCCTTGTTAGAAGCGCCTTAAGCGTGTTTTTCTGGATAGGATCTTCCGGCTGGAGCTTTGCGCTCGCCTCCTGAAGCTTTGAAAGATATGGAGTGACATCTATCTTCATACCCTAATTATCGGCAAAAACTGGAAAAACTTTAATAAAACCGGTGACTGTACCTGGTTTACATATCCCGCAGCGCGCCGCCGGTGGACAGCTTGATGTCGGCGAGGATGGCTTCCATGACCGGGGAGACCTCGTCGTCGTTCAGCGTGCGGTCCGCGTGGCGGAACATGAGCTTGAACGAGATGCTTTTTTTGCCGGCGCCGAGAATCTCGCCGTGGAAAACATCGAACACGCCGACGGATTCGAGGAGCGAACCGCCTTTAGAGCGAATGATCTCCTCGATGGTCTGCGCATTAATATCTTCCGAGACGACGATTGAGATATCGCGGAGCAGCGCGGGCTGTCTCGAAACTTTATTGTATTTGTAAGTCGCGTTGAGCAGCGGAACGATCACGTCGAGATCGAATTCGGCGATCGCCACGTTCTGCTTGATGTCTGAGTCGGCGCAGATTTTAGGGTGGACTTCGCCGAGAACGCCGGCTAATTTGCCGCCGACATGAACTTCCGCGCTTCGGAACGGATGCAGCAGCGGGTTTGACGCCGGGACGAACGAAAGCGGTAGCGTTGTCAGGCTTTCGAGGAACTGCTCGACGATTCCTTTGACGAGGAAGTAGCCGGGCGTGTCGAACCGGTAGTCGGACTTCGTGGGCGTCTGAAAAGTTTTGCCAGTGACGCCGATAACGAGCGAGTTTTTCTCGGTCGGTTCGGCCGGGTTGAGGAATATTTTTCCGAGTTCGAACATCTGCATCGGTTTGTCGCCTGCGTTTTTGAGGTTGTTCGAAATCGTTTTGAGCATATTCGGAATCAGCGACGGCCGCAGGTGGGTGTGGTCTTCAGTGAGTGGATTTCTGAGCGGCACGGCGGCTGGCGGGTTATCGCCCCAGACCTTGGCGAGTTCGCCGGCGTTTGTGAAGCTGAACGAAACGTTTTCGGTGAGTCCGCAGCCGACGAGCAGATTGCGAAGCCGGCGGGCGGAATCGAGAGACGGAGTCATAGTCGCCCGGTGCGTTTTGACAAACGGCAACCCGGAGGTGATGTTCTCGAAGCCGTACATGCGGGCGACTTCCTCAGCGAGATCCTGCCAGATGGAGATGTCGAACCGGTTTTCCGGCGCTGTGGCTTTGAGTCCGCCGGGGATTAGTTCTGTTTTGAAACCGAGCCGATTGAGGTTGTCCTCGATGATCTTGTCTGTGAGTTCGGGCGAAATGAAATTTCGGACCTTATCGAACGAGAGTGAAACGACAGGGGCCTGATAGGGTTTCGGATTGGCGTCGATGAGCCCGGCGAGCGGAGCGCCCCAGCCGTTTTTATGTATCAGGTAGGCGGCATAGTTGGAGGCGTCGACGGCGGTTGCGACCGGCACGCCTTTTTCGAAACGGAGCGACGCCTCGGAGCGCATGTCGAGTTTGAGCGCGGTGCGGCGCAGGTTGCGCGGTTCGAAGTGCGCGGATTCGAGAAGCATATTTTTAGTTTTGTCTGTGATTTCTGTGAGCATGCCGCCCATGACGCCTGCGACGGCGACCGGGCGCGACTTGTCGGCGATGACGAGCATGTCGGAGTTGAGCTGCCGGTCCTTGCCGTCGATGGTGAGAATTGTTTCGTTATTTTCGGCGCGGCGGACGATGATTGCGCGGTCTTCGAGCGTGTCGAGGTCGAACGCGTGGAGAGGCTGTCCGGCTTCGAGCATGACGTAGTTAGTGACGTCGACGATGCCGTTGATGGGCCGCATTCCGCAGGCGATGAGGCGTCGCTTCATGGCAACAGGCGACTCCTCGATCTTGATCTCCTGAATGATGCGTCCGCTGTATCGCGGGCAGAGGTCGGGGTCTTTGATGTCGACCGAGAAGGGGACGTCGCCCGGTTTTTCCGGGAACGATACGTCGAAGACATTCTTTTTGAGCGGTTTGCCGAGGATGGCGGCGAGTTCGCGCGCCAGTCCGAACACGCAGAGCAGGTCGCCGCGGTTCGGCGTGAGGTCGAAGACGAACACCTTGCAGGTGATGCCCATGACGTCCGGGATGCAGGCGCCGACGGGCGCGTCTTTCGGGAGCGGCAGAATGACGCCGGCGTCTTTCGAGTATTCGACGTCCCACTCGGACATTATTTTCGCGGCGGATTCGATGCCGCCGAATTTCATCGGTTCGAGCTTTTTGCCGTCCGGGAATGTGAAGCCCTCGTAGGCGACGGGAATGATCTCGCCGACTTCGAACGGGCGCAGGTTCGTTAGAACGATTCTCTCTATGTCGCCGCCGGCGACGGTGAGGACGAAAAAGCCGTCCTTTTTCGGGTGCGCTTCGGTTTTGACGATCTTGCCGACGAACGAGTTGTCGTAGCCGAAACGTTCGGTTGCGATCTCGCCGACTTCGGCGCCGGCCATGGTCATTTTGTGCGCGATTTCTTCGAGCGACTCGTCGAAATCAACGTATTCTCTCAGCCAATCCACTGGAACTTGCATTGTTGCGCTCCTTGTTGTCGTTCACTTCAGTTCTATCAACCCTTGCAAACTCGGTGTCTACGTGGTGAATATGTATCGCCTCTAACTTTGTAATCAGAACTGTTCGAGAAAGCGGATGTCGTTTTCGTAGAGCAGCCTGATGTCGTCGATGCCGTATTTGAGCATTGCGACGCGGTCGATGCCGATGCCGAATGCGAAGCCGCTGACCTCGTCGGGATTGAAGCCGCCGTTGCGGAGCACCTGCGGGTGCACCATTCCGGCGCCGAGAATTTCGAGCCAGCCGCTGCGTTTGCAGACCGGGCAGCCGTCGCCGCCGCAGATGATGCACGAGATTGCGATCTCGACGCCAGGCTCGACGAACGGGAAAAAGTCGGGCCGGAAGCGCGACTTCACGCTGGGGCCGAACATTTCCTTATTGAAAGCTTCGAGTGTCGCCTTGAGGTGGCTCATGGTAATGTTTTCGCCGACCATGAGGCCCTCGATCTGGTTGAAGATCGGAGAATGGCTGGCGTCCACCGAGTCGCGGCGGAAGGTGCGGCCTGGGCAGACGATCTGAACGGGCGGCTTGCCGATCTTTTCCATCGTGCGGATCTGAACGGGCGAGGTCTGCGTGAGAAGCAGCGTGGTGTCCGTGATGTAGAATGAGTCCTGCGAGTCGCGCGCCGGGTGGTCGGCGTGGATGTTCAGCGCTTCGAAATTGTACCACTCGGTTTCGATCTCCGGGCCGTCGACGACGTCGAAGCCCATGGCGATAAAGATATCGCACGCTTCGTTCCATACGCGCGTCAGCGGGTGTGTGCGGCCTGTTGTGAAGCGGAATCCCGGCAGAGATATGTCGAGTTTCTGCGCTTTGATTTTTTCTTCAATTTTCTTCTGATCGAGTTCGGCCTTGCGCTTGTCGGCTTCCTCTTCGAGTTGAACTTTCGCCTGATTGACCTCTTCTCCGAATGCGCGGCGCTGGTTGCTCGGCAGCTCCCGGATATGATTCATGAAGTCGCCGAACTTGCCTTTTTTGCCGAGATACTGAGCCTTGATGTTCTGGAGGTCCTGATGGTTTTGCGCTCCGCGGATGGCGGACGCAGCTTCTTCGGTAATCGCTTTCAGATCTTCATTCATGTCGCACCTTCGAGTTGATGTTAAGCGTCGAATTATTTTTTTCCGGGTTTTCCGGCTGGTTTTCGTTTTTCGGATGCGAGGCGGGCGATGTAAAGGAAAACGCCGGCTGCCACCGCAACGTTCAGGGATTCTGTTTTGCCCCACATCGGGAGCGTGATATTTCTTGTGACGAGGCGGGCGATGTCCGTTTCGAGGCCGGCGCCCTCGTTGCCGAGGGCGAGCAGGAATCGGTCCGGAGCGGTTTCGAGCCATTCGTTGGCGGGCATGCCGTTGCGAACGGCGGTGCCGAAAACGGGAATGCCTTTTTTCTTAGCCATTTCGATGACCGCGAAACTGTCGGCGTCGGCGATGACCTTCTGGTGGAAGGCGGCGCCCATGGAAGTTTGCAGAGCGGTCGGATGGAACGGGTCGGTGGCGCGGGCGGAGGCGAAGAACGTGGTGACGCCGGCGGCTTCTGCAGTGCGCATCAGCAACCCCATGTTGCGCGGATCCTGAATGCCGTGGGCGAGAATGGTCGGGCCGCTGAAATCGGCGTCCGCGAGAGTCGGCTTGGAGTCGATGGAGAGTTCGGCGAGAGCGCCCTGCGAGGTGTCCATTCGGCTGATTTTCGCCATGACCTGATCGTTGACGTAGAGGATGGGGATTTTGCGTTCGATGCAGACGGCGATGATGTGAAGGATGGGTTTTTCCTGAGCGCGGTCGGCCTGAATGGCGACGCGGTGGACGGTGACGGAATCCGCGAATATGGCTTCGCGAACGAGGCGCGCGCCCTCGGCGACGAAGTGTCCGGAAACGCGGCGCGCCTTTTTAGTAGATAGCGCGGCCAGTTCCTTTACGCGCTTGTTCTGTACGCTTTCAATGATGTCGCCTTCTGCCATCACAGTCACCCGATTCCTTTAGCAAAGAAAAGCGCCGCTTCAAAATCCCGATAGGGTCTAAAGCGGCGCGGTTTTACGATCGTTAAAAAGAAAAATGCAATCAGGCCACTTGCTGGCGAACGAGTTCGACGAGTTTCGTGAACGCGTTTGGGTCGTGAATGGCCAGTTCAGAGAGGCTCTTGCGATCGAGATCGATCTGCGCCTTCTTGAGACCGTCCATAAACACACTGTAGGTAAGTCCCTGAGCGCGGACCCCGGCGCTGATGCGCGCGATCCACAGGCGTCGGAATTCCCTTTTGCGGTTTCTCCGGTCACGATATGCGTATGCTTTCGAATGCAGCACCGCTTCGTGAGCGTTTTTATAGTGTCGGCTTCGCGCTCCGCGATAGCCTTTAGTTTGTTTGGCGACTTTATTCGCTTTCGCCCTTGCTGTTACTCCACGTTTTACGCGCGGCATGACTTAACTCCTTCTATCACTATCGATTAGAATTGTGTTACTTTCAGGACCTGATTGAGCTGTCCGCCGGACATAACGGCGACGCACTTCAGGCGGCGTTTGCGCTTGCGGCTTTTGCCGGAGAGCAAATGGCCCATACCCTGCTTGTGCCGGATGATCTTTCCGGAACCTGTCTTTTTGAACCGCTTCGCGGCTCCTTTGTGGGTCTTCATCTTAGGCATGACTATATATCCTTACTTTTTTAATGGCGATAGAATCATGATCATGTTTCGGCCTTCGAGCTTCGGCATTCTTTCGATCACCGAATATTCCTTGTGTCCGTCAGCGAGGCGCAGCAGAAGCTGGTAGCCCTGGTCGGTGAAGTCCATTTCACGGCCGCGGAACATGATCGTTGCTTTCACCTTGTCCCCATCCTTCAGAAATCTTTCAACGTGTTTGGACTTGAAGTCGAAATCGTGCTGTCCGATTTTCGGGCGCAGCTTGATCTCTTTTAGAGTGGAAGTATGGGTCTTGGTTTTTTTAGTCTTCTTGCGCTTTTCATAGAGATACTTGCCGTGGTCCATAATGCGGCAGACCGGCGGGTCGGCATCGGGCGCGACTTCCACTAGGTCGAGTTCTTCAAGCTGGGCGAGCCGCAAAGCTTCTTCGATAGGAAGAATGCCGAGCGGATCCCCTTTGCCGCTGATGGTCCTTACTTTCGGGGCCCGTATCTCTTCATTGATTCGGGTTTCTTGGACGTAAAGGTGTTTCTTCGACCTTTGTTTCAAATTGTTCTTTTACGACCTCTCTTTCCGGACATGTCCGTCCGCTAATAGACAGACAAGTATATCAAATAATATACAACCCGTCAACCGATACGGGTTTTCCGATTTAGCCGGGCCGGTCCCGCGACTCCGCGGCTTCGCTCCGGCTCTGCTCACAAAAAAATCGCCCGCTACCGCAGGCGCTTGGGTGGTACAGGACTTGAACCTGTGACCTTCTGCACGTCAAGCAGACGTTCTTCCTCTGAACTAACCACCCGCAATCACTTAAGGCGACGGGCGGATTTGAACCGCCGAATGGAGGTTTTGCAGACCTCTGCCTTACCACTTGGCTACGTCGCCCTCACCAAGTACAGAGAGACATTTTAGGAGCATTGCCTTTTTGTGTCAAGGATAATGGAGCGCAATATTGAGAGCCTGCCGCCTGCGGCTCAGGTTTTCATATGAAAATACAACATACTCTTTAGCAAAAATTATTTTTATGACCTGCGGCGGAGAATCATTTGACACCGCGCGCGCGTATGGATACGATTCATAAGATCGGGCGCGGGCGCGTCCGGTCCGGCGGCGCCGGATTCATTCAAGGAGCGGCAGACATGGCGAAACGTTTGGTGATGGTTGGTATCGACGGTTGCCATCAAGGCGTGTTATACGGACTGATCGACCGAGGCGAAGTTCCTTTTTTCAACAATCTCCTGAAAAACGGCACGCGCGTCAAACATGCCGTTACCATGCTGCCTTCCACAACCGGATCCTGCTGCGCCACGCTCTATACCGGCGCCTGGTACAGACATCACGGCATCCTCAACAACGAGTGGGTCGACCGTTTCGTCACCCCGGTACGCGGCCGATCATACCTCGAAAGTCTTCACGAAGCGCTCGATTCCATGGACCGCAAACTTTTCGGCTTCCCGACAATACTGCTGCCAGAAAAACACAAGGGCGGCCAGATCAACAACGATCTCAATCCCGCATATCCTACGATTTTCGAGGCCATGACCGCCGCCGGAAAAACCTCTTATTCTTTTTTCCATTATTTCGGAAAGGGCGCGACGCGCTGGGTGCGCCCCTCACGCACGGACATGATACGGTTCGGTTACGCTGAAAACTGGCAGAAGCCGCTTCAGATTTACGAAAAACAATTGGTCACCCGCGCGATAAATATATGTAAAAAGAAAATGCCCGACCTGCTCGCGATTTATTTCGGCTGCAACGACGGCCACAGCCACAGGCACGGCGTCGCCGCGCAAAACGAATACATACGCGATTTTATCGACCCGGAACTCCGGCGGCTCGAAGCCGCTCTCAAGCGCTTTAACCCCGAAGACACTTTTTATTGGACAATCTCCGCCGACCACGGGCAGACGACTATGCTTGAATCGGAACGCGATCGCAACATGTGGTTCACGAGTTTCTACCCGATGCTTCAGGCCGCCGGGATTCAAAAAATCGACCGCGGGCTTTCGACTAAAAAACTCGACGATCTGGAAGCGATCATTTCGCTCGGCAACGGCGCCACCGTCGGGTTCTATATGAAAAACAAACGCGCCGGCGACTGGAAGGCCGAGCCGGATTTCGAGGCGGACCTCGTTCCCGTTCTGAACAATTGCCTCAAGGCGTCGGCGCTTGCCGCTCCGTTCGCCGACTTCAAATTTCCCGGCTATCTCGATTTCCTTCTAACCCGCCGCTCGTTTAACGAACCATATCACATTTACACGAATAAACCGCCTTTCGAAGGCGTAGGCGAAATGATTCCAATCGAAAAATATTTCGAGAAAAACGACGGCCGCTATGTGAAGCCGCTCGAAAGAATTCATAGTCTGGACCACCCGAAGGGGCCGGACTTCATTATCATGCTCGAATATTTTGACAAGCATTTCAATATCAATGAAGAGAACGGATTCCATCCGGGGCAACACGGTTCGCTATGTCCGGACGATTCGTTTGTGCCTATGATATTTTCAGGACCGGGCATCCGGCATGACGAGATCGAGGAAGCGTTCACGACAAACTGGGCGCCGACCGCGGCGAGCATTCTCGGAGTCGAGATGCCCGAGGCGGACGGCAAGCCGCTCCCGATTTTCGAAAAAAACAACAAATAAACGTCATGGCTTCGGCAAAAAACGTCTCGCAATGACAAAAATTTAGGAACAAATATGTTTTCACCTGACCAGCAACAGAGATACGCGCGTCATCTGATGCTCCCCGCGATCGGCGAGGAAGGCCAGAAGAAATTGCTTGGCTCGCGGGCGCTTGTTGTCGGCGCGGGCGGGCTTGGCTCGGCGGTGATTTACTATCTTGCGGCGGCGGGCGTCGGAACCATCGGCATCGCGGACGCCGATGTGGTGGACCTCAGCAATCTGCAGCGTCAGATTCTGCATGGCACGAGCGATGTC
>JBAYJY010000005.1:0-63682 GCA_041664945.1 bacterium | reverse complement strand
TAAGCAAATCCTGAAATTCCTTTGAAGCGGTGCGCTGAAGCAGGTAAGTCAGCGGCGCGAACACCATGACGTTTTTTTTCTTATGCTTCGCTCTCATTTTTCGGGACACTTCTTCGAGAGCGACCACCTGGCCGTAGCCGCCGTGGCCGGTGAACAGCGATATGTATCTGAACCCGTATCCGATCAGTTTCTCGACCATCTGTTCGGCGACATCCCGGATTATCGTTTTATCCACCCAGAGCGAGCCGCCGTGCGGCACGGTGTCGGCGCCGAGCGGAATCACCGGCAAAAAGAGGAATGTCCAGTCCGGATTCGCGGCGGTAAATCGTTTGCCGACGAACCGGAAGGCGTCGCGCGCGAAAATGATGTCAGTGCCGAGCGGCAGGTGGTCGCCGTGAAACTCGATCGGCGCGAACGGAATCACTACGAGGGTCCGGCTCCGGTCGAGGTTACGAAACTGCGCCGGGCTGAGTTTGTCCATTTCGAGTATATTGGTTGTTTCTTTCATAGTTTCTCCATCCTGATTTTAATTTTTACAGACTGCATTACACGGACTTGCCATATGAAAAACAAAGCGATCCGAATACACATAATAACATAATAAAATGGAAACGAACATTTAAATGGAAGTTGTGCGGCGTCGCAAAACGAATATAATCAACGCATGAAAACAAAACAATTAATTCTGATTATGTCTGTTGCGGCGATAGTCATCGGTTCTTCGGCGGCGAAGGCGGCGGTTAAGCCTGTAGACGTGCGCATCCCGGAGCCTGTGCTGGAAAAATCGCCGCGACTCGTCGAGCTGTACTGGAAGGCGTGGGAGATCGCGCTGACGAAGACGCGTAAGCCGCGTCCGGGCAGCGGATTCGTGAGCGATTACATGGACGAGGGATTCAGCGACAACATTTTCCAGTGGGACACGTGTTTCATGGTGATGTTCGGCCGTTACGCGCAGGATGTCGTGCCGGGCGTGAAATCGTTCGACAATTTCTACGCGAAACAGCACGCCGACGGGTTCATCGACCGCGAGATACGAGAGACGGACGGGACGGATTACTGGGGTCCGACGCACAATAACTCGATCAACCCGCCGCTCTATTCGTGGGTCGAATGGGAAAACTATATGATCAACGGCGACGCCGGGCGGCTAAAGCAGGTGTTCCCGTACCTGAAGAAGCATTACACATGGATTCAAAAAAACAGGCGGCTGCCGTCCGGGCTTTACTGGACGACGAACCTCGCGAGCGGGATGGACAATTCGCCGCGCACATATCCGGACGGCGACGATTCTGGGGTGTCATACGGCTACAGTTGGGTTGACCTGACGGCGCAGCAGGCGCTGAACGCGATGTACCTTGCCAGGATCGCGAAGGTGGCCGGGCTCGACGCCGATGCGGCGGCTTTTCAAAAAGACTACGACGAACTGAACCGGCTGGTGAACGAAAAATTCTGGGACAAGCGCCTGGATATGTATTTCGACCTGAACGCCAGAGGAATGCTGACGCGGGTTAAAACCGTGGCGTCGTTCTGGCCGATGCTGGCGAACATAGCGCCGGCGGACCGGACGAAACTGCTTGTGGAGCGGCATCTGATGAACAAGAAGGAGTTCTGGAGGCCGCATCCGTTTCCGACCGCATCGCGGGACAATATTTTGTACGATCGCGGGGGCGGCTACTGGAAAGGCAGCGTGTGGGCGCCGACGGAGTACATGATAATACGCGGGCTTCTGAACTATGGATACGACGATTTTGCGGCGGAGGCGGTGGAACTGCACCTGAAGAATATGTCCGATGTTCTGAGGGTGACCGGCACGATATGGGAAAACTACGCGCCGGAGTACGCCTCGCGCGGGAACGCCTCGGCGGGCAACTTTGTCGGCTGGAGCGGAGTCGGCCCGATCGCGATGCTGATCGAAAACATTATAGGGCTCCGGGCGGACGCGCCCGCCGACCGGCTCACCTGGCGCATCCGCCGAACCGACCGCCACGGAATGAAGAACTTCCACTTCGGCGACAACAAGAGCGTGACGCTCATCGCCGAACCCAGGGCGGCAAACACGGACCCGGCGACAATTACGATAAAATCCGACAGCCCGTTTGAGCTGGTTGTCGACATGCCGCAGGGCCAATTCACTAAAAAGGTAATTGCCGGAAACAACACATTTACCGTGCCGGAGCGCGATCAGGATTCCATGCAAATTAACCGGTAGGCAAGCGCCGCGCGGCCTTGCCTACGGGAGCGTCGCCGCGCTATAATCTGTCACCCGAACATTACGGGTTTTTTCTTTTATGCGAGGGGGTGAGAATATGGTCATCATACGCCGCAAAACGTGAACGCCGCTTGATGCGATGCAGGTTTTGTATCGCGAGGGCGGTTTCGTTAAAGCGGTTGCCGAGGCAGCCGGCTGTATTCTCTTCTCCTCGAGCGCATTCTAACTCGAATCCATCCAACAGTCGGCGAATAATCAGCAATCCGCAATAAGCGCATTTCATGTTTTGAGCGTAAACGGCGTTGTAATGGTTTTGCATTTTTAAAACGGATATAAAAAAATGAAAAAAAGGGAGAAAGTAAAAGATGGCTGATTACAGACAGATGTGGACCAACCTCGGCATGGACCTCGCGAGGCACGACGAACTGCTCGGGGTTTTAGGGCAGGCGTACACGCAGATTTACGTTGCGCAGAAGGGCAGGCCGGAGGGGATGCAGTATTTCGATTTCGTGGTTAGCGAGGCGCACGGGCTTCGCATTCAGGAACTGCAGGAGCATAGGGACAAGGGCGGCAAGGTTATCGGCGCGTTCTGCGTGTTCGCGCCCGAGGATATCGTGATGGCGCTCGGCGGGATTCAGGTCGGCCTTTGCGCGGGCGCCGATTTCGCGGTTCCGGACAGCGACGGCCTGATTCCGGCGAAAACATGCCCGCTCGTCCGGGCGTCGCTCGGTTTCAAAATGAACAGGACATGCCCCTATATCCAGTCGTCTGACTTGCTGATCGGCGAAAACACCTGCGACGGCAAGAAGAAGATGTACGAGGTTCTCGGCGAATATCATCCGACGTATGTGATGGACGTTCCGCAGAAGAAGACGCCGGCGGGCCGCGATATGTTCATCGGCGAGCTCAAAGAACTTGCGGTTAAGCTCGAAGCGGAAACCGGGAAAAAGCTGGACGCGGCTTCGCTCGCCGCGGCGACCGGGAAGCTCGAAGCGAAGAAGGCCGCCATCCGGAGGCTGAACAAGGTCCGCTCCTCGGCCCCGGCGCCGATCTCCGGGCTCGATGCGCTGCTTGTGTCGCAGATCGCTTTCTATGACGACATAGACCGCTTCACCGGCAAGGTTAACGAACTGGCCGCCGAACTTGAAGCGCGCGTTGCGAAAAATGATGGCGTTTTCTCCGAATCCGCCCCGCGGCTTCTTTACACCGGAACGCCGCTCCCGCTCCCGGACTGGAAGCTGTTCTCGATCGCCGAGTCGCTGGGCGCCGTGTTCGTCGGCGAGGAATCCTGCGTCGGCAGCCGCTATTATTCAACGACTACACCAGAGAGCGACGGAACGCTCGACGGCCAGATCGCCGCGATTGCGGACCGACTCCTCGGAACTCACTGCGCATGTTTTACTCCCAACAGCGAACGCATCGACGATATTGTCGCCATGGCTAAGGAAACCAAGGCCGACGGCGTCGTTCACTATAACCTTTCGTTCTGCCAGACGTATGCGGCTGAAGCGGTTAAGGCGGAAAAGGCGCTTAAAAAGGAAGGCATTCCGGTCCTGTCGCTCGAATCTGACTTCTCGGCCAACGACGGCGAACAGCTCAAAACCCGCCTCCAGTCGTTCATGGAAATGTTGAAATAGGCGCGTTATCAGCGTCTTGCAACTAATCAAAAACAGCCGCGGCGAAACTGTCGCGGCTGTTTTCGTATGACCGGCCATTCGGACAATAACAAATATTGACGAACAGAAGAGGGGACATTATAATTGAATAGTTGTTCATATATGATGGAGGACGCATGGCGGCGAAAACTAAAGATACATGCACGGTTCAGTTCGTTCACAAAGAAGCGGTGGACAGGGTGAGAAGCCGGATGAAGCCGGAAGAGACGATAGCGTTGCTGGCCGAAACCTTCAAGGTGCTCGGAGATCCGACGCGGGTTAAAATTCTTTATGCGCTGCTGACGGCGGAGCTTTGCGTTTGCGACATCTCCAATCTTCTGCAAATGAGCGAATCGGCGATTTCGCACCAGTTGCGGATTCTCAGGAACACGCGGTTAGTGAAGTACAGAAAAGAAGGCCGGATCGTTTACTACTCGCTTGCGGACGATCATATCAGGAGCCTGTTCAAGCAGGGATTGGACCACGCGGAGGAATAAATTTTTTAAACGTAAATATGAATATATGTTCAACCATAGTTTCGTCTGACGGGGTGATATTGTGAAAAAGAATTCGGGAATCGAAACAGATGACGGAAAGATCGAGTTTGCGGTGGGCGGGATGGACTGCCCGAGTTGCGCCTCGAATTTGGAAAACGCTTTGCGCCAGATGGAAGGCGTTGAAGAAGCCAGAGTGGATTTCATGAATGAGACGGTAAAGGTCACGCCGAAGCGCGGAGGGGCGGCCGCGGGCGACATCGCCAGAAAAATAGCGCAGGCGGGTTTTCAGGTTCGCAACGGCGGCGGAGCGAAAACAACGGTATTGCATGTTGACGGAATGGACTGTTCCGAGGAATCGACTGTGATAGAGAAAAAGTTGAAGAGCCTGAAGTGCGTTTCGGTTGTCGGGTTCAACCTCGTGGCGGGCGATATGACGGTGGAGCATACGTGCGCGGTGGAAGAAATAATCGGCGCGATAGCGAGCGTAGGATACAAGGCGAGGGCGTTGACCGCCGCGGGGCATGCGCCGGCGAAAACGACGTTTTGGGAAAAGCGCGGGCAGGCGATTCTCACAGCGGTTTCCGGATTGTTCGTTATCATCGCCTACATTCACAGTTATGAGCACAAACAGGCCGACGCGATGACATATGTTTTGTATCTGACGGCAATGATTTCCGGGGGTTGGCATACGGCGAGGAAAGGGATTATGGCGCTCAGGAATCTGAGTTTGGACATGAACTCGCTGATGATGATAGCGGCGGCCGGGGCGGCGGCGATAGGGCAGTGGAGCGAGGGAGCGATGGTTGTATTTCTGTTCGCGGTGGCAAACCTGCTCGAGAATTACAGCATGGAGCGGGCGAGGCGGGCGGTCGGCGCGCTGATTCAGGTCGCGCCGAACAAGGCGACGGCGATACGAGGAGGGGTTGAGGAGGATGTGGATGTAGGCGACATCCGGGTTGGTGAAATGATAGTCATTAAGCCGGGAGAGAAATTTCCGCTGGACGGAGAGGTTGTGAAAGGGGGCGCCTATGTGAATCAGGCGCCGATCACGGGAGAATCGCGCCGGGTATATAAGGCGGCCGGCGACGAGGTTTTCGCCGGAACGCTCAACGAGCAGGGAGCGGTGGAGGTTCGGGTTACGAAGCTGTCCGCGGACACAACGCTTGCGAAGATCATACACATGATACAGGATGCGCAGGCGCAGAAGGCGCCGACGCAGCGGTTCGTGGATAAATTTGCGAGATATTACACGCCGGCGGTGATCGCGCTCGCGGCGCTCGTGGCGGCGGTTCCGCCGCTTGCGTTCGGGCAGCCGTTCGGAGGGTGGTTTTACAGGGCGCTCACGCTGTTGGTGATAGCGTGTCCGTGCGCGCTGGTGATCTCGACGCCTGTGGCGGTGGTGAGCGCGTTGTCGGCGGCGGCGAAGGGCGGCGCGTTGATCAAGGGCGGCGCATATCTTGAAGCGATGGGCGGCATTAGAGCCGTCGCGTTCGACAAGACCGGAACGCTTACAGCCGGAGTTCCGAAAGTTGTGGAAATCGCGGCCGCGAGAGGGAAAAGCGAGGCGGAAATATTGAGTGTCGCCGCGGCGATAGAGTCGCGGTCCGAACATCATATAGCGAAAGCGATAGTGGAAAAAGCGAAAGAGAATGGGGTGTCGTTTCCGGGCGTCGACGATTTTGAGTCTTTCACGGGAATGGGCGCGAAAGGGAATGTCGGCGGCGCGACATACTATGTCGGCAACCGGCGACTGTTTCAAGAAAAAGGGTTGCGGACGGACGCATTTGACGAGCGGCTGAACGCGATGGAAGGGGCTGGCCGGACGGCGGCGCTGGTCGGCGACGAGAGGGAGGCGCTTGGCATGATAGCGCTGGAGGACGCGGGGCGCGAGAGCGGGGCGGAAGCTGTGCGGCTGCTGAAAAAGGAAGGGATTCAGCGGGTGGTGATGCTGACAGGAGACACGGCGGCGGCGGCGAACGAGATAGGCGCGCGGCTGAAAGTCGACGAAGTCCGGGCCGGTTTGCTGCCTGAGGACAAAGTGGCGGCGGTCCGGGAACTGCTGAAAAAATACGGGGCGGCGGCGATGGTGGGCGACGGGGTGAACGACGCGCCGGCGCTTGCGGCGGCTACGGTGGGCGTAGCGATGGGAATCGCCGGAACGGACGCCGCGCTTGAAACGGCGGACATCGTTCTGATGACCGACGATCTGAGGAAGCTGTCATTCGCGATAAGGATCAGCCGCAAGTCAGTGTCTGTCATAAGGCAGAACATAATACTCGCGCTTGCGATTAAGGCGGTGTTTCTCGCGGCTGCGGTCGCGGGAGTCGCGACGCTGTGGATGGCTGTGTTCGCCGACATGGGGGCCTCGCTGATAGTCATATCGAACGGGCTGAGGCTGATCGGCTACAAAGACGTTAATGAAACCAAATCATAATGGCGGAGATGGGATAATCGGCAAATTGCGCGAGGCTGGTTAGTATTTCAGAGAGCACAGCACTGCGCTGTGGTCCATGAATCCGTTTGGCGTTTTCGCCGATATATCGAGGCGGTTTTTGTTTTCCTTAAGTATCGAGCATTTATCCCTGGAGAAGTTTGAAATAATGTGATCGAGGCATTTTCTGAGCGTTTTCTTTCCTATGCCGAGCACGCCGGGTTCCTTGATTTCCCAGGTTGGTTCGTCCGAGTTGATCATGTTCAGATCTGATTTTTTCTGTTCGGAAAAAGCGGAGGCCCAGCAATCATTCAGCTTGGCCATATCGTCGACTATTCCTTTTTTCAGAAGGCTGCTGCTCCTGTCCTGAGCCGGATCGAAATTGAAGTCGCCGGACATGATCACGCCGTAGCCCTGCCTGTCGTATTCAGCGATCAGGGCCAGAGAATCGCATATCTGAGTTCTCCTAATGGCGAAGTCCTTGTCGTTGAGCGGGCTTGAAGTGTGAACGTTGACGAGCTTGACGATCTCTTGTTTCAGCAGTGTTCGCTGCGAGACGCAGACGTAGTCGTTTTTCACCTTTTTGCATTCTTCCTTGATCGGTTTCACGGTGACGATTCGTGCGGAACACAGCAGGAATCCGTTTCCTTTCTCGCATGTGTCTATGTATTCGAATTTTTCCATATTGACGCCCATGCAAAGCTCGCCCTCGCATCTGACGTCGTATTTGCCGGGAAAGAGAATCTTTTCCGATTCGAGTCCCTCGCGGTCGATTTCCTGAATGAAAATGACGTCCGGCCCGATTTTGCTCAGGCTGTCTTTCAGGACGCCGAGGTTGTAAAACGGCGCCTTGAATTTCCTGTTGTAGTTGGCGCGCGTTACGCTCATGTTGCCGATGTTCGCGGTGAGAACGGTGAAAGTGTTTGCCTTTTTAGCCGGTTTAGCGGCTTTCGGCGCGGCGGCCTCGATTTGAGACGCGGCTATAGCCGCGCAGAGCATTGCCATAACGATTGTCTTTTTCATGATGCTGAACCTCATATATAAATAATTGCCTGCTCAGGCATTACGTCGTCATGCCCACCCATGTCGCGGACGACTTGAAACCCCGGTTTTGCGCGATGTAGTCCCAGTGTGCGGTTGCGATCGCCTCGAACAGCGAATCGACATGATGTTTGTATTTGCGGGTGTCAATGATTTTCAGATAGTGTTTGCATTCGTCGCAGGTGAACACGGAGTAGGGGTCTTCGATATTTTCCGGCACGATCAAGCCGACGGTTTTGTGGTCGGTGTTGCCGCAGTTTGAGCATTTGAGGCGCGTGAACAGCCAGTCGCTCTCGCAGATTCCGCAAACGAGATGGCGGAAGCCTTCCTCTTTGACGAGTTTCGACATCAGAGGTTTGCCGCCGCAAAGCGGGCATGTCGCTTCGTAGACGCCTTCCTGGTTGTCGAGCAGCTTGCGGCCCTCGCCGACGAGGCGGCCGATGTAGTTGCGCATTGTCAGGAATGCGACGAAGGCGAGCTGCGCGGAGGCGGCGTCGGGGTTTTCCGGCGTCACCTGGCGGTCCATGAAGACGAAGCGGGCGAACGCGGTCGCAAGCATTTCGCCGGCTTCCTTCGCGTCGGCGTTTTTCGCTTTCTCCACATCCGGTTCAGTCTGGCCCTCTTCGCAAAAAAGCGCGCACATTTTTTTAAAGGCCGGGGCGGCGGCGGTCCAGTTGATTTTCGCCGTGGCAAGATCGAAGAACGGGTAGGGGCCTTTTGCCGCCTCTGCCGGCGCCGCCAGCGGCTCGCCTATCTCCGACGGGTCGACTTGCGCGCCTATCTCAATTATCTTCGAATAAAGATCGAGCGCATCGACAAGGTCGTTTCGAGTCTCTTTCAGCTCAACAATTCTTTTCCGCATCTGTTCCACTATTTGCTTTTCCATTTTCAGCCGTTATCTTCCTTAATATTATTCGGCGGCAGGTTTCGCCGGCCGCCGGCTAAATGATAAGGCATTCCATTAAAGATAAAAAGGTCGGCGGTTGATTTATCCGGGAATGAGAAATTACGATCAGAATCAATCTTCCTCTTCAAAAACCAAATTATTTGTTATAATTGTATGACATGAAAGCGATATTTAGGGCAAAAACTAAACGGAGGCTGGCAAAATGAAAAAGCAATTGAAGGCGGCAATGCTTGTGGCGATGAGTGTAGTGTTGTCGCTGGCGATTATGGCTAAACCGGTTTTGGCGCAGGAAACGACGACTTTTGAAGAGGCATTCGGAGCCGCGTCCGCGCTTGCGATGTATAACGTTCAGGTAGTTGTCGGACTCACTGCGGACGCATATGCGAAAGATGTATACAACGGGGAAGATGCGAAAGCAGTTGTGGCCGAGCAGAAAGGCGCGCTCACGACTCTCGACGGTTATGTCGTGAAATTGCTGAATCTTACGACTTTAACGGAGGCGGACAGAAAGTCGCTGAATGATATATCCGGCTGCCTGAAGAAGCTTGGCTATACGGCGGACGCATTGACGGCGTATATAGATTCGCAGACTGATGACAACGCAAACGATTTTCAGGCAAAGCGCAAGGATTCATACAACACGTTAGCGGAACTGCTCGGGCTCGAAAAAATCACGGAATAATAAACGGATAGCAAGTTTATTAGCAGGAAATGCCCTGCCGGCGATTTTTTGCCGCGAAGAGAACAAGAAAAACAAAAAGGCCGCTCTATTGAGCGGCCTTTTATATTTGCTTTGAGTCGCGGGAATCGTTTAGCCCGCTTATTATGTTTCAGCCTAACAGCTTGGACAATCCTGACAGACCTGATGCGATGCGCTTCGGGTTGAGGAGGTCTCTTCTCGAAGCGTAGCGTGACTTGTCGTGTTTCGACAGGTCGGCTTCCATCGAGAACAAAGCATCCTTGTAGTGAAGCACGTAGAAGACGGAGACGTCTTTGGCGTCCTGCATGACGTGGGCGTCCGGGTAGCGGCTCTTAATTTCGGCTACGCGGTCGTTGGCGAGTTTGAGCATGTCCTCGCGCGTTCCGAATTCGAGAGCGCCGGTCGGGCAGGTCGTCACGCAAGCCGGCTTCAGGTTGTTGGTGATGCGGTCGAAGCACAGAGTGCATTTGACATAGGGATCGCCGGCCTTCGCGCGTCTCGGCACGTTGTAGGGGCAGGAGAATTCGAGGTCTTCGATCTTCGCGGTTTTGTCTGTGTACAGAACGGCGCCGCTTTCGGTTTTCTCGACTGCCGTGGCGTCGTAGCCGTCGGCCATGATCTTGCACGGCGCATCGACGCAGTGGCGGCACTGATCCTTGAGGAAGGTCCAGAGCAGGTTGTTGCCTTCGCCCGATTCCTTATAACGGATAATCGTATAAGTTGAAGCGGACATATCGGGCGGGTTTTGCAGCGTGCCCCGGTTTTTGGTTTTCTCGTATGGCAGGCGGTTCCAGTTTTTGCAGGCTGCCTGGCAGCCGCGGCATCCGATGCAGCGAGATGTATCAATGAGTTTGGCGAATGACATTCAGATCACCCCTTCCTCTCGATGTTGACCATGAACGCCTTTGATTCAGGGATCATGGTGTTTGCGTCACCGACTGTCGGGGTGAGCAGGTTGGAGCTGTCTCCGCCGTCCGAGGGAGTCAGCCATCCGAAGTGCCATGTGGTGCCGACCTGATGCACCGTCTTGCCGTCGATGATGAACGGTTTGAGGCGCGAGGTGACAATCGCGATCGTGTCGATCTGGCCGCGCGGCGATTTGATGACGACCTTGTCGCCGCTCTTGATGCCTTTGAGCGCCGCCAACTCAGGGCTGAGTTCGCAGATGTTCTGCGGCTGAAGTTCGATGAGCTGTTTGTTCCAGCGTGTCATGACGCCTGTCTGCCAGTGTTCGGACACGCGGTAGGTGGCGCAGATGAACGGGTATTTCGGGTTGCACGTCATGTAGACGTCTTTGCCTTCGCTGCTCTCGCCGACTTCGCTGAACATCTTGATGGTCGGGTTTATGCGCTGAGAGGAGAAGAGGTTTTTCTCGACCGGGCATTCGAGTGGTTCATAATGTTCCGGGAACGGGCCGTCATTCAGAGAACCGCCGCCGAACAGGCGCCCGTATCCTTCCGCGTTCATGATGAACGGGAGCTTGCCGCCTTTTTCGTCGGTGAGCGGGGGCGCCGCGTTGTCCGCCACGTCGTTGAGCCACTTTTTATTCTCCGCGTCCCACTTAATGACAACACGGTTCGGGTTCGTGGGAACGCCGTTCGGATCGACCGACGCGCGATTATAAATGATGCGCCGGTTGATCGGCCAGCTCCAAGACCAGTTCGAGAACAAGCCTATGCCTGATTTGTCCACGTTGTCGCGCCGCATCGTCAGAAACTCGGTGTCGGACACGCTTCCGCTATAAACCCAGCTTCCGCAGCAGGTGGACCCGTCGTCCATCAGCTTCGTGAAGTTCAGGACCTGTTTTCCCTTCTTGAACTCCGTGCCGTCCGCCGCTTTTCCGTCAAGCATCCACTTGCCGTTGATTTCCTTGGCGATTTCGCGGACGCTGAAATGTCCCTTTTCGTCGAAATAGTTCCACCATAGTTTCGTGATGGGTTCCGGGAACTTGCCGCCCTCTGTTTCATAGAGCTTTTTGACTTTAAGGCAGAGCTCGGAAATGATGTCGCCGTCCGGAAGCGCTTCTCCCGGCGGATTGACCGCTTTGTAGCGCCACTGAACCCAGCGGCCGCTGTTTGCGAGGCTGCCTTCCTTCTCGACAGACGAGGCGCACGGAAGCATGAACACTTCCGTCTTGATCTTCGCCGGGTCCATGCCCGGGCCTTTCCAGAACGAGCCGGTCTCGTTGTCGAACAGGTTTACGTTCACCATCCAGTCGAGAGTGGTGAGCGCGCGCCGTGTCTTGTTCGAGTTGGCGCCGCTGCAGGCCGGGTTCTGGCCCCATGCGAAGAAGCCTGAGAATTTGCCTTTCGACATCTCGTCGAAAATCATAAGCCACGAGGCGTTCTGCCCGTCGTCGAGCTTCGGCATCCAACTGTATCCGAAATCATTTTCCTTTGTCGCGTTGTCGCCGTAGAAGGCTTTCAACAGGCTCACTATGTACTTCGGAGTGTTGCTCCACCAGTTGAGGCTTTTCGGGTCTTTGGTGGCGGGCGTGAACTTCTTGTTGTAGTCCGCGAGCGTCGGGGCGGACGCGACCGGCTGCTTCAGATAGCCGGGCAGGATGTGGAACAGCAGGCCGAAGTCTGTCGAGCCCTGTACATTGGCTTCGCCGCGCAGCGCGTTGACTCCGCCGCCCGCGATACCGATGTTGCCGAGCAGCAATTGAATCATGGACATCGCGCGGATGTTCTGCGTGCCCACCGTGTGCTGAGTGAATCCCATCGCGTACAGGATCGTCGCCGACTTGCCGGGGACGCCGGTTGACGCGTACGCCTTGTAAACCTTGAGCAGGTCTTCCTTCGGCGTTCCGGTCACGCGCGTCACGAGGTCGAGGTCGTACCGCGAGTAATGCTTCTTCAGAAGCTGGTACACGCAGTTCGGATTCTGAAGCGTCGGGTCCTTAATCGGGATGCCGGCTTCGTCGTACTGATAGGCCCATGTGGCCTTATCGTATTTGCGCGTCTCCGGGTTGTACCCCGAGAAAAGGCCGTCGTTGAATTTGAAGTCCTTGTTGATGAGAAGCGAGGCGTTCGTGTAGTTGACGACGTAATCCTTGTAGATAAGATCGTTGTCGAGGATATACTTGATCATGCCGCCGAGGAACGGAATGTCCGTGCCGGAGCGCAGGCGCGCGTAGATGTGCGCTTTCGAGGAAGTGCGGGTGAACCGCGGGTCCACGTTGATCAGGATGCCGCCTTTTTCGATAGCCTTGGTGATCCATTTGAAAGAAATCGGGTGATTCTCGGCGGGGTTGCTCCCCATCGCCAAAATGACGTCACTGTTCTGGAAGTCGATCCAGTGATTTGTCATTGCTCCACGTCCATACGACTCTGCCAGAGCCGCAACAGTGGCTGAGTGTCATATGCGGGCTTGGTGCTCAATATACACCAAACCCAGACTCCTTAGGAATTTTTGATAGATGTAGCACTCTTCGTTGTCCATCGCGGCGCTTCCGCAGGAGGCGATTCCGTTTGTGCGGTTTACTAATTCGCCCTTCGCGTTCTTCTCCATGAAGCTCGCGTCGCGGCTCTTCTTGATATTCTCCGCGATCTTTTCCAAAGCCCATTCCCATGTGACTTCCTTGAACTCGCTTGCATAGGGCGCGCGATAGAGCGGCTTCGTCAGCCGCGACTCGCTTGATACCGTTTGGAAGTACGAAGCGCCCTTGCTGCACAGCGCTCCGCGGTTGATGGGCGCGTCCGGGTCGCCCTCCATGTTGATGATCTTGCCTTCTGATGCGAACACCAGTATGCTGCAGCTTACGCTGCAATAGGCGCAGATCGTGGTGGTTACCGTGGCATTCTTGGTTCGTAGTTCAGCCGCATAAGCCGTTGTGCTGTCGCCTATGCCGAACCCTGCGCCGCTAAGCGCGATGCCGGCAACCGTTGCCCCGGAGATCTTTAAAAAGTCTCTTCTGGTCAACTCCATGGTGTTTCTCACCCACCCCTTTCCTTATTTGTTTGTTATTTAATTCACAAGTCAATCTACTCTTTTATAAGTTATAAACAGATTTACTACAAGAAAAATAAAAAAAACCCGATTTCGATTATGTCTAAGGCGGCATAACGATTGTTGCGGACTTCCGTTTAAGGAGGTTGAAACGATGGAAAACTTATGCGGTTATTTGGCAGGAATTATAAATATATTAATCAATTTGGCCTGGCTGCTTTGTCTATTTTGAAACTTGAAAGATGTAAACCGGGCCTTCTTGGTATGCGAGACTTAATGATTCCGGATGCGTGAGGGCCCAAGAGAGCTCAATCGGAGTTGAGGCGCCTTGGCCGACGATGTACTCTCTGGAAGCGAAAAGAAGATCGGTTTTGTTCAGTCTCAGTTGATCGAGCCATGCATAATAGTCTGCTTTGCCGCGAAAAATGCCGTTCAGGCTGGTTGAGTCGCGCGGAGGTTTATAGCCGGCGTTGTTTCTCGACTCGCGCTCGTAGTCGTGGAAGAGCAGGTTAGGGCGTCCGTCGAGATTCGCGTAGATTACTTTGTTTTTGAGCCGGTTTCCGTAAAGCCCGTAAGGCGAACAGTTCCCGGCGTAAGCGATAGTCAACGGTTCTTCGACGGAATCAAGCGCGCGCCAGCCGGCTGCGAGGTAATGGGCGCCGTACCAGTCGTAGCGGTCCAGAAGCATGTAGCCGGATTTGAGCGGAATCAAAGCGGCGATCGCCAGAATCAGAAGAAAGACCGGCGACAGTCGGCGGCTTCCTTTGGCGAGCAAAAAGATCGCGGCAAGAAATAGGATTGCAGATAGGATGGCGATGACGGCAAGCGGGAGCGCGTCGAAAGCGAAACCTTTTCCTATCAATGAGTTGTGAAAAAAACTCATGAAGCGGTTGGCCGAAGGCCAGTTGCCGATAAGCAGGCCAGGAACGATAAGCGCCCAGCTCCAGCGCCGGCCGGAGCGCTCGATCAGCCACCCCGCGAATATGAACAGCATGAAAATGCCCGGAATTACGAACCTCGCGTTGTTCGCAATGTTGTATGGATTCACAAACCAGAATAACGCCAACACAACCGGGCCGAGCATGAAAATGTAAATCGGCGCAAAGTCGATTTTGACGTCTCTTTTATTTTTAGAGATATTAGCAAGCAAAAGAAGCGCGGCGCCGGCCAAAAGCCAGATGCCGAAAATGTTTTCGGAAATGATTTTCCCGAACGTTTTCAAGTCGCCTGCCGGCGTGTGAAGGTATGAGCGCAGCATGGCGTCGCGCGTGAATGCGCCTTTGAAGAGGGAAAAGCCGAAGAGATCGACGCCGAGCGGGTAGAACGGGCTGCCCGTGACCGCCAGATTGCGAAGATACCAGTACGAACCGGTCAAGGCCGCCGCCGCTATGAAAAGCAGGAAATGAGCGAATTTCTTTTTGTCATCGCGCGCGGCGAAAACCAGCGGAGCGAGAAGCGCGACGAGCAGAACTCCGAGATGTTTCGAGCCGAGCGCCAGCCCTGCTGCGAGCCCGGCGAGAAGAACCTCGTAGCGCGATCTTTTTCCGTCGCTGTCCGGCAGCAGAAAGGCAGCCGAGCAGAGGAACGCCGCCGCAAAAAACAGGTCGACGCCGAACTGCTGGACCTGATTCAGAGCGACCGGCGCGAGCGCGGCAGCCGCAGCCGCCGCTGCGGAATTGCCTTCGCTCAAACCGAGTTTCTTCCCGATCCTGAACGCCGCGAAAACGGACATTAAAAGGCAGGCGGCCTCCATGGCGCCGGCGAGCAGGTCGTCGTGAAGAGGCAGCGCCAGCCATAGGTAAATCAGTTCGCCGTTTGCCGGGTAATAGGTAGTCGCCTGCTCGGGGCTGAGAGTTTGAACGAGCGTGATACGCCCGGCGCGCAGCCATTCGGCAGGAAAGACGAGATGGTCGAGAAAGGCGTCCGTCGGCGCCGGGGGCATGACCAGCGCGAAAGCCGCCGCGATGACGAACAGAACGGCGAAAATGCCGACGATCGAAAGCGGGAAAACGCTTTTTCTTTCTTTCGCTTGCTCTGAAAGTGAATCCATGTCCGCGTTCTTTGCCGGTTTCAAGCCGCGCCGGTAAAACAAAAAGATGATAATAAATATCGCCGTATGCGCGGCGAGAACGTATCTGAATACGATCAGGCCGAACGCGCCAAGCAGTTCGAGACTGAGGACGATGAGCGCTGTTGAAATAACGAAAGAAGCGAGAACGCGCCCGGCGCCGCGGCGGCAGTCCGGCAGCCATGAGGCGGCAAGCCATCCGGAAAGCAAAACCAGGCCGTTCAGCGACAGGAATTTTAGAACCGAGATAAACGCGAACTTGTCCATTCGCAAGTATTATACCCGAAATCTTTTCTCTGTGTCTCTGTGTCTCCGTGGTTTAAATGCGAACGGGAAATGGGCACCGGCAAAGCGCTATTTGAGAATGCCTGTATCCGATTTCCCCGCCATGTCCCGAATCTGCTATAATGTTCGCAATCTCGAACTGGAGGCGGAACGCATGAGCGGCAAAGGCAGGAAAGTCAGGTTCGCAGTCGTAGGTTGCGGGCGGCAGGCGTGGCTCGGATTTTTTCCGTGGATAAAAGAGAATCCCGACGCAGAGCTTGCGGCGGTTGCGGATATAGACAAGGAATTGGCCGGCAAGTCGGCGGCGAAGTTCGGAGCGAAGAAAACATACGGCGACTGGGAAACGATGATCGCCGAGTGCGGCGCCGACGCGGTTGTGATAACAACTCCGCCGTGGATACACGCCGACCCGACGGTTGCGGCAGCGCAAAAAGGCATGCACGTGATCTGCGAGAAGCCGATGGCGTCGACGGTTGCGGACTGCGCGCGCATGAACGAAGCGTGCGATAAAAACGGAGTTATCCTGACGATAGCGCATTCTCTGAGGTTCGACCCCGGCTACGAGAAACTGAAGACGATAATCAAGAGCGGCGAGATCGGAAAGGTGTTCCAGTTGCGGGCGACATACGACTCATGGATTCCGGACATCTCAAAATCGCCGGTCAAGGAAATCTACGAAATGGGCGGCAAGTTGCGCTTGTTTCCGAGCAAGGATATGGGCGCGTGGCGCATTACAGACAAGCGGACCGGCGGCGGCGTTTTTTTCGATCACGGCATCCACTACGTCGATATGTTCCGGTGGCTGATGGAGGAGGACGTGGCGTGCGTGGGCGGTGTCACGCAGACAATCGTGCCGGGCCGCGTTTATGAGGATCATGCGTCGTCGCTGTTGCGGTTTGAGTCCGGCGCATGCGCCTACGTGCAGAGCTCTCTCTGCCGGCTCAGCGCGCGCGGGAGTTGCGACGAAGGGCTCATCCACGGCGAAACGGGCTGCGTCAAATACAAAATGGATGGGTCGTGGTACGTTCTCGGATTCCCGCATCTGAACAACACGCACGCGCAAGTCTGGAAGTTCGGGACGCCGTCGTTCATCATCAACCAGTGGCTGCCGGTCGATGTGACATACGGCAGGAAGCACAATATGTTCAAGAGGCAGTTGGACCACTTTGTCGCGAAAGTGAACGGGACTCTGGAGCCGCATCCTGTGATCGGCGACGCGTGGGCCTGCACGGGCGCTGACGGCATGAAGAATGTCGAGATCGTGCACGCCGTTTACAAATCGAGCGATTCGAAATCAGAAGTGAAGGTGTGATAGTTTGATTTTCAGGAAAGCTTGCGGAAAGAAACGAAAATTTTCGGGAGAGGCCGGAGAACCACTTTTATAAAAGGGGTTCTCCGGTCGCCGAAGGCGATAATCTTTCCCCGTTTTTCATAGATTAAATATTCAATCAATTTTGCCCGGAGGAATTTTCTGATGATACAGACAAAAGGAAGCGTGGCGAAAAAACTTAAAGCGGGCGACCGCGCCGTGTTCACGCGCACATTCACCGAAGCGGAAACGATGATGTTCGTCGGCCTGAGCGGCGACTTCAACCCGCACCATGTCGACGCCGAGTTCTGCAAGCTGACGAAGTTCGGGCGCCCGATAGTTCCGGGATTTCTCGTCGGCGCGATGGCGACGCATATCGGCGGGCAGTGGGCCGTGCTCGCATCGCAGTTCCATCTCGATTTTCTCGCGCCGGTTTACATCGGCGACACTGTCACCTGCGAGGCGATTGTCGCCGACGTGACGGATAAATACAGAGTGCGCGTCGAGTTCACCTGCGCCTTGGCCGACGGCACACTTGCGTTGAAAGGTTACTTTCTCGGCTACCCGCCGAAAGAAGATAAACTGTCCCACCTTTGCGCCGAACGCGGCAAGTTGCATTGAAACGGGATTCGACAAAAGAAGCTGAATCCTGACAATGTTCGCAGCGGCGAGCAGCTTTGTTATCCGCGCATCTCGGAGAATCGCCAAAAAACCCGTTAAATATATAGGTAAATCAGCATTTATTTTGTTTTTAGACTGTCATTGATAACTCAACTAACCTCAACTATAATTAACTAACATAATAAAAATATTTACCTCAATTTAATAGCTTTAAGCATCTGTGTGGCGCAAGGAAAGTCATGGAAGGCGGTTTTAAATCGTATTTATGGCTAAAAAAGGCGATGTATTTAATGCACAGGAAGCGGCCGACTTCTTAGGGTCGCATGTTGAAACAGTCCGGCGGCTTGCTCGGCGCGGCGATATCCCGGCGTTCAAAATGGGAAAGGACTGGCGATTTCGCAAAGATGCGCTGCTGCTTTGGGCGGATTCACAACAATCGCAAAGCCGTTCCGCGCGCGCGCTGATTGTGGATGACGACGAATCCATGCGCAATTTGATACGCAGAATACTCGAACCCGAAGGCTACAAGGTATATGCGGCCTCAAAAGGAGCGGAAGGGCTGAAATACGTTTTGTCGCAAGAAATAGACTTAGTCCTTTTGGACCTGAAAATGCCGGGAATGAACGGCCCTGAATTTTTGCTTGAGTTGCGAAAAACGCACGAAATGATGCCCGTGATAATAGTGACAGGCTATCCGGACAGCGAGCTTATGACAAAAGCGATGAAGGCGACCGGGGACGGGCCGATAATGCTGCTTTCCAAGCCATTTTCCGTAAAGCAACTAATTGGTTCGGCGCGCATGGCGTTGAACGGCGCGATTCAAAAGGGATAGCCGTTATTCTCATCGAACCGGCGCCGCCGGACAGGAGTTCATGATGAGCATGCTTGAACAGACAAATCGGAATCAGATCGTAATTTTCACGCTTGACGAGCCGCGTTGCGCGCTTTATTTGTCCGCGGTTGAGCGGGTTGTGCGTGTGGTGGAAATAACGTTGTTGCCAAAGGCGCCTGAAATCGTCATGGGGATAATCAATTTTCAAGGGAGGGTTATACCTGTGATCGACGTCCGGAAGCGTTTCCGCCTGCCTGCGCGCGAGATGCATCTCGACGACCAGTTCATCATAGCGCGCGCTTCCCGGCGAACGGTGGCGCTGGCGGTTGATTCCGTTTCCGGAGCGCATGAGCTTGAGGACGGCGGGATTGAGAGCGTCGAACAATCGCTTCCTTTCGCCGAACACATTCAAGGCGTGGCGAAGACGAAAGACGGAATCGTCCTGATCTACGACCTCGATAAGTTTCTTTCCCTCGACGAGGAGAGAGCGCTCGATGAGGCGTTATCCGGGGGCGCGAAATGAATGTCTGTCTGTCCGACAATCTGTTGTCTCAATTGAGCGAATTGGTTGCGGAAAAAATGGCGTTGAATTTTCCTGAGGAGAAGTGGGGCGATCTGAGCCGCCGGGCGGGCGCGGCGGCTAAAGAGTTTGGCTTTTCGGACATTGAATCATTCGTTCAATGGCTGGTCGCGTCGCGGCTGACGACGGAACAGATAGAGTTGCTGGCGAGCCATCTCACGGTGCACGAAACATATTTCTGGCGCGAGCCGCAGGTGTTTGAAGCGCTTCTGGGCAGCATACTGCCCGAACTGATCCGGGCGCGGCAGAAGACCGGCAGGCTGCTGAGAATCTGGAGCGCGGGCTGCTCGACCGGCGAGGAGCCTTACTCCATAGCGATAGCGCTGCGAAGAGCGATCCCGGACATAAAAGACTGGCATATCACAATACTCGCGACTGACATTAATCCCCGCATGGTGCGCAGGGCGCTGGCTGGCGTGTACGGCGAATGGTCTTTCCGCAACGCGCCGCCGTGGCTCAAGGACGGGTATTTCCGGCGCAGGAAAGAAAAGGAATACGAACTGCTGCCTGAGATACGGAAGATGGTTAAATTCGGCTATCTGAATCTGGGCGGCGATATTTATCCGTCGCCGATGAACAATACGAACGCGATGGACATCATATTCTGCCGGAACGTGCTGATGTATTTCAAGCCGGAGCGAGCGAGGCAGATAGGGCGGAGCTTTTACGGCGCTCTCGTGGATGAAGGATGGCTGATAGTAAGTTCCAGCGAGCTTTCCCAGCATCTCTTTCCCGATTTGACTTCTGTCAATTTTCCGGGGGCGATCGTATACAGAAAATGCGAGCGCGAGTATCGCCCTTCGGAAATATTCAGTTTTGAAATTCCATACTATCAAAATGATGATTTTCAGCAGCTTCCGAAAGCCGCAGGTCCGGTTGAAGCAGAGCCGCTATTCCAGTTCCCGATTATCGAAAAGGCGCAGGACATTGAAATGCCGGCGCTTCAGCGAACAATGCTGGAAGAGACAGCCGGTTCAGCGCCGCCAGCGCGCTCCGAAGAAACGGCTGAAATGCCGAAAGGCGACAAGCCGCCGCATGCGGACGCGCAAACGGTTCGCGAGCTCGCGAACTGTGGAAAGCTCGCGGAAGCGCTGGCGGCGTGCGAAGAGGCGATCGCCGCCGAAAAACTCGATCCCGGATTGTATTATCTCCACGCGACGATTTTGCAGGAACAGAATCTGGAGGATAAGGCGATGGTATCGTTCAAGCGCGCGCTGTATCTCGATCCGGATTTTGTGTTGGCGCATTTTGCCATCGGCAATATCCTGATGCGCGGGGGTAATGCGAGGTCCGCGGGCAGATATTTCAGGAATGCGCTCGATCTTCTTAATAAATACGGGAATGAAGACGCGCTCCCCGAATCCGGGGGACTGACGGCTGACAGGTTCAGGGAAATCATTAACGCCACTATGTTGGTTGGAGCGACGGCATGAAAACAGGCATGGACAAACCATCCCGGCAACAGGGGAATGCTGTTGACTGGAGCGAAATACACAGCCGAATGGAAACCGCGCGGGAAGAGTTGGGGCGCGGCGCCGAGCCATCGGCGGAGGAAAAGCTATCCATATTGAGGTCGCGGGCGCGTGACCTCGCCCGGGAGCCGGAAAAAGCCGCCGAGGGCCGCGGGTTCATAGAAATCATTGAATTCCGGCTCGCTTTTGAAAACTACGGCATCGAATCCGCGTTTGTGCTCGAAGTGTATCCGCTGACGGATTACACGCCGCTGCCCGGAACGCCGCCGTTCGTTCTCGGAATAATCAACGTGCGCGGCCGGATTCTATCGGTGGTGGACCTGAAGAAATTTTTCAATCTGCCTGATAAAGGCATAGGCGAACTAAACAAAGTGATCATCATACGAAACGCCGGGATGGAGTTCGGGATTCTGGCGGACGCCATACTCGGCGCGCGATCGATCCCGCTCGACGGGATACAGGCGGCGCCGCAGACGGTCACGGGGATCGGCGCGGAATATTTGAAGGGCGTCTGCGAAGAGCGGCTGATAGTTCTTGATGCTGAAAAGATTTTGAACGATGAAAAAATCATCGTTCATCAAGAGATAGATTGAACACACAAAATTTGGGAGGGATTTACCATGAAACGATTCACCAATCTTTCCACGCTCGCCAAACTACTTGTCGGTTTCGGAGCAATGTGGTTACTGCTGGCGGTAATTACCATCACCGCTTACCGGAGTCTGACGGCAATAACGCAGTCCGAAAAGAATTTGGCCGAAATTAATCACAAAGAATCCATTGGTTTCATGAAGTTGAGGGTGGACGAGAACGGACTGCGGGCAAACATGCTGCTTGAGATGTTGAATCCCAACGATACAGTTCGTAAAGCGCTCGATCAAAACACCCTTGAGCGCAACCGGGCAATAGATGATTTTTTAAGCGATATTCTGAAAAATGACAAGGATCCGGTATGTCAGGGCAAAATGAAAGAATATTCGGAAATTTTAGCCGCATATCGCCAGACCCGGGAGGTGGTAATCGGACTTATCGATCAGGGAAAGATAGAAGAAGCTAAACCATTGATTCTCGGCATCCAATCAAAACGTTACGATCAGATGCGTTCTATCGCAAATGAACTGGGTGACAAGGCAGCCGACGCCGAACATAAACAACTTGCCGCTGATATGCAAGCGTCGCAGACGGCAATCCGCATCTTTATGCTCATTGGAGTATCCGCGTTTCTCATAGGCGGGTTGATGATACTGTTTCTTAACCATACAATCGCGAGGCCGCTCGGAGTGATCTCAACGTATGCTTCGCGTATAGCCGCCGGGGACCTGACAGTGGATGTCGTCGCCGAAGAGCGGACGGACGAGGTTGGAGTCCTGATTCGGACTTTCCGGCAGATGGTGGAGAATCTCCGACGCTCGACCAAGGATA
This sequence comes from bacterium, assembly GCA_041664945.1. Classification (GTDB taxonomy): domain Bacteria; phylum UBP15; class UBA6099; order UBA6099; family UBA6099; genus JBAYJY01. Next base: position 41,702 of record JBAYJY010000005.1, on the reverse strand, counting down.
TCTCCGAAGCAGTCAATCAACTCAGCGCAACCGCGAGCGAAATCCTCGCGGCGACTACGCAGGTAGCCTCCGGGGCGGCCGAATCAGCGACCGCCATCAGCGAAACCACGACTACTGTTGAAGAGGTGAGGCAGGCGGCGCAGCTTTCTTCCCAGAAGGCGAAAAATGTTTCGGACAGTTCGCAGCGCGTAGCCCAGACTACGCAAGCGGGCCGGAGAGCCGTCGAGGAAACCACTGCCGGAATGAGCAACATCCGCGAGCAGATGGAATCTATAGCCAACACAATAGTGAGTCTGAGCGAGCAGAGCCAGTCCATAGGGGGAATAATCGCTTCCGTGACGGATATAGCGGACCAGTCCAACCTGCTTGCTGTCAACGCAGCCATAGAAGCCGCGAGAGCGGGAGAGCAGGGCAAAGGGTTTGCGGTCGTGGCGCAGGAGATCAGGAGTCTGGCGGAACAGTCGAAGCAGGCAACAACTCAGGTGCGCGGGATTCTGAGCGATATACAGAAGGCGACGAGCGCGGCGGTGATGGCGACTGAGCAGGGTAGCAAAGCTGTTGAGTCGGGGGTGAAGCAGGCGGCGCAGGCCGGGGAGGCGATCCGGTCGCTGGCGGAGACCAGCGATGAAGCGGCGCAGGCGGCGACGCAGATCGTGGCATCGAGCCAGCAGCAGGTTGTGGGAATGGATCAGATAGGCGTCGCCATGGAAAACATCAATCAGGCGGGCGCTGAAACCGCTACGAGCATGAAGCAATCGGAGACGGCGGCGAGAAATCTTCACGAGCTTGGCCAGAAACTCAAGGGGCTGGCGGAACAGTTCAAGGTATGACCAGAATTTCTTCTGATCGCATTAATGAAAAATGCGACATAAGGCGGCGAAAAGATGGACGCAAAAGATAAAGAATTCCTCAAACGGCTCCGCGCCACATTTCGGATCGAGGCGGAAGAGCATATAAGGACGCTCCGTTCCAGCCTTTTCGAGCTTGAAAAGACTGCTGAAGCCGAAAGAAGCGCGGAAATAATCGAGATCGTGTTTCGCGAGGCGCACAGCCTCAAGGGCGCGGCCCGTTCGGTGAATCTGAAGGATGTCGAGTCGGTTTGCCAGCCTTTGGAAAGCGTGTTTTCCGCGTTGAAAAGGAAGGGAATTGTTTTGTCGCCCGGGATGTGCGACCTGTTTCACAAGACGGTAAACGGCATCGAGCGGCTTGCATTGGCGGCGGACCCTGAACAGGCGGCGACTGTTGAACAAGCGCAAACAAAAGAGCTGATCCGGCTGCTGACCAATGTTTCCAGAGGAGCCGCGGCGCCGGCCAAAACGAAAGCTTCGGAGCCGGCCAGAGAAACGCAGCCGTCCGGGATTGGTGAATTCAGGGGACACGATCCGGAATTAAAAAGCGAATTCCAGTCATTTCCCCGAAATTCGCCGCAAGAGCCGAAGAGCGAACCCGCAGAACGCGCGCCGGAATCAAAAGGCGAAATCGAGTCATCTCCCCGGAATTCGCCGGGCATTGCGGAAACCGTGAGAATATCAACGGACAAGCTTGCTCCGCTTCTGCTGCAGGCGGAAGAGATGATTTCGGCAAAAATGTCGGCCGGCCAGCGGGCCGCCGAACTGCGTGAGATCGAGCAGGCGCTTGTCTTGTGGAAAACGGAATGGACAAGACTGAAGAGTAGAAGGCGCGAAGAGAGCGCCCCGCTGCTTGACAAGTTGATAGAGTTGAACGAAGCGCGATTGAACGGGTTCCAGCATCGGATAGCGGAATTAACTCAGGCGGTTGAGCAGGACCAGCGCGCTCTGAGGCGAATGGTGGACGAGCATCTTGATGCGATGAAAAGAATACTGATGCTTCCGGTGTCGTCGCTCGTCGAGGGGTTTCCCGGATTCGTGCGCGACCTCGCCCGGGATCAGGGCAAGGAAGTGGAGCTTATCATTCGCGGGGCGGAGGTCGAGATTGACAAGAGGATACTCGACGAGCTTAAAGACCCGCTGCTGCACATCATTCGGAACTGCGTGGACCACGGCATGAAAAAGCCCGAAGAACGGGCGCGTGAGAACAAGCCGGCGCGCGGGACGATAACGCTCGGCTTCAGCGTAAAAGACAGCCGCAGTATAGAAATTATAGTATCAGACGACGGGGCCGGCGTTGATGTTGAGCGGGTCCTTTCGGCCGCGATTAAGGCAGGCGTTCTTTCGCCTGAGGCGGCCGGCAAACTGGACGCGCAAGAGGCGCTGTCGCTCATTTTCCAGTCGGGGGTGACCACAAGCCCGATTATCACGGACATATCAGGCCGCGGACTGGGTCTGGCGATCGTGCGCGAGAAAGCGGATAAACTCGGCGGGCTTGTATCAGCGGACTCGAAAGCCGGCGCCGGAACAAACTTCAGGCTTCTTCTGCCGCTGACGCTCACGACTTTTCAGGGCATTCTGGCGCGTGTGGAGGGAAGCGTTTTTATCCTGCCCACCATCAACACGGAATGCGTTGTGAGAGTGAATCCCGATGAGGTAAAGACGGTGGAGAACCGGGAGACCATCAAGTTGAACGGGCAAATCATCTCGATGGTCAGGCTTGCGGAAGCTCTTGAATTGCCGATGCGCAACGAAGCGATTCCGGCGTCTGGGGCATCCGCGCCAGACCATATTACCGTTGTGGTTCTGGCGTCCGGCGACAAACGGATCGCCTTTCAGGTGGACGAGGTTCTCGGCGAGCTGGAAATACTGATGAAAGGGCTGGGGGCGCAGTTGAGCCGGGTGCGCAACATAGCGGGGGCCACGGTTCTGGGCACGGGCAAAGTCGTTCCGGTTATAAACGCGACCGATCTGATGAAATCCGCCGTGCGGTCCGGCGGGAGGGCGAAAACCGCGGCGGCGGAGGCGAAGCCGGCGGCCGGAACGGGAAGCCTTCTTGTGGCGGAGGACTCGATCACGTCGAGGATGCTGATAAAGAACATACTGGAAACGGCGGGCTACCGTGTGGCGACGGCGGTGGACGGAATGGACGCTTTAACGCAAGTTCGCAGCGGAGAGTTTGATCTGGTCGTTTCGGATGTGGACATGCCGAGGATGAGCGGGTTTGAACTCACGGCGCGGATTCGGGAAGACAGGAAATACGCAGAGTTGCCGGTGGTTCTGGTGACGGCGCTCGAATCGCGAGAGGACCGCGAGCGAGGAATCGAAGTGGGCGCGAATGCCTACATAGTCAAGAGCAGTTTCGACCAGAGCAATCTGCTTGAAGTGATAAAGAAGCTGATTTGAAAAACGCCGAATGGGGAACTGAATGATCAAGGTAATGATAGTCGAAGATTCGCCGGTGGCGCGTGAGTTGCTCGTTTACATACTTTCATCCGACCCCGCGATAGAGGTGATGGGAGTCGCCGGCGACGGGCTGGAAGCGATTGAAATGATAAAGCGCGGGCGTCCCGACATAATTACAATGGACATCCACATGCCAAGGATGGATGGAATTGAGGCGACCCGCCGCATAATGGAAACGCAGCCGACGCCGATTGTCATCGTAAGCGCGAGCTCCGGAGCGCAGGAGATAGCCGGAACGTTCCGATTGCTCGAAGCCGGCGCGCTGGCTGTGATTCTGCGTCCGCCGGGCATAGGACATCCCGAACACGGGAAAGCCGCAAGGGAGCTGATTCAGACGGTAAAACTCATGTCGGAGGTCAAAGTTGTTAGACGCGTCCGGCTCGAGTTGAAGGCTCCCGCTGGTGTTCCTCTTTCCATCAAAAATGAGCCGGAGACAAGTACGGGAGTTCGAATTATCGCGATCGGGGCGTCAACCGGCGGGCCGTTGGCGCTGAAAACAATACTTTCAAGGTTGCCGGGAAATCTGGCTGTTTCCCTGTTGATCGTTCAGCATATAGCTTCTGGATTTGTGAATGGATTTGTGGAGTGGCTTAGCGGAGCGACGCTTTTTCCAATGAGCGTGGCGAAGCATGGAGAGCGTCCGGAGCCGGGACGCGCATATATCGCCCCGGATGGAATTCACATGGGAGTGGGGCGCGACAAGCGTATATTTCTAAGCGATCACGGGCCTGAGAACGGCTTGCGGCCGTCCGTCGCATATCTTTTTAAAACCGTCAAAGAGGAGTTCGGGGCGAACGCGGCGGGTGTGTTGCTGTCCGGAATGGGAAAAGACGGAGCGGAGGAATTGAAAATGATGAAGGAAAGAGGCGCGGTCACGATCGCGCAGGATAATGAAAGCTCAATCGTGCATGGAATGCCGGGCGAGGCGATCAGGCTCGGCGCGGCAAAATATATTCTTCCGCCGGAAGGCATTGCGGATATCTTAATGACGCTTGCGCAGGCGCCGAAAGAAGGAAAAAATGAATGAACATTTGAAATCCCAACAGGAACCTGTCGAAATACTTATCGTCGAGGATAGTCCCACGCAGGCCGAGGAACTTAAATACCTCTTGGAAAAACATGAATTCAGAGTGACGGCGGCCGGAAACGGCAGACAGGCGCTTGAGTTGCTGAAAAACTACAAGCCGCAACTTGTTATAACGGATATCATCATGCCGGAAATGGATGGATACGAGCTTTGCAGACAGATCAAAGCGAATGTAAGCACGGAATACATACCGGTGATCCTGCTTACTTCCCTGTCTGATTCAACAGATGTGCTCGAGGGGCTGGCGTGCGGGGCGGACAATTTTATAACGAAGCCATACAGCGAGAGTTATCTTCTGCCCAGCATCGAACAGATGCTCGCCAACAGGAAATTAGTAAGCAGCGAGCGGGTTCGGGTGGGGGTGGAAATCCAGTTCGCCGAGAAACGGCGTTTCATCACGGCCGACCAGCAGCAGATGCTCACGCTTCTCATTTCCACCTATGAAGCGGCGGTCAACAGAAACAACGAATTGATCCAGGCGCAGAATGAGTTGAAATTGCTGAACGAGCAGTTGGAAGACAGGGTTGCTGAAAGAACAAAGGCGCTGTCGGAGAGCGAGGACCGGTTCCGTGAGATATTCATACGATCCACGGTGGGCAAATCGCTGGCGTCGCCTGATGGGATTATGTTGGTGACAAACAAGGCTTTCGCCGATATGCTCGGTTATGCCGTCGAGGATCTCCGCGAGCGCGACTTCCTGCAATTTACGCATCCGGACGATGCGCCGGAAAGCCGGGAATATTTCCGCAGTCTCCTTTCGAATGAGCGCGAGTCATACAGGATAGAGAAGCGATACATTCACAAGGACGGCGGCATCGTCTGGGCCGATGAGAGCTCCACGCTCATACGGGACGAAAACGGAGCGACGCTGTACATAATCACCAGCGTCGTGAACATCACCGAGCGCAAGCAATTTGAAAGCCGGGAGCGGCTTGCGCGCGAAGCGCTCGAACATATGAACCGTCCGCAGGAAACCAAGAGCATGCTTGAAGGAATATTGCGGGTGATTAAGAAAAATACGGATTTCGAGGCCATTGGAATCCGGATGCGGGAGGGCGATGATTTTCCGTACTATGGGACTTTGGGATTTCCGGAGGATTTTGTTGTTGCCGAGCGGAGCCTGTGCGCGTATGGCAAGGATGGAAAGATCATTCGGGACGGGCAGGGGAATCCGGAGCTGGATTGCATGTGCGGCAACATTCTCTGCGGACGCACAGACACATCGCTTCCGTTTTTCACGGAAGGCGGCAGTTTCTGGTCCAACTGCACGACGGAGCTGTTAGTCAAGACGACTGAAGCGGACCGGCAGGCGCGCACGCGCAACCGCTGCAACGGAGAGGGCTACGAGTCGGTCGCGCTAATACCGTTGCGCTCCGGCGACGAGATTGTCGGGTTGCTGCAACTGAACGACCGCCGCGCCAACCGTTTCACGCGGGAGATGATCCTGTTTTTTGAGGGGTTTGGGGCAAGCGTCGGGATTGCGCTCGCCCACAAGCGGGCGGAGGAGGAACTGCTGGAATCGAAAGCCCTTTTCGAAGCGGTTGTGGAGCATGTCCCGCACATGATCTTCCTGAAAGAGGCGGAGGAACTGAGGTTTGTCATATTCAATCGCGCGGGCGAGGAGCTTTTGGGGTATGGGCGCAAAGACTTGCTCGGCAAGAACAACTTAGATCTTTTCCCTCCCGAGCAGGCGGCCCATTTCATGGCCAAAGACCGGGAAGTTCTCGATGGAGAAGCCGAGATGCTGGACATCCCGGAAGAGCCAATTCTGACAGCCGGAAAAGGTCAGCGGCTGTTGCACACAAGGAAGGTTTGCATAAGAGGCGCCGACGGCGTCTCGAAGTTTCTATTGGGAATCTCGGAGGATATCACGGACCGCAAGAAGGCTGAAGAAGATCTGCGGAAGTCGGAGGAGCAACTCCGGCAGTCTCAGAAAATGGAGGCGGTTGGAAGGCTCGCGGGCGGCATAGCGCACGATTTCAACAACATGCTCTCCGTCATCAACGGCTATGCGGGAATGGCAATCGACGCGCTTAGGCCGGGCGATCCGCTGCTGGAGGATATGAAAGAAATTCTCAAAGCCGGTGAGCGGTCGGCGGACCTGACGCGGCAGCTTCTCGCATTCAGCCGCAGGCAGGCGCTCGTTCCTGAAATACTGGATATCAACGATACGATTGCCGGGATAGAACAGATGCTCCGGCGCCTCATAGGCGAGGACATTGATTTTATCGCCTGCCTCGCCGGCGACCTCGGCAAGGTTAAGGCTGACCCCGGACAGATCGAGCAGGTGGTTTTGAATCTCGCCGTCAACGCGCGCGACGCAATGCCCATGGGAGGCAAGCTCACTATAGAAACGGCAAATGTCGAATTGGACGGGGCATATGCGGAAGAGCATCCGGAAGTTGCGCCAGGGCAATATGTCGCGCTTTCGGTGTCGGACACCGGATGCGGGATGGACAAAGCGACAAAGGAAAATATTTTCGAGCCGTTTTTCACGACAAAGGAAAAAGGGAAAGGGACCGGCCTTGGCCTTTCGACTGTTTATGGCATAGTCAATCAGAGCGGGGGGCATATCTGGGTCTACAGCGAGCCCGGCGAGGGGACGACATTCAAGATTTATCTGCGCCGGGAACTTTCAATCGCCGAGACTGCGGTTCGGGAGAAGCGGAAATTCACGACGACAACGGGAACGGAAACGATACTGGTTGTCGAGGACGAACCGGGAGTGCTCAGCCTTACAAAACGAGCTCTCGAAGCGTCGGGTTATAAGGTCCACACGGCCGCAAACGGAGGCGAGGCGCTGCTTATATGTGAGCGCGAAGGCGATTCGATACATCTCATTATAACCGACATGGTCATGCCGGAAATGAGCGGGAGCGAACTCGCGGAGCGGCTCGCGAAAATATGTCCGCACATCAAAGCGCTTTACATGTCCGGCTACACTGAAAACGCGATTGTCCACAATGGAATTCTGGACCAGAATATTCACTTCATCTCCAAGCCGTTTTCGCTGCAGGACCTGACAGCCAAGGTGCGCGAGGCGCTGGACGGTTGAGAGGCGTTTTAAATGCTGAACCGTCATATCTGTAAGCCGTTGTGATCGAATAAATGCTGATAATTCGATGGGGATATCGAAATATAATCAAGAGGATATATTCCATGGGTATATTCAAAAAAGATAACCTCCCGAACGATGGAAACATGGCTGATTTACAGTCGGATGCGCGCTGGTTTCTCTCGCGGGGATGGAAAGGCGTATTAATTGTCCTCGGCGTTCTCGGCATCATTTTCGCGGCTTTCAATGCCGGCATGCAGTATATCGGAGACGGCAGAACGATTTTTTTGCTCGGCAGGGAAATATATTTTCCTTCGGCGCGGTACAGGATAGTTTTCGATGCGAAGTGGCTTGCGCCGGCAATGATTTTCACTTTTCTAATCGTTCTCAACCGCTTTATCGCAATGATCTGCGTTTCAAGAGCGAAAAGCGCGGAGCGCGGCAGGATTATTTTCGATGTTTTCATATATACGGGCGAGGCGCTGTCGATTCTCGCGATGAAATTTTCCGGCGGGTTGCTTTCGCCCCTTTGCCTGTATTTTTTCGGGCACATTGTGCCATTGAGTTCCGTGACTTCTAAAAAAACGCTGGCAAAACATATAGCGTTTATAAACTGCTTGTTTCTGTTCGTCGCAATATCGGAATACACGGGGTTAATGACGCACAGCGACATTACGTCGCCTCCCATTTTGCTTTATAAAGAGCCCGCCTATTTTTATTTGATAACCATGAGCGTTGTCGGCTACCTGGTTTATATAGGGCTTGGTTCGTGGAATGTTTTCAGGAAGTTTAATGAACGAAATATTAAGGCTGATGAACTGCGGGCGAGCGAAAACAGATTCCGGACTATGTTTGAGAGGTCGACTGTCGGCAAGTCCATGACGGGGATGGATGGAAAGCTGATAAGGGTCAACAATGTATTTGCCCGCATGCTTGGCTATACAGTCGAGGAACTGCAGCAGTTGAGTTTCGACCTGATCACCCACCCCGATGATCTTGAGGAGTCATACGAATATATCCGGCGCCTCCATGAGAAAGAAGCGGATTTCTATCGATGGGAGAAGCGATATGTCCGCAAGGAAGGCGGCATCGTATGGGCCGACGTAAGCACGACGATTTTCAATGACGAGACAGGAACGCCGCAATACTTCATTACAAACATAGTCGACATAACCGACCGCAAGCTGGCGGAAAACATATTGCAGGAAATAATTGATAAAAATCCGATGTCAATTCAAATTGTGGACGAGAATGGATTTACGCTCAAAGTTAATTCGGCGCACACAAGGCTATTTGGTTCCGTGCCGCCTCCCGATTGGTCGATCTTTAATGATCTTCAATTAAAGAAGCAGGGATTTGAAGAGATATTTGAACGCGTTAAAAAAGGCGAAGCTGTTGATTTCCCCGCAGTTTATTTTAACACCCGTGATGTGTCCCCCGAATTTCCGGACGCTCCGGTTTGGCTTCGGGGAACTGTATTCCCCTTGTACGACAATAATGAGAGTCCCAAAAGATTTGTTTTGATGCATGAGGACATCACCGAGCGCAAGCTGGCGGAGGATGCGCTGAGGGAATCCGAGGGAAGATACCGAAGTCTGTATGATAACACAATGATGGGCATTTCAGCGGCGACTCCCGACGGGAGATTGGTTCACGCTAATACGGCGTATGCGCGGATGTATGGCTACGAAAGCCCGGAAGAAATTATGGCTGATGTGTCTGACATAGGAAAATCGTTCTACTCAAATCCAGAGGATCGGAAAGAAATTCTGCGAATTCTCGACGAGAAGGGATTCATGGAGCCAAGGGAGGTTGAAGTGTTTCGCCGCGACGGAGCGCGGTTCTGGGTTCTTGTCGCCGCGCGGAAAATAATCGATGCCGAGGGGAAACTGCTTTACTATCAGGCAACGCATGTGGATTTGTCAGAACGCAAGCAGGCGGAGGATGCGTTGATGGAGAGCGGAGAGCGAATGTCGCTCGTGCTTGAAGGCAGCCAGCTTGGTTACTGGGACTGGAACATAGAGACGGGGGAGGTTTGCCGCAATGAGCTTTGGGCCGGGATGCTGGGATATACGCTCGAAGAAATAGAGTTCACGATCAAGCAGTGGTCCGATCTCCAGCACCCGGATGACCGGGAAGCCGCATGGAAGTCCATACAGGATCATTTGGAAGGCCGGACGCCGCAGCACAGGATCGAATATCGAATGCTCGCCAAAGACGGGCGGTACAAATGGATACTGGATCAGGCAAAAGTTGTGAAGCGAGACGAACAAGGGAAACCGTTAAGAATGTGCGGCACGCATACGGACATAACCGACCGCAAACAGGCGGAAGAGGCGCTTCGTAAAAGCGAACAGAATTTTCGAGCCGTTCTTGATGTCGCTCCTTTTCCGGTTGCGGTTGTCGACGCGGATGATGAAATAATTCATTTCTGGAGCGGCAGCGCTCTTTCCCTTTTCGGACACACAGCGCCTACGGTGGCTGAATGGTATCAGATTGCCTATCCTGATCCCGATTATCGCCTTGAGGTGATTAACAGATGGAAGCCATTTTTGGAAATAGCCCGCCAATCCCGGCAGCCAGTCAACACCGGTGAATACCGGATAAGCTGCAAAGATGGTTCTGTCTGCATTTGCGAACTCTACGCCTCTTTTCTTGCCGACAAGCTCATTGTCACATTTAACGATATCACCGAACGCAAGCGGACGGAAGAGGCATTGGCGGACGAGGCAATCCGGAGGCGCATATTGGTCGAGCAGTCGAGCGACGGCATTGTTGTCATGGACGAGGAAGGGAGAGTATTAGAGGCGAACAAAAGATTTGCCGAAATGCTGGGGTATTCCGGCGAGGAAGCGCTTCAACTCCATATATGGGATTGGGACAGCCAGTGGACGCAAGAGCAACTGCTGGAAATGATACGGCTTGTTGACGAGAAAGGCGATCACTTTGAAACGCGCCACCGCTGCAAAAACGGCAGCTTTATCGACGTTGAAGTCAGCTCCAACGGGGCGGTATGCGCTGGAAAGAAACTCGTGTTCGCCGTGTGCCGTGATATTTCCAAACGCAAGCGCGCGGAAGAGGAAAAAGACGCTCTCCAGCAGCAGCTTCTTCAGGCGCAGAAGATGGAGGCGATCGGCACGCTGGCGGGCGGGATCGCTCACGACTTCAATAATATGCTTGCAGTGATTATGGGGAACGCGCAGATGGCGAAAATGGAATTGTCGCCCGGAGAGCATTTCTACGATGAGTTGAACGAAATCATGACGGCGTCGAACCGGGCGAAAGAACTTACCATGCAGCTTCTCACGTTTGCGCGCAAGGAAAAGCTCGATATCAAGAGCGTGGACATCAGTTCTATTATCAGCGACCTTTCAATCGTTCTTTCACGAAGCGTCAATAAGAAAATCAAAATCAAAACCGCCGTGACCGAACCGCCTGTTGTGACTGTCGACGCGAATCAGGTGTTTCAGGCGTTTCTGAACATCTGCAATAACGCCAGCGACAGCATGCCGGATGGCGGCGAGTTGGCGATCGAATGCATGAAAGTCGAGCTTGATGACGAATATGTCAAAGACTATCCGGATGTTCGATCCGGGGACTATTGTCTCGTGAAGATTTCAGATACAGGCGCCGGCATGCCGGAGGAAGTTAAAACACGCATATTCGAGCCGTTCTTCACGACAAAAAGCGTGGGCAAGGGAACCGGACTCGGGCTGTCTATCACGCACGGGATAATAAAAAGCCACAACGGGCATATCGAGGTTGACAGCGAGCCCGGCAAAGGGACCATTTTCTATATTTACCTGCCGTTGCTGAATCTGAAAGAGCAGGATAAACAAAAGGAAGACGCCGGCGCTGTCCTGCGCGGCGACGAGGGCATTCTTATTGTCGACGATGAAGATGCTGTGGCAAAAGTCGGCGAAAAGATGCTTTTGAAATGCGGATACAGGACTTTCAGGGCTAAGAGTGGAAAAGAAGCGCTGGCAACATATAATAAGAACCGCGATAAAATTGATCTTGTCGTATTGGATATGATCATGCCGGAAATGGACGGGCAGGATGTTTACAGGGCGCTTGTCAAAATAAACCCGGATGTGAAAGTGATAATCGCGTCCGGCTACAGTTCGGACGGGCGGATCAGCGCGCTGCTGGACGAAGGCGTTGAGGGTTTCATACAAAAGCCGTTCAAGGTCGCCGAACTGTCGCAATTAGTCCGCAGCGTGTTGGATGATTAGTTTTTTGGCAAATTATCTCAGGCAAAAGGACATGCGGAAATGAAAGAGATTCTCAAAAACGAGGAAATGCTCAAGCATCAGTTTTGGAAAGATACAACGCCATTAGGGCATCTGGCTCAGGATTATATGAAAACATTGATTGCCGGCGACAGGCATGAGGCGGGGCGGTTGATTTTGGATGCAGTTGAAAAAGGAGCCGCTGTCCGCGATATTTACCTGCGTGTGTTTCAACCGGCCCAGTTAGAGGTCGGCCGGCTATGGCAGGCCAACATAATCTCCGTGGCGCAGGAACACTTCTGCACATATGTGACGCAGATGGTGATGTCGCAGATGTACCCGATGATATTTTCCTCAAAGAAAAACGGGAAAAAGCTTGTCGCCACAAGCGTCGCCGGAGAATTGCATGAAATCGGAATACGAATGGTCGCGGATTTTTTTGAGATGGAAGGATGGGACACATATTATCTTGGTGCGAGCTCGCCGCAGGAAAGCATAGTCGAGACAGTGGTGGAGCGCGGCGCGGACCTTCTTGCGGTTTCCGCCACGATCACATTCAATCTCGAAGCGGCCATGAGCCTTGTGAGAAGGGTGCGGGCGGACGAGGCATGCAAATCGGTAAAGATATTGGTCGGAGGCAGGCTTTTCAACGTGGCGCCCGATCTCTGGCTGCAAGTCGGCGCGGATGGTTATGCCGCCGATGCGCAACAGGCTATTGAGGTGGCGAATAGATGGCTTGCGGAGCGTGAAATTTGAATTTAAGATTAAGACAGAGGTGAAACATGGCTGACGGCAATACCCTCGCGCCGATTACCGCAGGGGCGCTTGAGGCTTTCAGGGCGGCTTCAGCCGTGATTATTCGCGAAACTGTGAGGCGTTCGATGGAATTCAGCGCCGAGGTGGAACATCACGGCGCCCAAGCCGAACAACTCATAACTATCGGCCTTCAGTTCACGACACGGATGCTCGAAGCCGTGATGGTGTCCGGGCAGGTTTCGCTTCTCGAGGATCAGATGGAATGGGCGCTCGAACGGCTGCCGCACGATGGAGTCCAGGCGGCCCACATGGCAAACCGTCTTGAGATATACGCGAAAGTTGTGGGCGAAACGCTTTCTCAGGATCAAGCCGCCGAAATCGTTCCCTATTTCAAGTGGATGATTGCCCGCATCAAAACATCTGTTTAGGGGCTGCGCAAGACAATCTTTAAAGGACGGAGTAAGAATAAATGGAAACCGGCAAAACCGGAGCGGGGTTTGTGTTCAGGTGCGATGAAAAGGGGATTGTCTCAGCTATCGTTCTCGACTACATGGGTTTCAGCGGACACATAAGCCCCGGCATGCGCTTTCATAGTTTTATAGGCCATGATGATATCGCGAAACTTGATGGATTCCTTGAAGAACTTCAAATCCACGGGATGTCTTCCGGTTGGGATATTAACGTGTCTGACGGCTCGGCGCTCGAAACGCTGATTTTTTCCGGCATCGCGGCTCAGGACGGATTTATCATTCTCTGCGCGAGAACGCGATTTGATGTATGCGAGATGCTTTTCACGCTGCGTTTTCTCGACAACGACACTTCTCTCGCCGTTCAAGCGTTGAGCCGCGAATTATTTCAAGCCAACTGCGCCGGAGCGGGGCGCGACAGTCGGATTTACGATGAATTTGCAAGGATGAACAATGAGATGATAAACCTCGCGAGGGAGCTTCAGAAGAAAAACACGGCCCTCGAACAGGCGCAAAACACAATTAAAGTCCTGAGAGGATTTTTGCCGATCTGCGCAAACTGCAAAAACATACGCAATGACGAGGGGTTCTGGATCAGGATCGAAGAATATATCCGGGACCACTCGGAAGCGGAGTTCTCGCATGGCCTTTGCCCCGACTGCTTAAAATCGCTGTACCCGGAATTCTCTGAATAGCTAAACACTGCCGGAGTCGGTTTTATATTAAACTGATATATTTATTTCTCATCTTATAATCAATTTAACTTATCATACACCTTTGTTTTTTGGCATGGCATCAATCTTGAGCGGAGACGCGTTTTTCGGTCAGCCATTAAATTTTTTTCATATTGATCAGGAGAAATCTAATGTTCGGAAAAAAGAAACTCGATTCGAAGGAAGAACCCCTGCCGTCAAAAGAAGGGCCGGAGCCGATTTCAGGAAAGGCCGGCGGCGAGGCTTTGCGAGAGTCTGAGCTTCGGTATAGGCGGCTCTTTGAGTGGGCGAAAGACGGCATTTTGATCCTCGATGCCGAGACGGGAATGGTCGATGATGTGAATCCGTTCCTGATCGATTTGCTGGGGTATCTGCGAGCGCGAGGGCGACTCGATCCAGCTTATGATCACGGACATAGTCATGCCGGAAATTAGCGGAAACGAACTTGCGAAAAGGCTCAAGAAAATCTGTCCCAACATGAAAACGCTTTTCATGTCTGGCTACGCCGAGAATGCCTTTGTCCATCACGGGATGCTCGACAATGACGTCAACTATATTTCCAAGCCGTTTTCAGTGATGGCTCTTACGGTAAAAGTGGGCGATGTTCTGGATGGGTAGGCGATTTTAGCCCGAATCCTAATGGCTGATTCGTATTTATTTGCCGATTGAGAAATCGAGAACCTGTTCGGCGGCGCCGCCGGTGAGCGTGATAACGCCGGAGTCGAATTCGGAGTGGGCGTATGGGTTGTCGAACAGCGGATAATTCTTCAGCGGGATTTCGGCGCCGTTGACGGTTAGCGGGCCGGTCCAGCCGAATGAAACGGATCCGATGCCCGGCGCGTCGAATGAAACTTTCACGCCTTCATAGTTCACTTTTGCCGCTTTGATTTTCGACATGAAATCCTCGAACGAGCCGTCAACCGCGCTGCGGCCCATAACGCATATCCAGATGTTTTTAGCGCCTTCGGCGACGAGTTCGAGGCCGGCCTGCGGCCCTTCGGCGGTCCATTTAACCGGCGCCTGCGAGCGGAGCGCGATGTAGCCGTCGGCTACTTTGCCGAACACCCAGCCGCCGGACTCCTCGACGCGCTCGAACTCCTTTTTCGGGAAGAAGGCGTGTGTGTAAAGGAACAGGTTGCGCTCGGCGATCGCTTTTTCATTTTTTATGTTGTAGATGGAAATGAGAACGTTTTTATATTGGGCGTTGCGCGGGAACCTGTTTTGTCCGCCCCAGAAGGTTGGCGTTCGCTCGTGAGTGTCTTCAAGCGATCCGGGGTTGGTGACGAATACGATGGCGTCCGGGCTGAGCGTGGCCTGCCAGATGTGGTGCTGGTTGCCCATTTCGCCGGGTCGGTAGTCCTGAGCGGTGGAAAGCGAGTAATCGGGAGTGCGATAGGTTATTTTATTCGCTTCGCCGAGCAGGGTGCGGTAGGGCTCTATGGGGGGCATGGCGCGCAGGGTTTTGCCGAGTTGGCCGGTGCGGGGAATTTTGCGGACGGCTTCTCCGGCCTCCTTCATGAAAGGGTGGTTCCACAGGTTATATTTGTCGGCGAACGTGAGCATGGTGTCGACGATTTCGGGCTGCGAGTATATGCCCATGCCGAAGAGCGTCGGCACATCTTCGAGGTTTTTGAAGCTGAGCCCGTACTTCGTTATTTTGTTCAGGGGAATGCCGTGGCGTTCGAGGTTCTGGAATTCGGGCATATCGTAGCTCTGATTGAGGGCGACGATCCCGGCGGGCGGCGTGTATCCGCCGGTGATGACGGGGAGCGCGGACATGCTTTCCGAGCTGTTGAATTTGCCTATGCCCCAGACCAGTTTCGAGATGGACATCGTTGAGTCTCTTCTCCCGGTGATCACTTCGTTGTAGTAGGTGCGCCCGTGGCTGGTTGCGTAAACGCCCTTGAAGAGGTCGGAGCCGATATCGAGAAGCATGAGGTCGACCGCCAGTTTCGCCTGCCTCGCGACTTCCGGGTCCTGCGCGAGATCGGCGAGGTTGACGATGGCGGCGAGGTCTTCATCGTAATAAACGTTTGAATCCCACTCGCTGAAGCCCCAGCGCGCGCGCCGCTCGATCCATTTAAGAATCATCGGCTTGGCGTGTTGCATGCGCCATGCGCCGTTTTTGCCGTTATTTTTGAA
Organism: bacterium; assembly: GCA_041664945.1. Taxonomy (GTDB): domain Bacteria; phylum UBP15; class UBA6099; order UBA6099; family UBA6099; genus JBAYJY01. The sequence goes on along the minus strand of JBAYJY010000005.1, from coordinate 25,936 downwards.
AACGGCGTCGGGATAAAGCTGGCCGGCGAGGTATTCAGAGGCGTGGAAGAGTATTTGATGGTTCTCGGTCCATGAGATCATTTCGTCGGCGCCGGGCTCGTCGACCCAGTATTTGAAGCCCAGCATGGCGTTGCGCAGGGCCTCCTCCTGTTCAGGTTTGAGAAAGTTATACTGCTTATTCTTGTACAAAACGCGTATTACGCGGATGGCCGTGAAGTCGGCGCAGTCTTTTTGAGCGATCAGGGTGTCCACGTTCTTCTTCACATCGGCATCGTTGATGGAGACAGGTTTGCCGAGTGTTGCGGAGCAGATGGCGCCGAAGATGGAGCCGCGCGTATTTGCGGAGCAGAACTGGAGGTAGGCGAGCTTGCGTTCCTCGAAAGTCGGAGCGAAAGGAGTCATGGAGTAAGAGTCTGGGCCGGGTTGAGACCAGTCGCGGGTTGTGGCGGCCGGCTCCGCGGGAACACTCCCGGCGGGCTCCGCGTATGAGGTTGTGTTATAGAGCGATAATGATAAAAAGCAACAAATAACGGATGCGGGGACCTGTAGATTTAGTTTAATCTTTCTCAATAGAATACTCCTAAGGCGCTAATTCAAAGACAAATATCCGGATATTATAAACAAAGGCTGGAGAAAAAGATAATATTTGTTTCAGCCTGTTTATGTGCGCGCGCGGGCGAATTTGCCATGGCGGGCATGTGATAGTAGAATAATAGATCGCGCCGCAGGGCCGGCGCGTGAAGGACATGGAACCCGAATAATGGCGATACCGGAACAATTCGTACCGAGTTTTTACAAAAAAGGCATCCGGATGAAGGGTGTTGTAGCCGTGCTGTGCAAGCACGGATTTTTCTGGGCGGCAGAGGCGATGGAGCTGACGCGGTTCTTTCCGAGGAAGCTGCGCGAGCATGTGGTGGCGGCGGATGAGTACCAGTTGCCGCTGTCGGTGCGCATACGGCGCGTGTTCGAGGAGCTCGGGCCGACGTATGTTAAAGCCGGGCAGATAATCAGCACGCGGCCGGACCTTGTGCCGCCGGACATTTTGAAAGAGTTGTCGAAGCTGCAGGATGAAGTGCCTCCGTTTCCGTACGAGCAGGCGCAGGAGTGCATTGAAGCCGAACTGAAGAAGCCGATCGACCAGATATTCAAGTCGTTCGCGCGGGTTCCGATCGCGTCGGCCTCGATCGGGCAGGTGCACGAGGCGGTGTTGCTGGACGGGCAGGAAGTTGTGGTGAAGGTGCAGCGGCCGAACATAGAGCAGATCGTGCGCATCGACACGGAAATCATGTACGACCTGGCGGTGGCGGCGGAGAAGCGGTTCGAGGAGGCGCGGCTGTTCAACATGATCGAGAGCGTGGAGGAATTCACGAAGACGATCAACTGCGAGCTGGACTATACGATAGAGGCGCAGAACGCCGAGCGGTTCAAGAGGAATTTCGCGGACGACGACACGATATACATCCCGTCGATCTACTGGGAATTCACGACGAAAAAAGTCCTGACGATGGAATACATCCACGGGATAAAAATCAAGGAAAAGGATCAGCTTCTCGCGCGGGGCTACGATCTGACCTATCTGACGGAAGTTATAGCGAACTCGTTCATCAAGATGATTCTGATAGACGGATTTTTCCACGGAGACCCGCATTTCGGCAACATATTCGTAACGCAGGGGCAGGTCGTTGCGCTGATAGATTTCGGGATGATCGGCGTTGTCGACCCGATCATGAAGAAGAACATGGCGAAATATTTCATTTCGCTTGTGAACAAGGACGCGCCGGCGCTGGTTGAGGTGTTGAACGAGATAGCGGTAGTCGACCCGGCGTCCGACCAGAACGCGCTTGTGCGCGATGTGGGCCGGATGATGCAGAAATATTCGAACGTCTCGATAGGGCGGGTCAACCTCGAGGAACTCGTGCTCGAGCTTTTCAACATAGGGCTGAAGTACAGGATAGTGATGCCGGGCGAATTCGTGCTGATGGACAAGACGCTGGTGACGCTGGAGGGTCTGGGGCGGCATTTGGACCCGGAGTTCGATCTGGTGGGCACCGCCGAGCCGGCGGCGCGGATGCTGTTCCGGCGCGAGGTGGACCCTAAGCGGTTCGGGGGCGATGTAGTGCGCACTGTGCTCGATCTGCGTGAATTAGTGACCGCGCTGCCGCGCCGCATAGATAAAATTTCGAAGAATATAGAGCACGGCCAGTTCAAGGTCCACATAGAGCTCGAAAACTACGTTGAGACGATTCGCGGGATGGTTGACCGGGTAAGCCACAGTTTTAACCGGCTGTCGCTCGCGATAATAATAGCGGCGCTGCTGATAGCGGCGTCGTCTTTGGTTCCGCTGTTCAAGGATTCCAGCCAGTTCGGCGGATACATAAAGATGGGGACGGGAGCGCTGGTTGTGCTTTCGGCCGCATTTGTAATCTCAATACTACGTTCGAAGAAGCATTGACGGGCGATCGGGCAGGAGCCGAAATATGTCTGAAAAAGAGCCGATGCCGGGCGTTTTATATGTTGTGGCGACGCCTATAGGGAATCTGGAGGACATCTCGCCGCGCGCGCTGAAGATACTTGGCGGCGTCGACTGGGTGGCGGCCGAGGATACGCGCCGCACGAGAATCCTGATGGACCGGCACGGCTTGAAGTCGAAGCTGATAAGTTTTTACGGAGATGTGGAGTCGTTCAAGGCGCCCGCGCTGATAGAGGGGCTGGTGAACGGAGAATCGGGCGCCGTGGTGTCCGACGCGGGCACACCGGGGGCCAGCGATCCCGGCGGCAAGCTTGTGGCCGCCGCGGCCGGGCGGGGCGTTCGCGTAACGCCTATTCCCGGCCCCTCGGCGATCGCGACCGTGATTTCGGTATCCGGGTTCGACTCGCCCCGGTTCGTGTTCGACGGCTTTCTGCCGAAGACGGGCGCCAAAAGGGCGAATCTGTTCAAATCATGGGCGAATGAAGAGAGGCACATAGTATTTTTCGAATCCGCCAAGAGGGTCGCGGCGACGATGGCGGATTTATATTCCGCGCTCGGGAACAGGCGGGTTGTGATATGCCGCGAGCTGACGAAGCTGCACGAGGAAATCACCCGCGCGACGCTTGAGGAAATCGCGGCGAAAAGGCTTACCCTCAAAGAAATCGGGGAATATACTCTAATAGTGGAGGGCGCGCCGGAAAGCGAAGCCCCGGCCGCCGGCGAGGCGGACATGGGCGAACGCATGGCGCGGGCGTTTGCGCGCACAACGCTGTCTCCGGGCGAAATCGCCAGGATAGCGGCGGAGTTGTGCGGCGGCTCGAAGAACATTTATTATCAGGCGGTTCTCGACGAGAGAAAAAAAACGAATGAACCGTAACCCGAAAACGGCATATCGCTCAACTGAGCGGCGTTTGCGTTTGAGCGCGGCGGCGTTTGGGGCGCTTGTTATAGCGCTCTTATTTTCCGCGCGGGCGGCGGCCGCGGTGTTTCAGGTTACAATCGCGGGCGGCGCCATAATGAAAGTCGGCGAACCGGCGGCGTTGGAGATCACTTTGATCCCGGGGCAGGACGAAAGAGTTCTCGGCGGCCAGTGCGCGGTGACGGTTGACCCGGCTTACATAGAGCTTTCCGGCGACCGGAACGAATATGCGGCGGACCCGGCGTTCGGGCTTGTCGAGAAATTCAAGGCGAGTCCGGAAACGGGAGTGGTGACATTCAGGGCTAAGTCCGGGAGCCTGATTTCCGGCAAGCCGGTATTCATAAGAATCCCGTTCAAATTCAGGACGGCGGGATCGACGTATTTGAGCTTCACGTCGTCGGTGATATTCGAGGACGGGAAGAGCGCGCCGGCGAATCCCGGATATTTCCGGCTTGTGGGATATGAGGGAGATGAGCCGGACCCGTTGTTGTACGCGGCGTCATCCGGCGAGAATGTGTTGCTGACGGCGCAGTCGCTCGCCGACCGGTTCGACATAGTGAAGAGCGGCGGCGGTGACGCGGCGCAGAGCGCGGTGGCTGCGCAGAGCGCGGAGCTTGGGCTTACGGCGCTTGAAGCGGCAAAGGACGAGGCGGCCGCGGATGTGGTTATCGGTTTCAGCAAGCGGGCCGCGCGGATAGGGCCGCGGCAGTGGGTTCGCCTTGACATAATGATTGAGAAATTCCCCGCATACGAAATGATGACCGGAGTCCAGTTGAAGGTAAAGTACGATCCGAGCTATTTGACGTTCACGGATTATCGGGGCCATGAGGCGAAACAGGTGGATGTGCAGGCCCCGGTGGACGATATGGGCATAGAGGAATTGAAGAGCCTTGCGAAGGATTCCGGCCTCGCGGTGGGAAGCGGCATCTCGCGGGAAGACCTGATAAGCCTGATAGACTCCGCGCACAAATGGGAGTACCGAAGCGTTTTCACCATGCCGTTCGACAACAGGGTCGACCCGGTGAGAGGCGAGATAAACATCTCGCTGCTTTCAGGTTTCAACGTCAAGACGGAGGATATAAAAACGCCGATGCCTGTGGTCACGCTGCTGTTCAAGGGCCTGCGCCCCGGAAAGGACATTCCGGTGACCATGGAACAGGTTATGGTGCCTGTGCAGAACGGCACGCAGTATGTGCGCAATTCCACCGTAACTATTGATTCGGACCAGAAAGCGTGCGACCAGTCGCTGCCGGCGGCGCTTTGCTCGGGTTCATTCAAGATCGCGGGCAACGTTCAGTTTGCCTTGAATAAAAAGTTTCTGTCGAGGCAGGCGTTGATACGCGAGACAACGGATGCGGCGGTGGGAGGCACGTCGGTCACGACTAAAGTCGACCAGTTCCAGTTGACGCAGTCGTGGAACGTGCTGCTGGACGGCAGCCTGCGGAACGGCATGTCCATCAACGGAACGGTCAGCGAGATGCCGAACCAGCCGCAGCAGCATCTGGATATTGAGGTTACGGGCGCCAACGGAGGCCTGCATTTCGGCAGTTTCGACACTTCTTTCCAGAGCGGCTCATTTTTCAGCCTCGACAAGAAAATCAACGGGGCGCAGTTGTCCTACAGAATCGGCAATCTTGAATTCACGGCGCTGACGGCGGAAATGAGGTCGGCGCCGGGAGTGGCGACGATCAACGGAGGCGGCAATAAAGGGCCCTATCTTCTGCCGTCGAACGTGGGAATGATCATACCGGGAACAGTGCGGATTTTTGAAGGCGGCAAGGAAATTTCTCCCACGCAGTATACGATCGACTATGGGACAAGAGAGATTTATTTCAACGACTCGTTTGACAACAACGTGACCAGGTCGATCAATTACGAAGCGGCGTCGTTTTTGTTTTCGACGGGAAATATGAACGCGTTCCAGTTAGGCTATTCGACGGTGAATAAAAAAACCGGGACGGAAACCGCAAAGCTGGGCGTTTCATATATCATGTCGAAAGCTCCGAAAAGCAACACGAGGGTCACCGGGTCCGCGGAAAAGGCTGTTTTGGAGGCGGATCTGCCGATTAACGAAACAAGGCTCTGTCCCAATCTTCCATCCACATCGACGAAAAGATGCACTCCGATAACGCTGGACAATCCGTATGTCGTGCCAGGTTCCATACGTGTGGCCAAAGGCACGGACGAGATGGTTCCGGGCGGCATAAACTCCCCGATCATCGTCGATTACAGGGGCTATTATCTCGGCCGGATTTATATCATTCGCAACGACCCTGCATCCGTGGGCAAGGTATCCGCTCCCATGACGGTTAAATACGACTATTATCGGCCGGACCTTGTGAGCGAGACCGGATTCATCGCGTATCAGATTCCGATCACAGGCCTGATCAACACGAGCGGCCAGTCATGGCCGCAGAACATGTTTCCCGGCAGTGAAATCGTTCTCGCTTCGGCGGACCAAACCAACGTGGCCGACAACAGGTCTGACTCCATGCTCTGCTACAGCGAAAACGGCATTATCAATGACGACCCGACGCTTTGCCCGCTGTTTTACCAGAGGATGCAGGGAGATATCACATACAAAATCTCAAAAGAGAACCAGCCCTATCTGGAATTCAGCCAGGCGATTCCGAAATCAGTGAACAATTTTGAATACATAAAAGTGAAATACGCGATTACGCCTACAGAGATGTCGTCCGGCTCGGAGTTCACGAAGGCCGCCATGGATGTGAACGGAAAATTCAACATAGGGAAGAACCTGTCGGTCGAGGGTGAATATGCCACGTCGAACTCGGACCTTGCGTCGTCGTTCAACACCGACGAAGAGGTAATCAATATCGACGCTTCTTCCGCCGCCCTTACGGCCAACGACGGCACGTCTGATAATATTTGCCGTTACTACGGCGACAGAAAAGCCTACGGCTCAGAGGCAGAGCGGGAACTGGTTTGCCATCTCAGGCACGGAAATCTGACAGGGCAGGCGACGGTTAAGGTGCGCCATTGCGACAGGGGCATTATTCCGGCGGATGTTAACCCGGCCGACGTGCCGTGTATAAAAGTAGGCGGCAACATCCAGTACCAACTGACCGCTTACCCGATCGGCTACAATTATTATACAATCGATCGCCAGCCCGGAACGGTGGTACTGATCCGGCGCCGGGATTCTGAAACTAATCCCAACGACCCGGGATATACGGATTTCGGCCATTATTTCCCATCCGCGGGCGACCAGATCGAAATAAGCTACGTCTATGACAAGGCGCTTGGCCGCGTGGTGGTCGGCGCCGCAAAAAGCATGAGCATGAACTATCGCGGCCGCCGCTTGAACGCGAGCATAACCAGCGCGGGAAGGGACGCGTTTTTCGACAACCTCGGAGGACAAAAGGAGTCTAAGCCCAACAACTCGCTTTCGGGATCGTTAGATTTGACGCTGAAGAACTTAAGGCTTGCCTATTCATTAAATAACACTGAATCACAGACCATTGTCCCGCAGTCGCTGAAAAAAAGCGGGGAAACCATAAATTCCAACCAGACATTGACCGCGACTTTCGGGGCTTTTAATTTCGGCCTTAATACAACAACGACAAACACTGAGGCATGGAACATAACGAATTTCAAAAAAAGCGGAAGCAGCCAACTTGACACTATCGGCTACTCCGCTTCATATGTCGGGAAAGGGCATCTTTCGTCGCTGAATTTCAAGCGTTCGACAAATTCAAATACCGGAGTTACGGGTTTGGACACCGGAACCACGCATAAAACGAATTCCGAAGTTATAGCGAACACATACGATTTTACCTCAAAGTTTCTGAAGAACAACAAATTATTATTAGGAGGCGGCTACACCGATTCGATCAAATCGGACTCCTCGAATCCGACGCTGGACGGCAGGGAGGTCGGCGACACGCTGAATCTTAAATATGACCCGTGGACTAATTTCGGCATTAACGCGGACATCACGAGGAAAAGCTCGCCGGGTTATACAAGGGCGCGCAACACTAATTACAAATTCCATTACATACATAAGTTTCACTATGTTCCGTTTAAAAATCTGATTGATTTTAATGCCGCGTTCGCAAACAGCGTTCCCAGCCTGCCGCTGTCCACGACAACAGGCGCGACCACGCCAAGCTCGACGAATTCAACGACGCAGACGGACTCATTTGACATCGCGGTGAAGGATTCGTTTTACCGGGTCAGCAATCTTGGATTTTCGATCAGAACAACGAATACGCCAACCACAACGGGGGCGTCCAACAAGACCAACGGACGTTCGCTGAAGTTCGATGTGGCGCTGCCATACGGCATGAAATGGTCTCCATCATATTCCCGCAGCACATCCGGGGAAGGAGGCTCGTGGCGGCAATCCGAAACACAACAGTGGACTCTCGGATACAACAGGGATAACAAGAAGCTGAGAACCGCCAATTGGACGCGCACGAAAACCACCACTAAGGCGCCGCCGGCCGAGGCAGGCGCCGTTGCCGCGGCCGTGACGCCGCAGACCGGCAACGACCTGTATTCTTTCAACATCAGGCCTTCAACAAACGCTTCCGTTATGCTCTCATACAGCGTTATTCCCGCAGCTTTCTCTAACGAATGGAACATGACCTACAATTATACTTACAACGACAGAGTGAAATTTAACACCGGCTTTAAGATGAACCGGACGAACGGCGCGAGCTTTTCGAGGACAATGAACTGCACGCTCGGCACGTCGGTTTATGTGACGCCAAAGACATACCTTCAAATGGAGTATATGAGAGATATTTCCCGCGCTCGCGCCACCAGCCTGACAGCAGGCAGCGCGATCGGCTCGAACACTGATTTGAAAGCGACGCTGAATTCCAGTTTCTGACCGCTATATGTTTTTTCTCCCGTCCGGCTGTTTTTTGATTGATTTTTAAGCGCGACATTATTAATATACATGAATACGTTTTTGCTCTTTTATTTGTTTTGGCATACCGACAGGAGAACTGAAATGAGCGACAAGCGACAATTCCCGCGTATTGAAGTTAAGGGCATGGTCAAATACCGCGTTCCCGAAAATATGGACATCAGCATGGCGAGCCTTAAGAATATCAGCGCCGGCGGAATCTGTCTGCTTTCTGAATACGACATACTGGAAGGCGCGAAACTGTCGATCGAGTTCGGGCTGCCGGGCGACACGAAACCCGTAATCGGACTCGGAGAAGTCCGTTGGGTCGAGCGAATAGAGCCGCCCATGGGGCGCTTCCGTTTCCGCATCGGCGTCCAGTTTGTTAAAATCAGCCCGGATAAAGAAAGAGCCGTTCTTGATTACGTGGTCAAGCGCCTCAAATCGCAGGTTCACGATGAGATTATCGAACCGGATAAAGCGCTCCCGGCCCGCCGCCGGCTCAACATGCTGATAATCGACGACGATAAAGTCGTCCTCAAACTCGTTGAGGATATCTTCGCGGATAGTTTCCACGTCATAACCGCCAACAACGGCTATATCGGCATCGAGAAGGCGAAGGAATGGCGCCCGGACCTGATTCTGCTCGATATCATCATGCCGGATCTCGACGGCTTCTCGACTCTAATGCTCCTCAAGGATTTTCCGGAGACAAAAGGTATTCCGGTCATAATGCTTTCCGTGCTCCGGGAGAAGAGCAAGGTGTTTCAGGCAATGCAGCACGGCGCCTCCGGTTATATATTGAAGCCTTTCACCGCCGAATCCCTGCTCCGCAAAATCCGAAAAGTCATCAAAATGAACGCGGAAGAAAATTAACCACGGCCGGATTCCTATCGCCGATGCCGGAATTAGCCCGAAGAGCGATTGGGCGCCGGCGGTTTGAAGCATTTTTTATCAGCCCGGGCGCCAGATGCTAATGACGAAAACAGCTTGAATCAAGCGATGCGACCAATGGATTTAATCAAAACGATGCGGCCGGCGCACTGGGTGAAGAACCTGCTGACGCTCGCGCCGCTGTTTTTCTCCGGGGAGGCGTTTCCTTTCCGGGAGCTGGAGCTTAAACGCGAATTGATGGCGTTCGCCGGATTCTGTTTCGCAGCGAGCCTGATTTATATCATAAACGATCTGAAAGATGCCGCGCAGGACCGCGCGGACTTCGTAAAGAAACAAAGGCCGTATGCCGCGGGCCGGTTGTCCGGGGGAGCGATGGCGGCTTTGGCCGTAGCGATGGCGGCTGGGGCGGCGGCGTGTTCGATATCTATCGGCGCCGCCTATTCAGCGATCGTTGCGGCATATGTCTCGGCCATGCTCTTGTATTCGTGGTTTTTCAAGCGGTTCTCCGTTCCCGGAGTGGCGATAATCTCCGGCGGGATGATTCTGAGAATTCTCGCCGGCGCCGTGGCGATAGGCGTCGCTGTTTCGTCCTGGGTCTATCCGTCTGCGTTCCTGCTTGCGTTTTATGTAGTCTCGGGCAAGCGTTTTTATGGAGACGGCGCGGAAGCGGCGTCCGCTTTGCAGGAATGGACATTCCGGGCGGCGGGAGCGGCGACGTTTGTCGTCTATACGGTTTACAGTTTTTCCGGCGCCGGGCCTGAGAAATATCACACGAGCTGGCTGTGGACCACCGCGCCGTTCGTCGGGATTGCGATTTGGCGATATGCTGCGGTCGCCAAACGCGGCGCTCCCGGCCGTGAGCATCTTCAGGCGATTCTCTCGGATTCCATTATTGTCTGCTCGGTTCTCGCGTGGCTGATGGTATTTGCGACTTTGATTTACGCGCGCAGCATTTAGGAAACGCCCCGGTTTGCAAATATTTATAACGCGGCTGCATAAATGATTTTTCATCCGTAGTATAATGAGCGTTGTTCAGAGTTTTATGCGGAGATGAAATGCGATGCTGATATGCGATAATTGCGGGAACACGATTCCCGACGGACGTAAGTTTTGCGGGAAATGCGGAACTCCGGCCGTTCCATTGGCTTCAGCGCCCGAAATTCCGAATATTCCGGGTCCGCCGCCTGCCGCTTTTAAGCCCGGACCAAGCATCGGCCTGGAACCCGACGGCGCGGGCGCTTCCGGCATGGAAATGTTCGACCCGTCGAAAGACAGGCGCACGGGCGAGAAAATCACCGGGCTCGGTTTTTCTCAGGAAAGCGCGCAACAGGCGGAATTCGCGGCCCGGGAAGCGCAAAAGCTCGAGAAGCTCAAGCCGAAACAAAATAGCCAGCCGGAGCCGCCGGCGGAAACGGCCGCCCTCCCGGATGACGAGGAGGCTTTCGTAGCCGCAATGTTGGCTGAAGCCGCTGATAAGAAGAAAAAGAAGAGAAAAAAACTGGGGCCGATTTACAAGGAGCCGGTTTTCTGGCTGGCGCTCGGAACGCTGCTGCTGCTGCCGGCTCTGGCTCTTCCCTGGTTCTATTTTTACGACGGCGAGCCGCTTTCCGCGTTCAGGCTGCCAGTGATTTTCCTTTTTACGGATCGCGTGTATATGGCGCCGTGGCTGACCGTCGGCTCGCTTATAGCCGCGGTGTTCGCAATCAACCTCGCGCTGACGATCTATCCCAAACGAATTGTGACGTTCATGCAGGCGCTCGCTTTTATATCGATACTGCTGACCGCGGGGACGCTGCTTCTCGGCTTGAGGCATTTGAACGCGAAGCAGGGAATCGGGCCTGTGTACGATCAGTATCTGCAGAATCGCGCCGTGGCGCTGCCGAACGACCCGCTTCCGCAGTTGCAGTTGATAAAGAAGGTGGAAATGCTGCCCGCGAGCGGAACGGCGCAGATTCCGAATCCCGTTGCGCCCGGCAGGCCGCCGATAGTCGCGCGGCAGACGGCAAATCCGGCAGCCGGGCAGGTTGTCGTGAATGGAGCGCCGGGAAAGTCGCGGCTTGTGACGCCCGGCGAACTCGCCGCAGTCAAACACGTTCAGGCTGGGAAAGCCGCGACGTCGTGGCTCGGGTTTTTTCTCAGCGTCACCGGCGCCGGCATGTTGTTCACGCTGCTGAGCGCGCTCGTGATTTTCAGAACGGCCCGCAGGTACGCCAATAAATTTAAACATATAGAAATTCAGATACCGGAAAGCGTCGGGGCGCTTATGATCGTCGCCGGAACGGTCATGCTGGTTTTGTTTCTTTTCGCGAGGATATCGCCCGCGCGCTGGTACTACAGCGAGAACGCGCTGCTCAGAATGGCGGGCCGGCCGGACGCCGGAGAGAAGCGGCTCAAAGTCTGCATCGAAGTTCAGGCGCCGGATTATTTATGCCGGAAAGCGCTTGCGAAGAGTTATTGGGAACAGAACAAGCTTAAGGATGCGCTTGCGCTCTATCTGGGCGTGATAAAGGAGCAGCCGGAGTTTCCGGACGCGCGTCTCGACCTCGGCAATTTTTACTACAACAGCAAGGATTACTGGCGGGCGACGGACCAATACCGCAGATATTTGAGTTACCGGCCGTCCGACATGAAAGCGCGTGACAGGTTCTCCAAATCCCTGATATACATAGGGAACCAGCATTCCATTCATCACCGGCACAGCAAGGCGGCGGCGGCTTACGAGGAAGCGCTCAAGGCGCTGAACCGCAACAAGTCCGATCCGGTCCTTCAACTCAAGGCCGGGGAAGCCTATTTGCAGGTCGGGCGGTACGGCGACGCGGTCGCGCATCTTGCGGTCTCGGCGGACCTGCAGCCGCAGAACTTCGATCTTCAGATCAAGGTCGCAAAGCTTTACGAGGCGCGCCGCGAATTGGAAAAAGCGCTCGTTTATTACAAAAAAGCGATCGCCGCGCGGCAGGACCAGACGATCGCATATATTTATATCGGGAATCTTTACCGGGACCGTTACAGGGACAAAGAGAAGGCGAGGGAGTGGTACCGGAAAGGGATCGATGCGAATCCGGTGAATGATGCGGCGCCGGCCGCCCGCAAGGCTCTTGAGAACTTGCAATAACATCTGATATCTAGTAATGTTATTGTCTGAAGTATTATTAATAGAGGCGGCAAGCCGCCATTTGCGTCATTGGAGAGTTTTCACGTTCGTAATATAACCGAAAAGCATATGCCGAGGTGAGGGGATGAGTTTATCCAAAAAGTATCGCGTCGGGCTGATCGCAGGGCTGGCGATGTTGCTGCTGGCTGTAGCGACGCCGCGCATTTTAGCCCAGACCGGCTGGGATCATTACCAAAAGGCGCTTCAGCTTCAGCAGGAAAACAGACAGTCAGAGGCTATCGCCGAATTGACGAGCGCTGTCGAAAAGGAGCCCGAAAACGCGTTTTATCAGAATGCGCTTGGGCTCGCTTTCATTGACGCCGCGAAGTATGAGGAAGCTTTCAAATACCTCAAGAAAGCGGTTGAACTGGACCCGAAGCTGGCGGAGGCGCAAAGCGGATTGGGCGTTTGCTATAACGCCAAAGGCGATTACCAGAACTCGATCGAATCGTTCAAGCAGTCGCTTGCTCTCACGCCGGCCGAAAGTCCCGACCTGGCGATTCTGCACAATAACATCGGGCAGAATTATTATCTCATGAAAAATTATGACGAAGCGGAAAAAGAGCTTCGAACGGCGATTTCGCTGAACGACAAGCTGCTGACGGCCTACGTCAATCTTGGGAACGTATATACGGAACGCGGCGATTTTAAGAACGCCGTGGCCTATCACGAAAAGGCCGTGGAGCTCGCGCCCGACTATCCGCTGCCGCGAAACAATCTGGCGTTCGCGTACTATAAGCTGGGTAAATATGACGACGCGATCAAGCAAATGGAAGAAGTGATGAAGTTCGATCCGCAGAATGAGCAATTCAAAAGAAATTACGAGTTTCTCAAAGCGGAAAGGGAAAAGCAGGCGGCCAACACGTATGCCGAAGGAACGCTGAAGGGGTTGCCGAAGGAAATGACGCTGAAGCCGAAACCGGAGGGCGAAGCGCCGGCGATGGCGCAACAGCCGCAGGAAACGCCAAGCGCGGCTCAGGCTCCTGCCGCCGCCGAGCCAGCCGCCCCGACCGCTGTCGCTTCCGCGCCCGCGGCGGAGAATAATGCGCCGCAGCCGCGCATGAGAACGCAGACGAAGCCGGCGGAGAAGCCGAAACCCGCCGAGCCGGCGGCTAAAAAGCAGCCGGAAGCGAAAAAACCGAGGCCGGAACCGGCGCAGGTTGCCAAGCAGCCAAAGGCTGAGCCAGTTAAGGCCGCGCCGCAGCCCGCCCCGGCGGAAGAGGCGGTTTTGCTCTCCGCGGCGAATGTCCCGGAACGCAAATCCGCTGACGCCGGCTCGCCGGAATATACGCGAAAATCCATCAAGCCCGCTCCGGCGCCGGAGCCGACGAAAGAAGAAGCGGCGAAAATCGAACGCGCGAAACGCGAGGCCTTGGCCGAGCAGCGAGCGACGGAATTCTACCGCGCCGCGAAATACGATCTCAAGGTCGGCGATCCGGATAACGCGGAACGCAACATCGAGCGGGCGCTTGCTATTTATCCCGATAATATCGATTTCAAAACGGTCAGGGGCATGGTTGACGAGCAGCGCGGATTTCTGCATCAGGCCGCGGCGGCGTACAGAGAAGTGTTGAATGAAAACCCCGGCCACTCAACCGCCCGCAATAGTCTCGGCTATGTGGACCAGCTTCTCAAAAGGCCGGAAATGGCGCGCGAGGAGTTCGAAAAGGCGATCGCTTCAGACGCCGCAAACGGTTGCGCCGCAGCCAATCTCGGTTCGGTCAAGGTTCTGCTCGGCGACTGCGACGCCGGCGTTCAACTCCTGACCAAGGCCATAGAACTCGGGTGTCTCAAGGCCGGCGTTTTGAACAACATCTCGATCTGTTATTTTGAAAAAGGCGATTTCATGAACGCTCAGGAACTCGCCCACCGAGCGCTCAAGCTCGATCCTCACAATGATACCATTATCTCGAATTTCAGTTTCCTGGTAGATAAATCCGGGCTTAGCTTCGAACCTATCCACTTGCCGAAAGACACCGAACTTGAACCCTATTTCAGGGTTTCCGGAGTTGACGCGGAGGTTCCGCTGATGTCGCTGACGCCAGTGGCGCCGCTCGATTTTTACGAAGTGTTCAAATCGAACTACCACAAACGGACTGTTCTGGTTCTGCCGTTCGAGAATCTGCCGGGCACCGAGCGCTGGACGCCGACGCCCGCCGAGACTTATACAAAACGGCTTGTAAAATCGCTTTCAGAATCCGGATACTTCAACGTAGTCGTGCCGGAAGAGAATCTCGCATTCACGACCTATCGTGAGAAAACCGCCGACGCATACGTCCAGAAGATGTTGAACAAGTATCCTGCCGATATTGTTTACATAGGGAAAATAGGCCGCCAGCATTTGACCGACAAGGTAAATACGCGCTACAAAGGCCTGAAGAAGAAAGACTATGTGGAAGGCGATTATCCGATAGAAACGCGGGTAATCCTTGTCGGGGAAAAGAAGCCGCTTTACGACGATGAGCTGGTCGGGACCGGTTTTCTGGACGGCGCGGTGTCGTCGACGCTGCAGTACAGCCAGATAAACGACATCAAGTCGCGCGCGTTTGATGATTACTGCTTCAGGGTCAGCAACGTCATCCTCGATTATTTTCATTTGATAAAAACGCCGGTGAGGCACGACGTCGTCAAGACGGTTTACAGGGAACCGGGCGATGTCGTCAAGTTCTGGCGGTGACGCAGGCGCGATTGGCGGGCGCGGCGAAACAATCCGATTTAAATTGAGTTCAACCGCCGGGGTCTGCCCGGCGATAATTATCTCTGGGAGGGATTACGAATGAAAGCGGTGAGATTACATGCGAAATGGGCTCCGAAGCCGGGCTTCAAGCTTGGCGCAAAGGACATCGACGGCGTACAGACCTATTTAGGAAGCCTGGTCTGGAAGAATCCGGTTTTGAAAATTGAGGATGTCGAAGTTCCCGAACCGGGTCCGAACGAGGTTTTGATAGAGGTTAAGGCGTGCGGCATCTGCGGTTCAGACGTGCACATGGCGCAGCCCGACAATAAGGGTTATATCTGGTATCCGGGGCTCACGGGATTCCCCGCCACGCTGGGACACGAGTTCAGCGGCATAGTGGTGAAGAGCGGCCCCGGCGCGATCAGCAAGCGGACGGGCAAGCCGTTCAAGGCCGGCGAAGCGGTCACGGCTGAAGAGATGCTGTGGTGCGGACGCTGCCGGCCCTGCGCGGACGGTTATCCGAACCACTGCGAGAAGCTCGATGAGATCGGGTTCAACGTCAACGGAGCGTTCGCGAAGTACATAGTCGTTCCGGACCGCGTCGTGTGGAGTCTCGAAGCGCTGAGAAAGAACTATAAGGGCGATGAGCTGTTCATAGCCGGCAGCCTTGTGGAGCCGACGTGCGTGGCATACAACGCGGTTGTGCAGCGCGGGAAAGGCATTCTTCCGGGCGACTTCGTTGTGATATGCGGCGGCGGGCCGGTAGGCCAGGCGGCGACAGCGATATTGAAGCGAATGGGAGCCGCGGCGGTAATCATGTCCGAACCCGAACCGAGCCGCGCGAAGATGGCCAAGGCGCTCGGCGCGGACTATGTCATCAATCCGCTCAAAGAGAATTTCGTTGAAAAAGTTTTGAAATATACAGACGGGCATGGCGCGGATCTCTATCTCGAGGCGACCGGACTGCCCACGCAGGTTTATCCGCTCATCGAGCAGGCTGTATGGGAAGGCCGCTCGTGCAATGCGACGATAGTCGTCGTAGCCCGCGCGGACGCCAAGATGCCGGTTACGGGCGAGGTGCTCCAGGTTCGCCGCGCGGAGATTATCGGCGCTCAGGGCCACTCCGGAGACGGCACGTTCCCGCGCGTCATCAACTGCATGGCTTCCGGCATGGACATGACGAGAATGGTCACGAAGAGGATCAAGCTCGCGCAGGTTCCGGAAAACATAGTCAGGCTGCGCACGAACCGGACAGACTGCAAGATCACCTGTCTGCTTTAAGAAACGCGCGATAGAGCAGGGTATTAGACGAAAGGCCCCGGATAAACGGTCAAAGCGTTTTTCGGCCGGGTCCGGGGCCGAAAGTCTATATGCTTTGTCTAAAGAGACAATAGTTTCGAAATCGCCGCCGTTGCGCGTGGTTTCGAAATCAAAACAAATTGCGCCGGGTTGGTTATGGCTTCGGATCAGGATAGCTCCTATGGTCATCTTGAGAAGGACTTTAGCGTTCTTCGCACGATCGCGTCCGAATTAATCCACGAAAACGCAGAACTTAAGAACAGCATCGACGAGAA
Source organism: bacterium (assembly GCA_041664945.1). GTDB lineage: Bacteria > UBP15 > UBA6099 > UBA6099 > UBA6099 > JBAYJY01. The sequence goes on along the minus strand of JBAYJY010000005.1, from coordinate 9,375 downwards.
GGAACGAGAGCTCGACCTTCTCTATTCCATGATGCGCCGGATCACGTTCGTGATGGACTGGCATGAGATTCAGGAGATGGTAGTGGATCTGATCATGGATTTTTTCTCCGTGGTGCGATTCTGCATGATAGCGCTTTTCGACGAACGGACGGGGCTTATGCTGCGCTACAGGGAACGCGGCGCCGAAGAGCAGGTGGCCGACCAGCTCAACGTGCCTTTCGACATCAACGAGAACACGAGGTGGGACGAAGTGGTCGGCTCCGACGAATGGAGCAGCTATTTCTCGAACCTCGGTTTTATTAAAAGCCTTCAGACTTCTTTTATTCCGCTCGTCCTCAAAAACAAGGAAATCGGTTTTCTTATGATCTGCAAACCGAAAAACCTCGAATACGGAAGGGGCGAATGGCAGTTCCTGACGACGATCACCAACTACTGCGCCGTGGCGCTCGATAACTCGAAGCTGTATCAGCTCGCGACTACCGATGAATTGACCGGCCTGTTCAACCGCAGGTATTTCATGAACCGACTGGACCGCGACATGAGCCGAGCGACTCACCGCAACTCGTCCGTGGCGATGCTGATGGCGGACCTGGACCACTTCAAGCAGATCAACGACATGCACGGACATCCGGCCGGCGATCAGGTTCTTATAGCCTTGGGCGAGCGGCTCAGGAATGCGGCTGACAGTTCGGGCATCGTCTGCCGTTTCGGAGGCGAAGAGTTTACCGTTCTGTTGACGAATATAGAAAAAAAAGAGGCCGTGGCGAAGGCCGAGCTCGTTCGTGAAGCGGTCGGCTCGACGCCGTTCACATTTTATTCCGACGGCGAGGAGATTTCGCGGACTATTACGATAAGCATCGGAGTCGCGGTGTATCCCGACGACGCGGATGACGCGGCGGGCGTGATAAACAAAGCGGATCAGGCGTTGTATCTCGCGAAGGCCTGCGGAAGGAACCGCGTCATCGCTCACCAGTGAGCGGAGGGAGCGGAGGCGAACTGAAATGAATGCTGCGGACTATTGCGCGGTGTACATAACCGCCGGCGGCGAGGAAGAAGCCGAACGGATTGCGTCGCTGCTTGTCGAAAAGCGGCTTGCCGCATGCGTGACGCGCGTCGGCCCGATACAGTCGGTTTACCGCTGGAAAGGCGCGGTCGAGAGCGCGGCCGAGGTTCTTCTGATAGCGAAAACAAAGGTCTCGACGTTCGAGGCTTTGCGAGTGGCGGTTCGGGCGGCGCATTCGTATGAAGTCCCGGAAATTGTGGCTCTGCCTCTCTCGGACGGAGACGCGGACTACCTGAGATGGATAGAAGAAAACGCGGCGGGCGAAAATGAGTGATTCCTCGATAATCACGCTTATGACCGATTTCGGCGACCGTGACGCTTACGCCGGAAGCATGAAGGGCGTCATCCTGTCGGTCGATCCGGACATAAAGATAGTTGACATAACGCATCAGGCTGCGCCGTTCAATCTGGCTTCGGCGGCGTACATTCTGTCGACGTATTACGCGCTGTATCCGCCGGGAACGGTGCATGTGGCGGTGGTCGACCCCGGAGTGGGCGGCCCGCGGGCGCCGATAGCGGTGGCAGCCGGAGGCTACTATTTCGCGCTGCCGGACAACGGCCTCCTGACGATGGTTCTGGATGCCTGCAAAGACGGCTGCCGGGCGCGGCTGATAGAGAATCCTGAACTGATAAGGGAAGATGTCAGCGCGACGTTCCACGGCCGCGACATTTTCGCGCCGGCGGCGGCGCGGCTCGCGACCGGCTTTCCGTTCGACGAGGTGGGGCCTCCGATTTTGAGGCCGGCGGCGCTGGAAAGCGCGAAACTTTCCGTCTCGGCGAACGCTATTGCCGGCTCCGCCGTGCATATCGACCATTACGGCAGCTATATCACAAATATAACGGAAGAACGCATGAGCCGTTTCGAGGGGCCGCCGCTGCTCGTGAGGATAGGCTCGTTCACCATCATGGGTTTGTCTCGCACGTTTACGGACAAGCAGCAGGGCGAGTTGCTCGCATACATCGGCAGCACGGGGCATTTGGAGATCGCGGTGTCGCGCGGAAGCGCGCGCGAATCGATCGGCCTCCCGGCAGGCGCGGAGGTCACTGTGCGATGGCGCGACTCCGCGGGTTGATGCTCATTTTCTTATAATACTTATATACAGAATCGCTGCCGCGCAGCGGATGCCGCGCGCAGGCAAGACCCGGAGATGATTTCGAGTTGAGAAAACCGAGCGCAGATCGAAAAGCGTTGAAAATAATTCAGTTCATTTTCGCCGTAGCGTTCGCGGCCGCAATGCTGTCGGCGCCGGCGCGCGCGGGTTTTTTGGACCTGGATGAAGTGAAAGAAGTGAAGCTGGGCAAGGAGGCGGCCGAAGCGGTCATAAAATATTACGGGCTTACCGGCGACGCAGCGGAGGCCCGCCGCGTGAGCGCCATCGGCCGCGAAGTCGTCAAGATATGCGACCGCACGGGAATTGAATACCATTTCTATGTTATCGACAGCGATATGATTAACGCGTTCGCTCTCCCCGGGGGCTATATTTTCATGACGAGCGGCCTCATGGATTTCGTTGACGATGACGACGAACTGGCGTCCGTCATAGCGCATGAGGTCACGCACATCGCGAAAAAGCACGGCGTGGTCATGTATAAGAAAAGCATGAAGGACGCGATGGTCAATTTTCTGATATTGGTGCTGACCCGGGACCCGAATGCGATTGTGGCCGGGCAGATGATGCAGCAGTCGAGAGCGGACATTTACGGACGTAGCGCCGAGATTGAAGCCGACCGGTTCGGCCTCGAATACGCTTATAAAGCCGGTTACGACCCGGCCGGTTTCATGCGTTTTATAATGAAGCTTCAGAGGTACGAAACGCACAGTCCGGATATGCTCTATGACTATTACGACTCGCATCCGCCAATGGAATTGAGAATAGAGCTGATCGCCGAGAATTTCAGGCGGCTGGGGCTTGAACCCCCCAAGGGTTTGAATTATGAGATCGCGGGGCGGCTGATTGCGATGGAGGTGTGCGAGGAGAACGGGAAGAAATGCTACGGCGCGATCAAAGGCCCCCAGGGGGAGCTGTTGCGAATAGGCGACGCAGGCGAGCAGGGCTCGCCCTATCTTCGCGCCCGCAGGATCGTGGCGGCACTCAACCGTTTATTTGCGGCAAAAGTGGGAATATATGAGGTGAAAAAAATAAGCGACGCCGGCGGCGCCGGTCTGATCGCCCGCAACACGGTGATCGCGCGGGCTCTCAAGGGCGATGTGGACGTCAACAACGCCGAATCGGAGGATGCGCTCGCCGATATGTGGCTCAACAATTTGAAGAAGTTTTTGTGGAACGACTTTCTGAAAGAGGACCTCTGATATGCAAAAAGCGCTTCTGGTGGATGACGAAGAGAGAATACTGAACAGTTTCTCGAAAGGCCTTGAGTCGATCGGCTGGGAGGTGGCGACAGCGCTTTCCGGCGCCGCCGCGCTCGAACTTCTGGAAGCCGAGCAGCCGGAAGCGGTGATTACGGACCTGGTGATGCCAGGGATGGACGGCCTCGCGCTGCTCGCGGAGATAAAAAAGCGGGACCCGCAGTTGCCGGTCATAATTGTAACCGGGCACGGAACGGTTGAGACGGCTGTCAGGGCGATGAAAGAGGGCGCGTTTGATTACATAACGAAGCCGTTCAACCTCGATGAGGTGGACATGATTCTGCGGCGGGCGGTCGAGCACAAGCGCCTGCTGGCCGAGAATGTCGCGCTCAAGAATCAGATACGGAAACAGTTTTCATTCAGCAACATAATCGGCGTCGGCGACACTATGCAGGGTGTCTACCGCGTCATGGACAAGATCAAGGACACGCGGAGCAGCGTGCTGGTCACCGGAGAAAGCGGCACGGGCAAGGAACTGATAGCGAAGGCGATCCATTTCAACGGGTTTCTGCGCGACAAGGCGTTCGTGACGGTCGACTGCGCGTCGCTGGCGGAGAATTTGCTGGAGAGCGAATTGTTCGGGCATGTGAAGGGCGCGTTCACGGGAGCGCACCGCGACAAGGAAGGCTACTTCGAGGCCGCGGACGGCGGCACGATTTTTCTCGACGAGATCGCGGAGTTCAGCCCGCATCTTCAGACGCGGCTTCTGCGTGTTTTGCAGGAGGGGGAATTCTCGCGCGTCGGCGACAACCGCACGGTGAAGGTTCATGTGCGCGTCATAGCCGCGACGAATAGGAATCTCGAACAGGCGGTCCGGCAGGGCAAGTTCCGCGAGGACCTATATTACAGGCTCAACGTAATTCACCTCGTGGTTCCGCCGCTCAGGAAGCGGCTCGAGGATATTCCCGATCTCGTCACTCATTTTATCGCTCAGTTCAACGAAAAATTTTCTAAAAATGTCGACGGGATCAGCCCGGAAGCGCTGTCTGTTTTCGCCTATTACAATTGGCCGGGCAACGTTCGCGAGCTGGAGAATCACATGGAGCGCAATATCATTTTCTGCGACGACAGGACGATACACCCGCGCCACCTGCAGGAGCCGCTTAAGTCGCTTGTCGAAACCGGCGTAACTTCCGAAGGCATCAAGGATCTCGCCGAACGCACTTATAAGGACGCTAAGAATCTCGTCGTCAAAAAATTCAACAAGGATTATTTCACGGAACTTCTCAATCGCAGCGGAAGCAACATCAGCGAGGCTTCGCGCAAGAGCGGAATAGAACGAAGTTGCTTTTACAGGATGCTGAAAAAATATGACATCCCGATCGAGGAAAGGGAATGAGTTTTTTCGCCGGGCGCGTTTTGTTTTCCAATTTTTAACATTCCTTCGCGCTAATTTTGTTATTTCCCCGCCGCAACTTTGTCATTTCGAGCGAAGCGGAAAACTTTAATTCGCTTTTTCTTTCTTTAAACCCCAATTGCCAATGATAACGGTTGTTTAATTGGAGATTCCTCGCTTCGCTCGGAATGACAGAATAAAAAAGGAATTACAAAACAAAGCGAAGCGTTAGAGGAAGTGAAGTTATAACAAGATGAAAGATTACATGTGGGGGTTAGCTGTCAGTTTCCGGTGTCGCCAGTGATCGGCAGGTAGAAACCGCTGATTTTTTTGCCCTGTTCTAATTCTTCAATCATATGTTTTTGGCGGATGTCGAAGAGCGCGCGGTCGAGAGTTCCTTTTTTCAGGCCGAGTTTTTCTCCGGGGATGTCGATTTCCGGGTCGTCGATTTTCTCGGTTTGTCCGGCGCTGATGAGTTCGCCGATGGTTTTGTTGAATATTTCCTTTTCGCCCTCGTCGAATCGCATGCCGATTGAAACGACTGCGCCGGAGGACTGGTTTTCCATCGGCGCAAAGCGTGCGGGCAGCGGATTTTTATTGCTTTTGGCCGGGCAGAAAATGTTGTGGCCGAAGAAGCGGGTCACCGCTTTTACGCTTCCGCACCGCGGGCAGACGGGAGCGGGCGCCGTCCCGGCGGCTTTCATGTCGCTGTATTCGATCTCGAACGTGCGGGATTCAGCATCGCCTTTGCACTTGTTGCAGATGTATACGAGCGTAATCATTCTCTCACGTTTTCCGTCTGCCGTATTTGAGGCGTCCGCGCCGCGCGCAATCTTTGAGGAAGCTTCGCCGTATTCGAAAAGCTTTGCGTTTCCCTGTCCAAAGAGTAACATCGAAAAAAAATATCGTCAACAAAGAAACGGGCGGGGCGGTTTATAAGTTAGGCAGTTTGTGCTTTAATATTTACTGACGCATTTTTTAGAAACGAACTGAATGATGACGCGTATCGCAAGGCCATGCACTAAGTGCTATAGAACGATCCCCGCGGACCGGACGCGCTGCCCGTGGTGCGGCGACCGCTCCGGGGAAAAGGAGCGGGCTTTTAGCCACGCGGATGAGCGGTTGGCGTATGCGCTTCTGATCATCATGTTTTTCGGGCTGGCAGCCGGCGGCTACTGGCATCGATATTATTACAAAAAATTCGTTTATCCCAATGAGATGGTCCCGGTGAAAACCGGCAGCTTCAAGCGTTGTCCCGTCAACGGAATAGATTACGACCTGAAGATCGAAACGATAGCGGTTCCGCGTAGCGACGAAGGCAAATATAGCGTAAAGAAAATCGAGTCGTGCCCGCCGGAAGTTTTTCTCAGGCCGGTAAATCCCGGAATTAAAGACATGAGAAACAAGCTTGTGGATGTCGAGTTGCTCAGAAACGACGAACGGGCGAGAGCGGTAAAAAGAATCTATCCTAATATGAATCGAGTCTCCGCGTGGTATGTGGGACGTCGAATTCTGGCGCTCGGGATGAACAAGCAGCAGGTTTTGATTGTGCTTGGCCGTCCGACGAGCGAGGAGTATTTCGCCCGCGACGGCAAGCGCGTCGAGCGGTGGGGGTACGGCGACCCGGTGTACGGGCTCGCGGTGTCGAATCGTTATGCGGATTTTCAGGACGGGAAGCTGGCGGCTTTTTCCGCGGGAAGCCCCATGCCGGTTCGCAACAGGCTGGAACTCGTTATAAGATAGAAAAATCAATCCGGATTATTCTCAAAGCATTATCAATCCGTTTTCAGATGGCCGAAAACTCAGCGTCCGTTTTCGCATTTTGAAATGAACGCTTCGACCGCGTCGCGGTTCGGCAACGACGGTTGCGCGCCGAGCCGCGTTGTGGAGAGCGCGGCGACGCAGTTGGCCAGCCGGACCGCTTCCTCGATCGGTTTTCCCTCGGCGATGAACACGGCGAGGCCGCCTGTGAACGAATCGCCCGCGGCGGTCGTGTCCACGACATCTACTTTCGCGGTGGGGACGTGGACGGCCTTGTCTTTGTCCAGCAACAAAACGCCGGCGCTTCCGAGAGTAACGATCACCGTCTCCACGCCGCGCGAGGATATCTCGCGCGCCGCCTCTTCCGCGCTCGCCGCGTCCGTCACGTTCATCCCGCTCAGTATCTGCGCCTCTGTTTCGTTCGGTTTCATTATCTGAACGTTTTTATAGTAAAAGTCCTCGAGAGCGCACGCCGGCGCCGGGTCCATGATCACCGGCACGTTATGCTTGCGCGCGATTTTCACCGCTTTCTCGTTCACCTTCATAGGTATTTCGAGTTGCAGGAGCAGCATGTCAGCCTGCTTAATAACTTCCTCCGCCGCGACGACGTCCTCAGGCCGGCAGACCATGTTCGAGCATGGGACCATGACGATGCTGTTGTCGCCGTCCTCGTCGAGCACGATGGCCGAGCAGCCGGTGCCCGCCGGGTCGCGCTTCACATAGTCGACGTTGACTCCGGCGCCTGAAAGGCTCTCCAGAATCTGGTCTCCGAAAACGTCGGCTCCGACGCGGCCGACCATGTGGACCTGCGCGCCGAGAAGCGCCGCCTGCATCGCCTGATTTGCGCCTTTGCCGCCAGGCGCCATGTTGAACGATTTTCCGATAACGCTTTCGCCCTTGAGCGGGCGCCTTGGCGTTTTGAATATGAAATCCATCACGAAACTTCCAACGACTACTATTTTCACCATGATTCAATCCTCCATCATGTCTGATGCGGGTTAATTATATCATCATTAAGAATCGAGGTTCAATCGCCGTGTTTATGATCGTGAGAATCGTGGCTGTGGGCGTCGCCGTGGCGGTGGGCGTGGCCGATGTGGTCGTGTTCGTGCTCGTGCCATTTGCCCGTGTGTCGGTGTCGGTGCGCGTGTTCGAGGTTCCATTCGCGCAGTTTGTCCTCGTCGGCGAGAATCACGGAGACAGGCCCCTCGGCGATTATGCGCTTATCCTCGCCGAAGACGTAAACCCTGTCCGCGAGTTCGGAGACGAAGTGAAGGTCGTGCGTCGCCGTGACGACGGTTTTCCCTTTTTCGCTCGCCTCGATCACGATGTCCATCAGGTCGCGGCAGCTTCGCGGGTCGAGGCCGGAAGTCGGCTCGTCGAGCAGCAGAACGTCGGGGTTGAGCGCCATGATGCAGGCGATGGCCGCGCGTTTTTTTTCTCCCAGGCTGAGTTCGTGAGGCGCGCGGTCCCGGAGGCGCTCGATGCGCAGGGCGGTGAGGGCGGATTCGGCGCGGCTGACAGCCTCGTCGCGCGGAAGGCCGAGTTGCGCGGGCCCGAACAAAATGTCGTCCCATACGGTCGGCGAAAAAAGCTGTATCTCCGGATTCTGGAACAGGAGGCCCACTTTGCTTCTGAAGAAACTATTCGCCGCGCCGCGCAACGTGTCTTCGGAAAGCTCGCGGCCCATGAATTTAACCGATCCCGAGTCTGCGAAGATCAGGCCGTCCAGCATGCGGAGAAGAGTGGATTTCCCGGACCCGTTGGCGCCGAGAAGCGCAACTTTTTCGCCGGGAGCGATGTTCAGGCTGACGTCGAGCAGAGCCGGATAACGGCCCGCGTAAGAGTATGAAACAAGATCCGCTTCGAATATATTCATCTGAATCCCCCGGCGAAGTAGGCGGCGATAATCCCGCACGCGACGCATGCGGTCCAAAACAGGTCGGCGGCCCCAGGGCGCGCCGTCTCGATGAAGCGCGCCTCGCCGGTGAAGCCGCGGGAGACCATCGCCTCGTAAACATTGTCGCTCATGCGCAAAGTGCGCGAGAGAGTGGCGCCCATCCGGCTGGCCACGAACTCGCGACCGCCGCGGCGGTCGGCGGGCCGCACTGAGCGGCTTCGCCTCGCCATGTATAGCTCTTCTATGAAAGAGAGCATGAAAAATATGTATCTGTAGCTGATTCCGAGAATCATCACGAAGATAGTTGGAACCTTGACGGAAGACAGCGCGCGAAGAAGCGAGGTCCATTTTGTCGTCAGCGTCAGCAAAACGATGAACGAGACGGAGGCGGCGACGCGCAGCACGAATATCAGAGCCGATTGGGCGCCCTGATGCGTTATGTTGACATTCCATGCGCCGAGTTGGAACAAATGCGCGAGCGTTTCGCCGGGAACCGTGACGAGCGCCGGCAGCGCAATTACGCCTGAAAACAGGGGTATGAAAAACCAGACGCGCTTGATGAAAAACAGGGCCGGAATTCCGGAGGCGAGCGCAAGCGCGAGCGTCGCAGCGTAGAACGCCGCGAGGAATTCAGCGCGGCGGCACAGGCTTACGGCGACTATCAAGGAGAGGATGGTTATGAGCTTAACGCGCGGGTCCAGCCGCTGCATCAGGCCGTCGCGCGCGGCGAATTCATTCGAGAAAACAATCTCGCGGAAAAGCTTCGAGAGCGCGCGGATCGTTCTTTCTGAGAATGCCTCGGCTTTCTTTCCGCCTCCGTCCGCGGGCCATGAGTCGCCGAATGGAGAAAGTGAACTTCCGTGCGCTTGTTTGTCAGCGTCATTCAATTTGGATTATTTCAGAGGCGGCGGCTATAGGGAAGCGGCGCCGCCGATCCCTTCTTTTCG